>NZ_JBVJLD010000059.1:8820-50624 GCF_055584905.1 Kitasatospora sp. NPDC088742 | reverse complement strand
GCGGGCGCCCGGCTGGCCGAACTCTACGCGGTGGAGCGCGCGTTGACGGAGGAGGAGCTGCTGGAGGCCGCCGAGGCGGTGGACCGGGCGGGCGGCCGGGCCTGGGCCCAGGGCGAGTCCTGCGAGCGGATGGCCGCCGCCATCGGCCACCTGGCCGACGCCGTGCCGGACCCGTCGGCCGCCGACGACCTGCTGGCCCTGGCCGAGCTGGTGACCAGGCGCTCCTTCTGAGGGTGCGGCCCGGCGGGGTGACCGCCGTCGTCCGGTGCGTCACGCGTGTCCGGGCCGGGCCGGGCGCATAGCATCCGATCCGTATGGTTCGTGATGGTATGTCCGAAAACGGGGAGCGCGGCGGCATGGGCAATCCGGCACTGGTGGACCCCGGGACGGTCCGACGGACGGCGGCGGAGGCCTGGAGCTGGGGGCGTCCCCTGCTGGAGGGCTACCGCCTGCTCTACCCGGAGGCGGTGGACGAGGCCGACCCGGGCCACGCCGGCGGCTTCGGCCGGTTCGGGCGCCACCGGACGGCGGAGGGCCCGTACGCCCGGGCCTGGCTCGACCTGCGGACCGAGCCCTGGGTCCTGGAGCTCCCGGCGGCCGGCCCCGGGGTCTCGGCCACCGTGCAGGAGCTGGACTCCTCGCTGATCGGCACCCTCATCTGCGGCGCCCGGCCCGTCCGCTACCTGATCGCCGCGGCACCGTACGGCGGGGCGCCGGTGTTCGCCGAGAGTGCCGCGTACGGGGACGAGCCGTACGAGGGGGTGCTGCGCGCCGAGGGGCGGCTGGTCCGGGTCACCGTCCGGGCCGAGGCACCCTGCGGGGGCGGGGTGCTCCTGCTGCCGCTCAGCGCCCACCACGGCGAGCCGCCGGCCCCCGCGCCGGAGCCGGTCTGGCCGGTCTGGCGGGACGAAGTGCTGACCGGCCCGGACTACTTCGTGCTGCTGGACTTCCTGCTCGGCTTCCTCCCGCTCCCGGCCGACCCGTCGGCCCGCCCGGCCGAGCGTGACCTGCGCCGACGGCTGGCCGAACTCGGCATCGGGGGAGGGGACTTCGAGCCCGCCGTGCTCCCGGTCGAGCTCCGCGAGGAGATGCTCGCCGGCCTCCGCGAGGGCCGCCCGTCCGCCATCGCCACCGCCCCTGCCGCAGCCACCGCCACCGCCCTGTCCGGCCGGTCGTCGGGCTGACGGGCCGTCGGGAGGAGCGCCCGTGGGCGAGGCCATCGGGGCGGTGCTGGCTTCGGCCGTCGGCATCGCCTTCGGCCCGGTGCCGCTGATCGCGGTGGTGCTGGTGCTGGCCACCCCGAGGGGGCGGTCCAACGGCGCGGCGTTCGCGGCCGGTTGGGTGCTGGCGCTGGCCGCCGTCACCACCGCGGCGGTGACCGCCGCGTCCGCCTGGGGGCTCGGCGGTGACCGGGCCTGGTGGGTGAAGCTCACGGCCGGGCTGGCCCTGCTGCTGCTCGGCCTCGGGCGGTGGCGGAGCCGCCCGCGCCAGGGCCACGTGACCCGCCCGCCCCGCTGGATGCGCGAGGTGGACCTGCTCACCCCCGGCCGGGCGGCGGCCCGGGCGGCCGCCCGGGTGGTGGCCGACCCGGTGAACCTGGCGCTGACGGCCGGCGCCGCGGTCTCCGTCGCCGCCACCGGCGCGGGCCCCGGTGGCCGGGCGGCGGCGGTGGCGGTGCTGGTCCTGACCGGTTCGCTCGGCACCCTGCTGCCGCTCGCCGTCCACCTGTCGGGCGGCGCGACGCGGACCGCCGCCACGCTCGGGGAGTGGAAGGCCTGGACCTCGGCCCACCGGGCGGCGATCGCCACCGTGGTGCCGGTGGTCCTCGGCGCCGCCTACGCGGGGGACGCACTCGCGGGCCTGACCGCCTGAGGGGCCTGCCGACCCGTCAGGACGGGCTCGGGCTCACCGACGGCGACGGGGTGCCGGACGGGGAGGGTGCGGGGCTCGGGTCGGCGGATGGAGAGCCGGACGGCGTCGGCGTCGGTGTGGGGGTCGGGGTGGGCGTCGGAGTCGGCTCGGCGGTGGGGGACCGGCTGGGCTCCGGTGCCGGGGAGGGTGTCGGGGAAGGCGTCGGGGCCGGGGAGGACGAGGGGGCGGGGGAGGTGGGCTGGGTCGGTACGCCACGGTCGGACGGGCCGCCTTCCAGGGTGACGACGGCTTGGGAGGGGAGCAGGGCGATCCGGGCCCGCCAGGGGTGCTGCGGGGCGAGGTCCTGATCGACCGTCACGGTGAGGGTGATCCGCTGGGAGGGCTCCAGGGTGCCGGAGTCCCGGCTGAGCCGCAGCCACGGGGCGTCGCTCTCGGCGTGCCAGTGCAGGGTGGTGGAGCCGGAGTTGACCAGGGTGATCACCGTGCGCTCGCCGAACTCCTGCGCTTCGACGGTCAGTTGGCCACCGCCCTGGGGTGCTGCCGGGGCGGCGGGGGAGGGTGTCTCCAGCCGGGGCGTGGTGTGGTCCAGCCGCACCGCGTTCCGCGAGGGCACCGGGACGGCGGGGCCCAGCACCGAGGGGAGCAACGTTTCTGCGCCTGCGGGCAACGCACCGTCCGCGCCCCCGTTCGCGGCCCCCGTCACCGCTCCGGCCAGCGCCAGGCCGGGCTCGGGGGCCGCGCCCCGGTCCACCGCCGGCTGGGGGGCGTGCGGGGCCGAGCTGGGCGCCGGGGTCTCCACCCGGACCGAGGAGACCGAGCTGGCCGTACCGGAGCCGTCGTCCGAACCCCGGTGCGCGCCCCAGAGGGCCACCACGGGCGCGGTCAGCACGGCGGCCAGCACGCCGGTGGTGATCACCCGCTGACGGACCGCGGGGCCGCGCAGCCGGCGCGGCGCCCGGTGCCGGGGGAAGCCCTGCCGGTCGAAGCGGAGCGTCTCCTCCTCCGGCCCGGCCTGACGGCGCGTCACCAGCCGTTCCCGCAGCACCCCGGGCGCGCGCAGCAGCGGCAGCCCGGGCAGCGCGGCCAGCCCGGAGTCCAGCTCGCCGGAGACCCGCTCGGCGGTGCCCCGGCAGGTCGGGCACTCGACCACGTGCCGCACCAGCTCCCGGCGCAGCGCCGGGCCGAGCACCCACTCCCGCCAGTGCTCCGCCCCGGCCCCGCCCAGCTCGGCCAGCACCGGGCAGCTGCCCACACCGAGCACCAGCAGCGCCACCCTGGTCCGCCAGACCTCGGCCTCGGCGGCGGCCAGCAGCCCGTCCGCCTCCGCCGCCGGGAGCCCGAGCACGGCGGCCACCTCGGCCGGGGCCAGCCGGTGACGGACCGCCAGCTCCAGCGCCTCGCGCTGCTCCGGGGACGTCCCGGCGCCCTCCGGCCAGGCCAGCGAGGCCAGCTCACGGCGGTGCTCCCGGCTGACCGGGGCGCGCCCGGCGGGCGGTGCGCCCCGGCCCGGGCCCTCGCCGGGGCCACCCGGGCCCTCGGCCAGCCGACGCAGGCAGCAGTGCCGGGCCAGCGAGTACAGCCAGGCCCGGCGCAGCTCGGGTGCGCCCAGCCGGGCGTCGTGGCGCAGCGCCAGGTCGCGCACCTCGCGGACGGCGGCCACGGCGGCGTGGTGGTCGCAGAGCACCGAGAGGCAGTAGGTGAACAGCCCGTCGGCGTACTGCTCGTAGGCTGCGGCCGTCGATCCGGTGCCGGCGGCCTGGGGCGTGGGGGAGGTCGACACCCTTCCGACGCTAGGCACCGGCCCGTGCGCCGGGGCGGAATCGGGCCCCTTGTACTTCTTTCGGGTAACAACACCAGCCGCACCGTCACCTTCGCGCACCCCCGTAATCTGCCGCGCGCCCCCTGGTTGTCGGTGGCAGCCGTTACGGTGTGGGCCATGGCTGCCCGTACCAAGACCACCGCCAAGCCGCGCCCGGCCTACCGCTGCACCGAGTGCGGGAACGTGGTGCCCAAGTGGGTCGGCCGCTGCCCGGAGTGCAACGCCTGGGGCACGGTCGAGGAGTACGGCGCGGTGCCGATCCGCACCACCGCGGCCGGGCCGGTCAGTTCGCCGGCCATGCCGATCGGCCAGATCGACGGGCAGGTGGCGACGGCCCGCTCCACCGGCGTCCCGGAGCTGGACAGGGTGCTCGGCGGCGGCCTGGTGCCGGGCGCGGTGGTGCTGATGGCCGGTGAGCCCGGCGTCGGCAAGTCCACCCTGCTGCTGGACGTGGCGGCCAAGGCGGCCACCGCGCAGCACCGCACGCTCTACGTCACCGGCGAGGAGTCGGCCGGCCAGGTCCGCCTGCGCGCGGACCGGATCAACGCGCTCTCCGACCACCTCTACCTGGCCGCCGAGTCCGACCTCGGCGCCGTGCTCGGCCACATCGACACCGTCAACCCCGGGCTGCTGGTGCTGGACTCGGTGCAGACCATCGCCTCCGCCGAGCTGGACGGCGCGCCCGGCGGCCCGGCCCAGGTCCGCGAGGTGGCGGCCGCGCTGATCCGGGTCTCCAAGGAGCGCGGCATGGCCACCCTGCTGGTCGGCCACGTCACCAAGGACGGCCAGATCGCCGGGCCGCGCCTGCTGGAGCACCTGGTGGACGTGGTGCTGAGCTTCGAGGGGGACAGGCACGCCCGGCTGCGCCTGATCCGCGGCGTCAAGAACCGCTACGGCGCCACCGACGAGGTCGGCTGCTTCGAGCTGCACGACGAGGGCATCGTCGGCCTGGCCGACCCGTCCGGGCTGTTCCTGACGCGCCGTGACAAGCCCGTCGCCGGCACCTGTCTGACGGTCACCCTGGAGGGCAAGCGCCCGCTGGTGGCCGAGGTCCAGGCGCTGATGGTGGACTCGCAGATCCCCTCCCCGCGCCGGACCACCTCCGGTCTGGAGTCGCCCCGGATCGCGATGATCCTGGCGGTGGTGGAGCGGCACGGCGGGGTGAAGCTCGGCAAGCAGGACATCTACACCGCCACCGTCGGCGGGGTGAAGCTCACCGAGCCCTCGGCCGACCTGGCGATCGCCCTCGCGGTGGCCTCCTCCTCCACCGACACCCCGCTGCCGAACAACCTGGTGGCGATCGGCGAGGTCGGCCTGGCGGGCGAGGTGCGGCGGGTGACGGGCGTTCAGCGGCGGCTCGCCGAGGCGCACCGGCTGGGCTTCACCCACGCCCTCGTGCCGCCGGACCCGGGCAAGGTGCCGCCGGGCATGAAGGTGGTCGAGGTCTCCGACATCGGCGAGGCGCTGCGGGCCATCCCGGGCCGCCGCCGCGCCGCGGCCAAGCCGAAATCGGACGCCGCCGGGGCCGCCAACGGGGCCGCCGCCGCCCCGGCCGCGCGCCAGACCACCCGTCAGAGCGCCCGCCAGGCCCCGGTCGCGGCCTATCCGGAGGAGCTGATGGAGGGGTGGGAGCCGGTCGACTCCGACGAACTCATCTGACCCTGGCCCCGTTATTGCCGCACGCCGTTAGACTTTCCCCTGTTTAATCGGCAGAAGCATCAATGCAGTAATGCAATAACGAGAGACAAGACCGCCGGGCACCAAGCCGAGCGGTCCGGGTCTACCGGAGGAGTCACGTGGCAGCCAGCGACCGGGCGGACAAGTCCTCCCGCGAGGAGGCCCTGCTGCGGGCCTCCCTCAGTGCCATCGCCCCGGGCACGGGACTCCGGGACGGGCTGGAGCGGGTGCTCCGGGCCAACACCGGCGGGCTGATCGTGCTGGGCTTCGACAAGACCGTCGACGCCATCTCCACCGGCGGGTTCGTGCTGGACGTGGAGTTCACCGCCACCCGGCTGCGCGAGCTGTGCAAGCTCGACGGAGCGGTGGTGCTGGACAAGGACATCACCAAGATCCTCCGGGCCGGCGTGCACCTGATGCCGGACTCCACCATCCCCACCGACGAGACCGGCACTCGGCACCGCACCGCCGAGCGGGTGAACCGGCAGACCGGGTACCCGGTGGTCGCGGTCTCGCACTCGATGCGCCTGATCGCGATGTACGTCAACGGCACCCGCCGGGTGCTGGAGGACTCCACCACCGTGCTCTCCCGGGCGAACCAGGCGCTGGCCACCCTGGAGCGCTACAAGCTCCGCCTGGACGAGGTGGCCGGCACCCTCTCCGCCCTGGAGATCGAGGACCTGGTCACCGTCCGGGACGTCACCGCGGTGGCCCAGCGGCTGGAGATGGTCCGCCTGATCGCCGCCGAGATCGCCGGCTACGTGCTGGAGCTCGGCACCGACGGCCGCCTGCTCTCGCTCCAGCTGGACGAGCTGATCGCGGGCGTCGAGCCCGAGCGCGAGCTGGTCGCCCGGGACTACTTCCCGGAGCGGGCCGCCAAGCGCGGCAAGACCGTCACCGACGTGCTGTCCGACCTGGAGGCGCTCACCCACGCGGAGCTGCTCGACCTCCAGACGGTGGCCAAGGCCTTCGGCTACCCCGGCACCCCCGAGTCGCTGGACTCGGCAGTCTCGCCGCGCGGCTACCGCCTCCTCGCCAAGGTGCCGCGTCTGCCGAACACGGTGATCGAGCGGCTGGTCGAGCACTTCGGCGGCCTGCAGAAGCTGCTGGCCGCCTCCATCGACGACCTGCAGACCGTCGAGGGCGTCGGCGAGACCCGGGCCCGCTCGGTCCGCGAGGGGCTCTCCCGGCTCGCAGAATCGTCCATCCTGGAGCGCTACGTCTGACCGGTGGTCAGTCCTCGGGCGCGGGGTCGGGCTTGACGGCGTAGAACAGGCCCAGCAGGGTGATCTCCACCGCGTCCGGGTCACTGCTGTTGCCCTCGGCGAGGACCTCGTCGACGGCCGCCCGCAGCCGGTCCCGCAGCACCAGCGCGCGTTCCGGGCGCACCCGCAGACTGAGGTGGCTGAACAGCCCCGGGTGGGTGACCTGCCCCGGGGTCTCGGCGGGCATCCCGAGCCGCCCGGCCTGGTAGAGCGCCTGGTACTCGTCCCGGACCGAGTCGACCGTGGCGAGCAGCGCCCGTAGCGCCTCCGGCCGCTCGGCCGATCCCCCGGTGAACACGGACGGGGAGATCCGCAGCGACTTCTGCCCGAGCAGGTAGCGGCTCTCGGTGATGCCCGAGACCAGCCGGGTGCCGGCCACCAGGATCAGGCCGACCTGCTCCAGCTGCTTGACGTGCCGGTAGAGCTTGGTGGGCGGCTCGTCCAGTGCGGCGGCGATCTCCTTGACCGTCAGTTCCTGCGGCTCGCGCCGGTAGAGCGCGTTCATGATCGCGATCCGGACCGGGTCGGCGAGCGCCTTGAGGGTCGCCACGTCGTCGACCTCACGCTCCGTCAGTTGCTCCACCATGCGGTCATTAACCCACGGGCATCAACCCTTGTGCAAACGGTCACGTCTCTGCAATCGTTCACTCAAGCGTGAATGGTTGCAAGGGAGTGACCGTGCGCTGATCTGTGAACGGGGTGGGCGCATGACCAGTACGTACCTGGAGACCGAGCCGGAGGCCGAACCGGAGCTGGTGCCGCTACGCCGCAACTGGCGCTTCCAGGCGCTCTGGAGTGGCGCCGCCGCCTCCATGCTCGGCACGATGGTCGCCGACACCGCCTACCCGCTGCTGCTGCTCGCGATGACCGGCTCCCCGACGCTGGCCGGGGCCTTCGGCGCGGTCCAGTTCACCGTCTCGCTCCTGCTCGGCCTGCACGGCGGCGCCCTGGCGGACCGTCAGGACCGCCGGGTGATCCTGATCGTCAGTGACGCCGTCCGGGTGCTCGCCACCCTCAGCGTCCCGGCCGCCCTCTGGCTCGACCGGCTCACCGTCCCGCACGTCCTGGCGGTGGCCGCCGTGCTCGGCGCCACCATCGCCTACGCCGGGCCGGTCCGGATGCTCGCGGTCCGCTCGGTGGTGCCGCCGAGCCAGCTGCGCCAGGCGCTCACCCAGGACGAGATCCGGGTCAACGGCGCCTCGCTGCTCGGCCCGCCGCTGGGCGGCCTGCTGCTCGGCCTCGGCCGGGCCGTCCCGTTCCTGGCCGTGGCGGTCGGCTCGCTCTACGCCCTGGCCACCGCCTGCCTGGTCCGCTTCGACGGCCGCCCGGCGGGTGACGGCGGATCAGCGGGCGGCGGCAGCATGCTGGACGGCCTGCGCGAGCTCGGACGGAACCGGCTGATGTGCTCGGTGCTCGCCGTGATCGCCCTGATCAACCTGGCCGGTTCGACCAGCCTGCTGCCGGTCATGGTCCTGCTGCGGGACCACGGCGTGAGCACCACCGGCACCGGCCTGGTGCTGGCGGGCGAGGCGGTCGGCGGCCTGCTCGGCGCACTGCTGGTCCGGCCCCTGCACCGGTGGTTCGGGCCGGGCGTGCTGGCGCTGCTGGTGACCGGGGGCATGGTCCCGGTGCTCCTGGTCCCGTACCTCACCTCCTCCCCGGCGGCCCTGTTCGCGGCGCTGGTGGTGCTCGCCCTGGGCGTGCCGGCCCTGCGGGTGATGCTCGACCTGCTGGTCTTCCAGCGGGTGGCCGACGAACTGCGGGGCCGGGTGATCGCGGCCTCGATGACGGTCCTGATGCTCGGCGTCCCGCTGGGCATGTTCCTGGGCGGAGCCCTGCTGGACCACTTCGCCGCCCGTACGGTCCTCGGCGGCGTGGCGGGCGCCCTGACGGTGGCCCTGCTCGCGATGGCCGCCCCCCGCCGACTCCGCACGGCGAAGTGGCCGACGGCGGGTTAGTGCCCCGGAGGGGTCGCCCTGGGGCGCGGGGCTCTGCCGATCTGCGGCTCCGGGGTGCTGGTGGTGCGGCGGGCGGCCTCGGCGAGGGGCACGGTGCGGTCGAGGCTGACCTTCGGGCCCGGGTCGAGCTGCTCCAGCAGTCGTAGAGGGCCAGGACCTGGGGCCAGTCGGTCTCCTCCACGCGCGCTCTCCGACCCTGCTCCGCCCGTGGACCTCTTCAGTGCCGTCGTCGCGCTGACCGTCGGGATCGCCGAAGATCCCTGGCTTCCTGCGAGTAGTGCCCGGGACGGCGCCGGTGACTGGCGCAGACTCCCCATCCCGCACGGGCGTGGCCTGGTCGAGTACGTCATCGACGCCCACCGCCGCGTCGTGCTCCTCACGCGCATCATCCCCCTCTGAGCTTCGGGCCGGCCGAGAAGGTGCGCCGGTAGACCGTCGGGGGGACGCCGCGGCGGCGGACGAACTGTTCGCGGAGGACGGCGGCGCTGCGGTAGCCGACCAGGTGGGCGATCTCCTCGACGGGGTGGGTGATGGTCTCCAGGAGCTCCTCGGCGCGGGAGAGGCGGAGTTCGAGGAGCCAGGCGTGCGGGGTGGTGCCGGTGGCGGCGGTGAAGCGGCGGGCGAAGGAGCGGCGGCTCATCAGGGCGCGGCGGGCCAGTTCGGTGACGGGGAGCGGCTGGTCGAGGTGGGCGCGGGCCCAGGCGAGGACCTCGGCGAGGCGTTCGTCCTCGGTGTCGGCGGGGACGGGGGCGGCGAGGTACTGGGCCTGGCCGCCGGCCCGGTGCGGGGGGAGGACCAGGTCGCGGGCGATGGCGTTGGCGGTGGCCGCGCCGTACTCGCGGCGCAGCAGGTGCAGGCAGAGGTCGAAGCCGGCCGCCGCGCCCGCGCCGGTCACGATGCTGCCCTCGTCCACGTAGAGCGCCTCGGGCTGGACGGAGACCTCGGGGTGACGGTCGGTCAGCAGCTCGGCGAAGCGCCAGTGGGTGGTGGCCCGGCGGCCGTCCAGCAGTCCGGCGGCGGCCAGCGCGAAGCTGCCCACGCAGTGCGCGCCGACCAGGGCGCCGCGGGCGTGGGCGGCGGTGAGGGCGGCCAGCACGGCGGGCGGCGGCGGGGTGCGGAAGTCGGACCAGGGGAGGAAGAGCACCAGGTCGGCGGCGGCCAACCGGTCCAGGCCGTGGGCCACCTGGACCGGGACGCCGACGTCGGTGGGCACCGGGCCGGGGTGCTCGGTGCAGAGGGCGAAGTCGAAGCGGGGCAGCCCGCCGCCGCGCTCGGCGAAGACCTCGGCGATCACCCCGACCGCGAGCAGTCCGACCCCGGGCGGGGCGTAGGCGGCGATGGAGCGGAAGGGAGCGGGGGCGGACACGTGGGCAGTGTGGCACGAAACCCGCGATCGGTGGCATCACGGCCACTCGTCGGGAAGCCGCAGGTCGGTGAGGCTCTACGGCATGACCACTGACGCACCTTCGGGCCGCAGCGCCTCCTTCACCGTCCTGACCACCGGCTACACCCTCTCCACCGGCCCCGGCGTGGCCGCCACCGTCTCGTACGTGACCGACGGGGGCCGGCACGTGGTGGTGGACCCGGGCATGGTGGCCCACCGCGACCGCATCCTCGGCCCGCTGGCGGAGCTCGGCCTGACGGCGGATCAGGTCACCGACGTGGTGCTGAGCCACCACCACCCGGACAACACCATGAACGTCGGCCTGTTCGGCGAGGCCGCCGTCCACGACCACAAGGCCGAGTACCGGGCCGACCAGTGGACCGACCGGGACGCCGAGGGCCACCAGCTCACCCCCTCCCTGCGGCTGATCCGCACCCCCGGCCACAGCCCGGAGGACATCACGCTGCTGGCCGGCACCCCGGAGGGCGTGGTGGCCTTCGTCGGCGACCTCTGGTGGCGGCCCAACGGCCCGGTCGAGGACCCGGTCTCCCCCGACCAGGCGGTGCTGCGGGCCTCCCGCGAACGCGTGCTGGCCGCCGCCGACCTCATCGTCCCGGGCCACGGCGCCCCGTTCCGGGCGGCCGACGCGCTGCTCTAGGCACGACGCCGCCCGCCGCGGCCGAGGGGGCCGGGCGGGCAGCGGGTGAGGGGACGTCAGCCCACGACGCGGAGCAGCTTGTTGGGGCTGCCGGTGCCGATGCCGGTGAGGACGTTCGGGGTCGCCGCCGCGACCAGGGCCGAGGAGACCGCGGCCGGGGTGGCGGTGGTGTGGGTGGAGAGGTAGACGGCGGCCGCGCCGGCCACGTGGGGGGTGGCCATCGAGGTGCCGGAGATGGTGTTGGTGGCGGTGTCGCCGGTGCCCCAGGACGAGGTGATGGAGGAGCCGGGGGCGAAGAGGTCGACCCGGCTGCCGTAGTTGGAGAAGCTGGAGCGGGCGTCGGTGGCGGTGCTGGAGCCGACGGTGAGGGCGGTCGGGACGCGGGCGGGGGAGTAGTTGTCGGCGTTCGCGTTGGAGTTGCCGGCGGCCACCGCGTAGGTGACGCCGGAGGCGATCGAGGCGGCCACCGCGTTGTCCAGGGTGGTGGAGACGCCGCCGCCCAGGCTGAGGTTGGCGACGGCGGGCTTGGCCGCGTTCTTGGTGACCCAGTTGACCCCGGAGACCACTCCGGCGGTGGTGCCGGAGCCGTTGTTGTCGAGCACCCGGACGCCGACCACCTTGGCGGCCTTGGCGACGCCGTACTTGGTGCCCGCGATGGTGCCGGCCACGTGGGTGCCGTGGCCGTTGCCGTCCTGGGCGACGGCGTCGTTGTCGACGAAGTCCCAGCCGTTGGCTGCGCGCGGGGCGAGGTCGGTGTGGCTGACCCGGACGCCGGTGTCGATCACGTACGCGGTGACGCCGGCGCCGGCCGCGTTCGGGTAGGTGTAGCTCTGGTTCAGCGGCAGCGCGGCCTGGTCGATCCGGTCCAGGCCCCAGGACGGCGGGCTGGCCTGGGTGGCGGTGACGGTGAAGACCTGGTTCTGCTCGACGCCGGCCACCGACGGGTCGGCGGCCAGGCGGCGGGCCTGAACGGCCGTCAGGCCCTCGACGGCGTAGCCGTTCAGCGCCCGGTCCCAGACCTGGGTGATCCGGCCGCCGCGCTGGACGGCCAGGGCCTGGGCCTTGGCCGAGGAGGAGGCGAGGCCGGAGATGGGCTTGAGGGTCACCAGGTAGCTGCCGGGTATCGCCGACGGGGTGCCGGCCTGGAGCACCACGCCCTCGGCGGGGGCCGCGAAGGCGGGGGCGGTGACGGCGCCGGAGAGGGCCGCGGTGGCGACGGCGGCGGCCAGGACGGCGACCGCGCGGCGGCGGGTGTGCTGTGCCATGAGAGGGGTCCTCCTCGTCGGTGGAGCGGGGTGAGTGAGGACCAGCCTGAGGTCTTGGCGGTACGCCGACGAAGGGGCTTTCTCGTCGTCATGTACCGGACACGGAGTCGTAGTTCGGGGTTGGCGCGAAGCCGGGCGAATGCACACCGAGCGGGCCGCCGGACACACCCGGGAAGGGCTCCGTTCACGGTGACGTGACGCCCCGGACGCGCGTCGGCGGCCCGTTCTGGCCGGAACCCGTCGGGAGGAACGGGTGGAGCCCCGCCGGACCGGGGCCCGACGGGGCTCCACGGGGGGAGGAGATGGCCGCTAGTGCCGTGCCCGGCAAGGTTTGCCGGGCACGGCACTAGTTGTCGAGGCGGATCAGGGCGCGGGCCGAGACCGGGCCGCCGGCCGGGCCGGTGAGCGCGGCCTGGACCAGGTAGCGGCCGAGGGGGGCGGGGGTCGCGTCCGGGGTGGCGCACTGGGGCTTGGAGCGGCCGCGTTCCCAGGTGAAGGTCTCGGTCAGGCCGGTGCCCGCGCCGAGCTGTACCCAGGTGTCCTGACGGTCCGTCGGGCAGTCGCCGGAGGACCAGACCCGCTCGTTGGACTCGGCCAGCGTCACGGTGACGGTCGAGGCCAGGCGGCCGAGGTTGACCCGGCAGGCGCCGGTGGAGGTGTTGCGGACGGTGAGGGAGAGGCGGGGCTTCTCCTTGGCCTTGTAGGCGTCCTGACTGCCCGCCAGCTCCAGCGAGAGCTGCCCGGCCGCGCAGACCGGGAGGGCCATCACCTCGGCGGTGTTCACCGGGAGGGGGCTGCCCGGGCCGCCGGTGCCGCCCGCGGCTCCGCCGCCGGTCGCGCTGCCGCCGGCCGCGCCGCCCGTACCGCCACCGCTGCCGCCGCCGGTCGTGCCGGTGCCGCCGGTGGTCAGGCTGACCTCGCCGCCGCCGGAGCCGGAGACCCCGCCGCTGCCCGTGGAGCCGCCCGAACCGCCCGAGCCCGAACCGCCGGAGCTCGAGCCGCCGGGGCGGCTGTCCACGGCCGGGCCGGTCGGCGAGGCGCCCGGGGTGATCGACTGCACCGGGGCGGGCTGGGCGCCGCCCTGCTTGCCGGACTTCCCGTCGCCCCCGGACCCGGGGAACAGCCAGTAGACCAACGCCGACACGACGACGAGGGCCACGAGCACGACGATCCGCCGCCGCCAGTAGATCGACGCCGGCAGCGGTCCCACGGGTTGACGCAGAGAAGGCACGGGCAAACTCTACGAGACCCGGAGGACCCGATGGTGCATCAACACCGGTCTGGCGTCGCTTCCTTCACATCATCCGTGTTTTGGTCCGCCCGGGTGAGCCCCCGCCGCCGCCCGGGTGAGCCCCGGCGCGCCCTCCCGACCGGCGCGGACGCCGCCCGGCGGCCCCCACCGGGGCGTTTGGAGGCCCGGCGAGCCCGGTGCGAGGATGGCCGGGCCATGGCTGCCACCACCACTGAGACCTCCGCCCCGCTGCTCCACTCGACCGTGCTCGACTGGTACGCGGCCAACGCCCGTGACCTGCCCTGGCGCACGCCCGAGGCGAGCCCCTGGGCGGTCCTGGTCAGCGAGTTCATGCTCCAGCAGACCCCGGTGAAGCGGGTCCTGCCCGCGTACGCCGCCTGGCTGGAGCGCTGGCCCACCCCCGCCGCGCTGGCCGCCGACGCGCCCGGCGAGGCGGTCCGGATGTGGGGCCGGCTCGGCTACCCGCGCCGGGCGCTGCGGCTGCACGCCGCCGCCACCGCGATCACCGAGCAGTACGGCGGCGAGGTGCCCGAGGACCACGCCGCACTGCTCGCCCTCCCCGGGGTCGGCGAGTACACCGCCGCCGCCGTGGCCTCGTTCGCCTTCAAGCAGCGCCACGTGGTGCTGGACACCAACGTCCGCCGGGTCTTCGCCCGCGCGGTCACCGGCGTGGAGTACCCGGCCCAGGCCACCACCGCCGCCGAACGCCGCACCGCCACCGGCCTGCTGCCGGAGGACACCGCCACGGCGGCGGTCTGGGCGGTTGCGGTGATGGAGCTCGGCGCGCTGGTCTGCACCGCACGCGGCCCGGAGTGCGGGGCCTGCCCGCTGCGGCGGCGGTGCGCCTGGCAGGCGGCGGGGTGCCCGCCGTACGAGGGCCCGGCCCGGCGCGGGCAGACGTACGAGGGGACGGACCGTCAGGTCCGGGGCAAGCTGCTGGCGGTGCTCCGGGACGCGCACGGGGAGGTCCCGCAGGCCCGGCTGGACGCGGTCTGGCCGGACCACGTGCAGCGGGCCCGCGCGCTGGACGGGCTGGTCGCCGACGGTCTGGTGGAGCCGGTCTCCCAGGGGGTCTACCGGCTGCCGCAGTAGGCGCCGCACACGGAGGGGCCCGGTCCGTACGGACCGGGCCCCTCGCCGTTCTGACGGTGCGTTACTCGGCGAGCACCGGCTCGCCGGCGCCGCGCAGCGGCACCTCGCGGAGGAAGACCGAGGCGACCACCGCGACCAGGCTGATCACCGCGCCCCAGACGAAGACGGTGTGGATGCCGTTGGACACCGCGTGGTGGAAGGCGTCCTGGACCGGCGCGGGCAGCGCCCGGACGGCCTCCGGGCCGAGCTGGGCGATGTTGCCAGAGCCCTTGGAACCCGCGCCGGCGCCGGCCTCGGCCATGGTCGAGGTGACCCGGTCGTTGAAGAGGGCGCCGAACAGGGCCACGCCGAAGGAGCCGCCGATGGTGCGGAACAGGGTGGCGGTGGAGCTGGCCACGCCCATGTCCTTGAGCTCCACGCTGTTCTGCGCGACCAGCATGGTGACCTGCATCAGGAAGCCCATGCCCGCGCCGAGCACCACCATGTAGCAGGAGGAGACGAAGCGGCTGGTGTCGGTGCCCAGGGTGGAGAGCAGCAGCGAGCCACCGGCCATCACGGCGGTGCCGATCATCGGGTAGATCCGGTACTTGCCGGTCTTGGTGATGGCCTGTCCGACCTCCAGCGAGACCACCAGCATGCCGAACATCATCGGCATCAGCTGGAGGCCGGAGGAGGTGGCCGAGGCGCCCTGCACGTGCTGCTGGTACAGCGGCAGGAAGGTGACGGCGCCGAACATCGCGAAGCCGACGATGAAGCCGATCACCGAGACCATGGCGAAGTTGCGGTTGCGGAAGAGCGTCAGCGGGAGCATCGGCTCCTCGGCCTTCTGCTCCGCGTAGACGAAGGCGATCAGCGAGGCGACGGCCAGCGCGGCCAGGCCGAGGATCTGCTTGGAGCCCCAGGCGTACTCCTGGCCGCCCCAGGTGGTGATGAGCACCAGCGAGGTGATGCCGACGGTGAGCAGCGCCGCGCCCAGGTAGTCGATCTTCGCCTTGGAGCGGACCGTGGGCAGCTTCAGGGTGACCACGATGAAGGCCAGCGCGACCACGCCGAGCGGCAGGTTGATGTAGAAGGTCCAGTGCCAGCTGAGGTGGTCGGTGATGAAGCCGCCGATCAGCGGGCCGCCGACGGTGGCCAGCGCCATCACGGCGGCGAACATGCCCTGGTACTTGCCGCGGTCACGCGGGGCCACCAGCGCGCCCATGATCGACATGACGCCGACCATCAGACCGCCGGCGCCCAGGCCCTGCACGGCGCGGAAGGCGATCAGCTGGCCCATGGACTGCGAGAGGCCGGAGAGCGCCGAGCCGAGCAGGAAGATCGCGATCGAGATGACGAAGGTGCCCTTGCGGCCGTAGAGGTCGCCGAGCTTGCCCCAGATCGGGGTGGAGGCGGCGGTCGCCAGGGTGTAGGCGGTCACCACCCAGGAGAGGTGTTCGGCGCCGCCGAGGTCGCCGACGATCGTCGGCATCGCGGTGCCGACGATCAGGTTGTCCAGCATCGCCAGCAGCATGGCGACCACCAGACCGATCATCACCAGCCGGATCTCCCGGGGGCTGCGCGGGGTCGGGTCGGCTGCCGGAGCGGGCGGCTCGACGGTTTCGACCTGCTGTTTCGACATGGGTGGGAACTCCCTGCACTACCGCGGCCGGGTTACTTACTTGCCGCCCGGCTAGTTGATGGACCTGTGGCACGGTAAGGTGTCCTTGTCCTGGCGTCAAGCCGATTTCCGATGGAGCCGAGGCCGCCCACCGATGAGCACGACGCAGAGTCCGCGCAGCGGCACCAGGGGACGCATCGTCGAGGTCGCCCTGGAGCTTTTCTCCGAGCAGGGGTACCAGGAGACCTCGCTCCGGGAGATCGCCGACCGGCTGGGTGTCACCAAGGCCGCGCTCTACTACCACTTCAAGACCAAGGACGACATCGTCCACGGCATCATCGAGCAGGCGGCGGCCCCGATCGACGAGGTGATCGCCTGGGGCGAGGGGAAGCCCTGGACGCCCGAGCTCCGGGACGAGCTGATCCGCCGCTTCGCCTCGGGGGCGGCCGACCGGGCACCGCTGCTGCGGTTCTTCCACGAGAACCAGCCGGCCCTGCGGGACTCCTCCGCCGGGCTGGAGTTCAAGGACCGCATGGTCGCCATGATCAAGCTGGTGCACGGCCCGGAGGCGACTCCCGAGGACCGGCTCCGGGCGGCGATGGCGCTGTTCGCCTTCCACACCGCGCTCTTCCTGCTCAAGCAGGACCTGGCGGCGGGGCCGGAGGCGCTCTGCGAGACCGGCACGGTGACCAGCCTGGCGCGGGCGACCGACGCGGCGCTGGTGGTCGCGCTGGAGATCGCGGAACGGATCGAGCCCCCGCGCGCCTGAGCGTCACGGGGGCCCGTTCTCCTGATGTCGGACCAGAAGCCTGACGTCGGATCAGAAGCCGACCGCGCCGTGGCCCTTGAGGTACGCGAGCGGGTCGATCACGGCCGCGTAGCGGTTGGCCGAGCGGATCTCGAAGTGCAGGTGCGGGCCGGTGGAGTTGCCGGTGGTGCCGGCCTTGCCGATCTGCTGGCCCGCCTTCACGGTCTGACCCGCCGTCACCCCGAGCGAGGACAGGTGCGCGTACTCGGCGAACTTGCCGTCGGGCAGCTTGAGCACGATCTCGTTGCCGTACGCGCCGTCCCGGCCGGCCGAGACCACGGTGGCGTCGGCCACCGCGAGCAGCGGGGTGCCGGTGCTCACCGCGAAGTCGGTGCCGGTGTGGTAGCCGGCCGCGTAGCTGGCGTTCTTGCCGCCGTAGGGGTTGCTGATCCGCGCGCCGGGGGCGGGGGAGTACCAGGACGGGGCCGGGGCCTCCTGCGGGGCCGGGGCGGCCTGCGGGGCCGGGGCGGCCTCCTGGGCGGGCGCGGGGGCCTCCGCACGGGCCTGCGACCGGTCGGCGGCCTGCTCGCCCTCGTGGGCCTCGGCCTTCGCCGGGGTCAGGAGGAGGTTGTCCGCGATCGAGACGGCGGCCTGCGCGGAGGCCGAGTGCGGCAGCTCGTACTTGCCCGGGTGGGTGAGCTCGACCGGGGCGGTCGGGTCGGTGTACGCCGGGGCGGTGAAGAGCGAGGAGCCCGGGGTGGTCGGCTGCACGGTCTGCGCGGCGGCGGTGCCCGGCATCAGCAGCGCGCCGGAGGCGATCGCCAGGGCGCCGGTCCAGAGCACGACCGGGCGGTGGGCGGTGAGCCGGCTCTTGGCGGCGTGGAGCAGGGACGTCGTCATGGTGGCAGCACCTCGTGGCAGCTGGACGGATGGGGACCAGACAGGTCTAAACGGACATCGGGTGCAGCCCCAAACGGTGTGACGTACGACGGTGGGTAGTGCGTCGGGCGGGCCCTTGACGGATCCGCCGGTCCGGGGGCGCCCCCGTCGGCTACTACGGCGGCTCGTAATCCCGGTCGGCCTGTGACGAGGCCCACCGCCCTACCCCCTCCGGCGGGATGCCAACCGTGAGGGCGGTCACAGGGCTGACGGAGTCGGGGGGACTTTCCGGGCAAGCCGGACGGGTGTGCGGGAAGTGTGAACTCGTGTGCGAACCTCGCGGTAGCCTCCGCGCACCCAGAGCTTCGGGACATCCCCCGACCGAGCCGGAACAGGTCGCATGAGACACCTCCGTACTGCCCTCCGCACCACCCTGCTCGCGGTGGCCGCCACCGCCCTCGCCGCCTGCGGGCCCGGGACCGTCACCCCGGTCAAGGCGCCGCCGAGCCCGGCCGCCGTCTCCACCCCGGCCGCCTCGCCGACGCCCAGCCCCACGCCCACGCCCACGCCCACGCCGACGGTCGTGGAGACGCCGACGCAGGCCCCCGCGGCGGTGACCCCGGCGGCCGTCCCGCCGCCTGCCGCACCGCCGGCCACCACCAAGGCGGCCACGCCGAAGCCGGCCACCACGGCCCCGGCCGCGCCGAGGACCACCGCCCCCGCCGCCCCGAAGCCGGCCGCCACCACGCCCGCCACGCCCGCCGCGCCGAGGACCACCGCCCCCGCCGCGCAGGTCTGCGAGATCAAGTCCAACGCGGGCAACTGCTACAACGACGGCCAGTTCTGCCGGAAGGCCGACCTCGGGCGCTCCACCCACGACCGCAACGGCGAGTGGATCACCTGCAAGGTGGACGGTTCGGTCTACCGCTGGATCGCCGCCTGACGGCTCGCCCCGTCCGCGAGCCTGTCGTTCCGGCCGGCGCTGGGGCAGCATCGTTCGTATGACCGATTCCTCGCTCGCGGCCCTGCGGGACCGCCGCTTCACCGCCTTCCGCCGCTGCGGGCGGCTGCTCTCGGGCGGCCGCCCGTTGTCGCTCCGGGAGCGCATGGCCGCCCTGACCGCCGAGGCCGAGACCGTCGGACTCGATCTGGACGTCCGCCCCGACATGTACGGGGACGGCGTGGTCCGGGCCCTTGAGCAGCGCGTCGCCGAGCTGCTGGGCAAGCCCGACGCGGCCTTCTTCCCGACCGGCACGATGGCCCAGCAGATCGCCCTCCGGTACTGGGCCGACCGCACCGGCAGCTCCGTGGTGGCCATGCACCCGCTGGCCCACCCCGAGCGCTGGGAGCGCCGCGCCTACCAGCGCCTGACCGGCCTCTCCGCGGTCTGGCCCACCAAGGAGCCGCGGCTGCCCACAGCGGAGGAACTCCTGGGCTGCGAGGAGGAGTTCGGCACCCTGATGCTCGAACTCCCGCTCCGCGACGCCGGGTTCATCCTGCCGACCTGGGAGGAGCTGACCGCCGCCGTCGGCGCGGTGGAGGGCATTCGGGTCCACCTGGACGGGGCCAGACTCTGGGAGTCGGTGCCCCATCTGGGCCGCCCGCTACCGGAGATCGCCGCCCTGGGCGACTCGGTCTACGTCTCCTTCTACAAGACCCTGGAGGGCATCAGCGGCGCCGCGCTGGCCGGGCCGGAGGCCTTCGTGCGGGAGGCCAAGGTCTGGCGCCACCGGTACGGCGGCCAGCTCTTCCAGCAGTGGCCGGCCGCGCTCTCCGCGCTGGCCGGGCTGGAGCGGGTGCTGCCGGAGCTGCCGGCCTACGTCGCGCACGCGAAGGTGGTGGCGGCCGCCCTGGCCGGGACGGCCGGGGCCCGGGTGGTGCCCGAGGTGCCGCACACCCACCAGTTCCAGCTCTGGATGCCGTACGGCGCAGGGGAGTTGAACGAGGCCACGGTCCGGCTGGCGGAGGAGCAGGGCGTCGGGCTGTTCGGCCTGTGGATCGACGGGCCGGTGCCGGGCTGCGCGCTGACCGAGGTGACGGTGGCGGCCGAGGCGATGGAGTGGACGGCGGAGGAGATCGAGGAGGCCGTCACGGACCTGCTCGGCCTGCTCCGGAAGTGACCGGAGGTCAGACGCACTCCGGCCCCGCCGGGACGAATCCCGGCGGGGCCGAAGTCACCTGCTTACCACGTCAGTTGAGCGGAGCTCACTTGCCGGGGCTGACCAGGACCAGGGTCTCGAGCTTGTTCCAGCTCTCGTAGAGGACCGAGATCGCGGTGTTGGTGTTCGGGACCTGGACGGAGGAGAACTGCGTCGAGGCGTCCCAGTACTTGTTCTTCGCGTCGTTGAAGGACGAGACGCCCTTCGAGGACGGGATGGTGGTGAGGACGTCCGCCTTGTGGAGCTTCAGGCCGTCGGTGCGGTCGAAGCCGAAGGTGGAGTCGTAACCCTGCAGACGCGGGCGCATCGTGCTGCCGTCGGCCCACTTCAGCGGGGTCGGGTGCGAGTCGACCGGCAGGATCAGGCCGGAGCCCGGGTGGTTGGTGACGTTGTTGTCGGTCTGCGACTCGTCCCACAGCCAGACCAGAAGACCGTTCTGGTTGGCGTAGTGGTCGACCCAGTCCGGCTTCACCGTGGAGCCGAAGACGTACGGACCGGTCTTCAGCATCTCGTCGTACGAGATGTACTGACGGTTCTCCACCAGGTAGTGCTGGGCGTAGTCCTTGGAGAACTTGCCGTTGATGCGGGAGAAGCCGTCGGCCTTCCAGCCGTTGTCGCCGCTCTCCGCGTTGTCGGTGAAGACCTGGGTGCCGTTGGCGGTGATGGCGATGTTGTCGAGGGCCAGGCCCTTCTCGTGCACGCCGCCGTCGGTGGTGTAGTGGAAGCGGACCTTGACGGCCTTGCCCACGTAGGGGTTCAGGTCGAAGGCGAGGTCGCCCCACTGGCCGCCCGAGTTACCGGTCAGACCGGCCTTGTTGCCCGGGTTGAGCGGGATGGCCGTGCCGTTCCAGGTGCCGTTCAGGCCGACCCAGTTGGCGCCGCCGTCGGTCGAGACCTCGGCGTAGGCGTAGTCGTAGTCCTGCTCGATCTCGTACCAGCCCTTGGCCGTCAGCGAGGCCGAGGTCTTGCCGGTGAGGTCGAGGTCACGGGTCAGCGCGACGTTCAGGTCGTCGGCCGAGCCGCTCCACCACTCACCACTGCCCTGGAAGGGAGTGTTGATGTCGGTGGTGACGGTCTTGCTCGGCAGGTCGACGACGAGGCCCTGCGGGCGCTTGTTGTTGTACTCGGCCGGGCCGAGGAGGTGGGCGGAGAGCTTGCCCGCCTTGGCCTTCTCGAAGTCGAACCAGCCCAGCTTGAGCTTGGACCAGGCGTCGAGGTCGGCCGGCTTGTCGCCGATCGAGTTCTTGCCGGTGCCGAGCCAGGAACCGGACGACATCAGCGACCAGAAGCCGACCGAGTTGTCGTTGCCGGAGCCGGTGGTGTCGTAGAGGTCCGGCAGACCGAGGTCGTGGCCGTACTCGTGGGCGAAGACACCGAGGCCACCGTTCTCGGCCTGCATGGTGTAGTCGCCGACCCAGATGCCGGTGTCGCCGGCCTGGGTGCCACCGAGCTTGTTGTCCGCCGGGCCGGTCTGGCCCTGGAGGGCGCCGTAGGCGTACGAGCGGTGGGCCCAGAGCGCGTCGGTGCCCTGGGCACCGCCGCCGGCGGACTGGTCCTCACCGGCGTGCACGATCTGGAAGTGGTCGACGTAACCGTCGGGCTCGTTGAAGTTGCCGTCGTGGTCGAAGTCGTACCGGTCCCACTGGTCGTACTGGGCCAGGGTGGCCTTGACCTGGGCGTCCGTCTGGCCCTTGGCCTTCTGGTCCGCGACCCAGGCGTTGACGCCGTCGCGGATCAGGTCCTGGGCGTTGTTGCAGACGTGCTGGCCGCAGTAGTCCGAGCCGTAACGGGCCTCGTTCCACGGCACCTTGACCCAGTCGGTGACCTGGCCGTCGACCGAGTAACGGCCGGAGGACTGACGCTCGTAGTAGGTCTTGAGCGAGTCCTGGGTCTTGCTGAAGTACATGTCCTGGTAGTGCTGGCGGTTGTAGTCCGCCCGCCAGTCCGTGGAGTTGTCCTTCGCGCGGTCCGGCTGCGGGATCTGGTTCCGCTGCGGGCCGGGGGTGCCACCGTACTTGAGCTTGCCGTCGGGCAGCTTGGTGGTGTTGTCCACCTGGTCGGAGAACTCGACCAGGATGGTGAAGATCTTGTCCGTGCGCTCGCGGGCGAGCTCCACGTACTTGTCGCGGCCGAGCTTGATGCTGGTGCCGCCGTTGTGCTTCTCGACCTTGGCGGTACCGGCGAGCAGCTGGTCCAGAGCGGCCTTCTGCTCGGCCTCGACCTTGGCGCTCAGCGGGCCGGCAAGGTTGTGGTCCACGGACGCGGTCTGCACCGCGTCGGCCGGGTCATTGCTGACCGGGACGACCGGGGCGGCCGTGGCGGAGGCCGGCAGGAGCCCCGCGCCGAGGGCGGTGATGACCGCCGCGGCAGCGGTCGCCGAGGCAACCTTCTTGGATATGTTCAACGTGGTGACGTCCTCCCCATACCGGCCGAGCTCTTGGCTCCGCCGGTGAACCAATGAAAGACAGGTGGACGTCATTTGATCCAAGCGTGGATGAAAAAGAAAGACCTTGACCATGACATGGTCACGGCGCTATGCTCCGCCGCTCCGATCAGCTGATCATGCGTCAACTGCCGGGGCCTTCCCCGCCGCTGAGCCTGTCCATCGCGTACGGACCACCGGCGCCATCCGTCGAACGGCGGGGATCGGGGTGCGGTTCATCACAGGAATTGTGACCTGGAGATGAAGAGGCGGGCATAGCGAAAGGGCCCCCGCGCCGGTGTTATGACCGGTGCGGGGGCCCTTTCGGAACCTGCAACAAACCTTACTTGGTGAGGTCCGGACCCGCCGTCACGGTGGCGGGGGAGTCGGCCACGGGGGACTTCTCCTCACCGCGGAAGGTGAACTTCGCTTCCTTGCCCTCGCCCTCGACGCCGACGACCACGATGTGGCCGGCGCGCAGCTCGCCGAAGAGGATCTTCTCGGACAGGTGGTCCTCGATCTCGCGCTGGATCGTGCGACGCAGCGGACGCGCACCCAGCAGCGGGTCGTAACCACGCTTCGCCAGCAGCTTCTTGGCCTCGATGCTGAGCTCCAGGCCCATGTCGCGGTCCTTGAGGCGGCCGTCCACCTTGTCGATCATCAGGTCGACGATCTGGATGATGTCTTCCTCGGACAGCTGGTGGAACACCACGATGTCGTCGACGCGGTTCAGGAACTCGGGGCGGAAGTGCTGCTTGAGCTCCTCGCCGACCTTCGCCTTCATCCGCTCGTACCCGGTGGTGCTGTCACCCGTGGCCGCGAAGCCGAGGTTGAAGCCCTTGGAGATGTCCCGGGTGCCGAGGTTGGTGGTCATGATGATGACGGTGTTCTTGAAGTCGACCACCCGGCCCTGGGAGTCGGTCAGGCGACCGTCCTCCAGGATCTGCAGCAGCGAGTTGAAGATGTCCGGGTGCGCCTTCTCGACCTCGTCGAAGAGGACCACCGAGAACGGCTTCCGGCGCACCTTCTCGGTGAGCTGGCCGCCCTCCTCGTACCCGACGTAGCCGGGCGGGGAGCCGAAGAGCCGGGAGACGGTGTGCTTCTCCGAGAACTCCGACATGTCGAGCGAGATCAGCGCGTCCTCGTCGCCGAACAGGAACTCGGCCAGCGTCTTGGACAGCTCGGTCTTACCGACGCCGGACGGGCCGGCGAAGATGAACGAACCGCCGGGACGCTTCGGGTCCTTGAGGCCCGCACGGGTGCGCCGGATCGCCTGGGAGAGCGCCTTGATGGCGTCCTTCTGGCCGATGACGCGCTTGTGCAGCTCGTCCTCCATGCGCAGCAGGCGGGAGGACTCCTCCTCGGTCAGCTTGAAGACCGGGATGCCGGTGGCGGTGGCCAGGACCTCGGCGATGAGCTCCTCGTCCACCTCCGCGACGACGTCCATGTCGCCGGCCTTCCACTCCTTCTCCCGCTTCGCCTTCGCGGTGAGGAGCTGCTTCTCGTCGTCGCGCAGCGAGGCGGCCTTCTCGAAGTCCTGCGCGTCGATCGCGCTCTCCTTCTCCCGGCGCACGTCGGCGATCTTCTCGTCGAACTCGCGCAGGTCCGGCGGCGCGGTCATCCGGCGGATGCGCATCCGGGAGCCGGCCTCGTCGATCAGGTCGATCGCCTTGTCCGGCAGGAAGCGGTCCGAGATGTAGCGGTCGGCCAGGGTGGCGGCGGCGACCAGCGCGGCGTCGGTGATGGACACCCGGTGGTGCGCCTCGTAGCGGTCCCGCAGGCCCTTGAGGATCTCGATGGTGTGCGGCAGCGACGGCTCCGCGACCTGGATCGGCTGGAAGCGGCGCTCGAGCGCCGCGTCCTTCTCCAGGTGCTTGCGGTACTCGTCCAGCGTGGTGGCACCGATGGTCTGGAGCTCACCGCGGGCCAGCATCGGCTTGAGGATCGACGCGGCGTCGATCGCACCCTCGGCGGCGCCCGCGCCGACCAGGGTGTGCAGCTCGTCGATGAACAGGATGATGTCGCCGCGGGTGCGGATCTCCTTGAGCACCTTCTTCAGGCGCTCCTCGAAGTCACCGCGGTAGCGGGAGCCCGCCACCAGCGCGCCGAGGTCCAGGGTGTAGAGCTGCTTGTCCTTGAGCGTCTCGGGAACCTCGCCCTTGACGATGGCCTGGGCCAGGCCCTCGACCACGGCCGTCTTGCCGACGCCGGGCTCACCGATCAGCACGGGGTTGTTCTTGGTGCGGCGGGACAGCACCTGCATGACCCGCTCGATCTCCTTCTCGCGCCCGATCACCGGGTCGAGCTTGGCCTCGCGGGCGGCCTGGGTGAGGTTGCGCCCGAACTGGTCCAGGACCAGCGAGGTGGAGGGGGTGCCCTCGGCCGGACCGCCGGCGGTGGCCGACTCCTTGCCGCCGGACTGGTAGCCGGAGAGCAGCTGGATGACCTGCTGGCGCACCCGGTTGAGGTCGGCGCCGAGCTTCACCAGGACCTGGGCGGCGACGCCCTCGCCCTCGCGGATGAGGCCGAGCAGGATGTGCTCGGTGCCGATGTAGTTGTGACCGAGCTGCAAGGCCTCGCGGAGCGAAAGCTCCAGCACCTTCTTGGCCCGCGGGGTGAAGGGGATGTGGCCGGACGGGGCCTGCTGGCCCTGGCCGATGATCTCCTCGACCTGCTGGCGCACGGCCTCCAGGGAGATCCCGAGGCTCTCCAGGGCCTTGGCGGCGACGCCCTCGCCCTCGTGGATCAGGCCCAGGAGGATGTGCTCGGTGCCGATGTAGTTGTGGTTGAGCATCCGGGCTTCTTCCTGAGCCAGGACGACAACCCGCCGCGCGCGGTCGGTGAACCTCTCGAACATCGTTTATCGCTCCTCAGAGCGGTCGGGCAGTTCGGGGACTGTCCCCGCCCTGTCCTTCCGCATGCTAGTCCCGCTCAGCGGCGCGGCTCACGGATCGGCTCCACTCTCGTGGAGCCCTTATCAGCTGCGCGACCAGCCGACACCATTCCCAACCTGATGCTGGGTGACGGTGTTCCCACGGTCGGGCCCCATGCACCCGATTCCGCTACGCCAACGGCGAACAAGGCCCGTCGTGGACGCGTCGGCCGGTCCCGCGATCTGCTCGGCCGGGGCCGTCTGCCCCACCCACCTGCATTCATACCCGGTATTCCGGCGAGTTTCGCGCAGTTTCCCGGGTGGCGGTGTTCGCCTGGCGAGAAGTCCCCCGTGGTGACGGTGGGTCAGCTCGGGCCGGGGGCCGTCCGGGTGGTACCCGCGTGACCGCCGTGCTCCTCCAGCGTTGCACAGCCCATGACCGTCCAGTCGGGCCGGACCGCGGCGGCCGGGGTGCTGCTCGGGTCGGACCGGGTGGAGCTGGCCCGCCCGGCGGGGCTGGCCGCGCTCGGCCGGCTGGACCGCCTCGGCCGGACCACCGGGCCGGTGCTGGCCCGCGGCCGCCGGGCCGCCTTCCTGCTCGCCCCCGGCACCGCCGAGCAGGTGCCGGACCTGCTGGACTGGCTGGGCTGGGGCCCGGGGCTGGGCCTCGACCTGGTCCCGCTGGCGGCCGGACAGCTCAGGGTGCCGCCGCCGCGGCCACCGCGCGGGCGCCCGGCCGGTTCACGGCCGCGGGGCGCGGAGGAGGACCCTCCGCGCCCCGATGACCGACGGGCGGTCTGGCTGCGTCACGGCGGACACGGCCCGGGCCTCGACCTGCGCTCGCCCGACCTGCTCCGCCTGCTGGACTGCCTGGCCGACGCCTGCGCCCGGACCCGGCTGGGCCTGGCGCCCTGACGACCGGTCAGGACGGGTTCTCCCGCTCGTACGCCTCGCGCACGTTGCTCGGAACGCGGCCGCGGTCGTTGACCTCGTAGCCGTTCTCCTTCGCCCAGGCGCGGATCTTGGCGGTGTCCGGCGCGCCGGCCGCCGGGCGGCCCGTGCTCCGGCCCGCACTGCGACGGCCACCGGCCAGCCGCCCGCTCTGCTTGCGGCCCTTGTCCAGGTACGGGGCCAGCAGGCCGCGCAGCTTGTCCGCGTTCGCGCTCTTCAGGTCGATCTCGTAGGCCACGCCGTCCAGGGCGAACGTCACGGTCTCGTCCGCCGAACCGCCGTCGAGATCGTCTTCAAGAATGACCTGCACCCTCTGTGCCACGGGCTTCCCTTTCCGTGTAAACGACCCATTGCCTGAGGAAAGGAAAGCGCCTTTTCCGTGAAAACACAAACCCCTGGCTGCTCCGAAGGTGTCCGATGGCCTGTTCCGTGCGTGTTCAGAGGCGCAGCAGCATGCGGGAGTTGCCCAGCGTGTTGGGCTTCACGCGCTCCAGGTCGAGGAACTCCGCGACACCTTCGTCGTACGAACGTAGAAGCTCCTCATAGACATCCGTAGCGATGGCGGCCGGGTCTGAGGTACCGTCGTCGGTTTCGCCGATCTCCACGAAACCGTGTTTCGCGAAGAAGGAGACCTCGAAGGTCAGGCAGAAAATCCGACGGACGCCCAGCCAGCGGGCGGTCGCCACCAGCTTCTCCAGCAGCAGGTGGCCGATGCCCCGGCCGTGGCAGACCGGGTCCACCGCGAGGGTGCGCACCTCGGCCAGGTCCTCCCACATCACGTGCAGGGCGCCGCAGGCCACCACCAGTCCGTCCTCGTCGCGCTCGGCGACCCAGAACTCCTGGACGGACTCGAACAGTGTGACCGTCGGCTTGTCGAGCAGAATGCCGTTGCGCGAGTAGCCGTCGATCAGTCGCCGAACGGCACGCACATCGCTGGTCCGCGCCCGGCGGATGGTGACCTCCATGGCGGGACGCTATCGCGCCGGTGCCCCGGTGGTCTCCCCGGTATCGCCTTCTTCCCCCGTCGGCGGGGTGTCGGGGGCGGTGACCCTCAGGGCGTCCCGGAGTGCCTCGCGCTGCTCCGGCGACATCAGGCCGAAGAAGTGCACCAGGGCGGCGGCCGGATTGTCACTGGTGGCCCAGGCGTCGTTCATCAGGGCCGCGGTGTACGCCTCCCGGGAGGAGACCGGCTCGTACACATAGGCCCGGCCGGCCCGCTCGCGGCGGAGCCAGCCCTTTCTGTGGAGCTTGTCGAGCACCGTCATGACGGTGGTGTACGCGATTTCGCGTTCCTCCCGCAGATCCAGCAGAACCTCGCGAACGGTGACCGGCCGGTTCCAGCGCCAGACCCTGGTCATGATGGCGTTCTCGAGTTCTCCGAGTTGCCGCACCATAGTCCGGCCAGGATAGGGGGGAGATCCGGACAAATTCTGCTTATTCGGAACAGAGCGGCGCGCCGCCACCCCGAAGGGTGACGGCGCGTCAGCGGGTGCTCGGTTATTCGGCGTTCCGGGGCGCCAGCGCGTCGGCGGCGGCGTCCTCCTTGGCGCGCTGGGCGCCGCCCTGGGAGCGGATGATGGCCCGCACCAGGAAGCCGAAGCCGATCGCCATCACCAGCGGGGGGACGATCGCGCTCACGTAGTCCATCGGGTCACTCCTCGTCAGAGCCGGCGGCGTCGTCCTCGGCGCCCTTGGTGTTCTTCGCGGCGGCCCCGCCCAGGTCGGGCTTCACGATCGGGAAGAGCACCGTCTCGCGGATGTTCTTGCCGGTCAGCAGCATGATCAGGCGGTCCACGCCGAGGCCGAGGCCACCGGTCGGCGGCATCGCGTACTCCAGCGCGCGCAGGAAGTCCTCGTCCACCTGCATCGCCTCGACGTCGCCGCCGGCCGCCAGCAGCGACTGCGCGGTGAGCCGGGCCCGCTGCTCGACCGGGTCGACCAGCTCCGAGTAGGCGGTGCCGATCTCGGTGCCGAAGATGACCAGGTCCCACTTCTCGGCCACGCCCGGCTCCGAGCGGTGCTGACGGGTCAGCGGGGAGACCTCGGTCGGGTAGTCCTTGATGAAGGTCGGCTTGATCGCGTGGTGCTCGAGCAGGCGCTCGACCATCTCCAGCACGATCTGGCCGTGGCCCCAGTCCTTCTCGTACGGGATGCCGGCCTTGTCGGCCAGCGCCCGCAGCTCGTCCACCGTGGTGTCCGGGGTGACCTCGGTGCCCAGGTGCGCGGAGATGCCCGGGTAGACCCGGACCTCCTCCCACGGCTCGGCCAGGTCGATCTCGTGCTCCTGGCCGTCCGGGCCGATGCCGCGGACCACGGTGCCGCCCAGCGCGTCCCGGGCCGCGTTCACGATGGTGGCGCGGATCAGCTCGGCCTGGGTGTCGTAGTCGCCGTAGGCCTCGTACGACTCCAGCGAGGTGAACTCCGGGTTGTGGGTGGAGTCGGCGCCCTCGTTGCGGAAGTTGCGGTTGATCTCGAAGACCTTCTCGGCGCCGCCGACCACCAGGCGCTTGAGGTACAGCTCCGGGGCGATCCGCAGGAAGAGGTCGATGTCGTACGCGTTGATGTGGGTGGTGAACGGACGGGCGTTGGCGCCGCCGTGCACCGGCTGCAGCATCGGGGTCTCGACCTCGATGTAGCCGCGCTCCTCGTAGGTGCGGCGGATCGAGCGGACCACCTTGGAGCGCAGGTAGAGGACGTCGCGGGCCTCCTGATTGACGATCAGGTCGACGTACCGCTGGCGGACCCGGGCCTCCGGGTCGGTCAGGCCCTTGTGCTTGTCGGGCAGCGGGCGCAGGCACTTGGCGGTCAGCTCCCAGCGGTCCACCATGACGCTCAGCTCACCCCGCTTGGAGGTGATCACCTCGCCCTCGACGCCCACCTGGTCGCCCAGGTCGATGTCGGACTTCCAGGACGCCAGCCGCTCCGGGCCCAGCTTGTCCAGCGAGAACATCACCTGGAGGTCGCCGGAGCCGTCCCGCAGGGTGGCGAAGCAGAGCTTGCCGCCGGTGCGGGCCAGCACCACGCGGCCGGTCACGCCGGCCCGCTCGCCGGTCGCGG
This sequence comes from Kitasatospora sp. NPDC088742, assembly GCF_055584905.1. Taxonomy (NCBI): domain Bacteria; kingdom Bacillati; phylum Actinomycetota; class Actinomycetes; order Kitasatosporales; family Streptomycetaceae; genus Kitasatospora; species Kitasatospora sp. NPDC088742. The sequence goes on along the minus strand of NZ_JBVJLD010000059.1, from coordinate 21,694 downwards.
TGTCCGGCTCCAGGTCGGGGTGCTTGGCGCGCAGGTCGGCGATGGTGGTGGTGCGGGGGAAGCCGACCGGGTACGGGTCGATGCCGGCCGCCCGGAGCCGGTCCAGCTTCTCGCGCCGGACGCGCATCTGCTCGGGAAGGTCGTCGGTCGCGGGGGCGCTGATCTGATCGCTCACGACACCAGGGTATCGACCGTTACGGGCGGCCCGGCCCCGGGATGACGGCAGCGGCCCCGGGGGTGTCGCGCGGACGCCCCGGGCGGGGCCGTCCGGGGTCGTCCGGGGGCGTCGTGCTCAGCGTGGGCGGCGGTGGGCCGGGCGCCTGCGGCGGCGGGCCACCGTCACCATCAGGACCAGGCCGAGGGCCACGGCCGCGCCACCGAGGGCGGCCGTCGGACCGGCCGGGGCGCCGCCGCCGGTGGAGGCGAGCGGGCCGGTGACGGCGGCCGGGCGGCCGGTGCCGGACGGGGAGGGGGACGGGCCGGTCGTGGCGGCGCGGGTCGCGGTGGTGGCGCTCGCCGGGGCGCTGGAGAGGGCGCCGGCGGCCGGAGTGCGGGCCGGGGAGGGCCGGGCGGTGGACGGTACGGCGAGGCGGAGCACCACCACGTCGTCGGCCGCGTCGTGGTCCCAGTCCATGGTGGCCGAGGTGGGCACCCGTCCGATGCGACTGGCCGCGTCCTGCAGCGAGACGGTGAACGGGGCCTCCCCGGCGCCGGGGAGGAGTTCGAGCGGGAAGTCGTAGTCGGCCTTCAGGCCGTTCGGCGCCCAGTCGCCGGGGTGGCAGCTGTAGCCGCGCCCGTCGGCCGCCGGGTGGCAGCCGGCCGGGACCAGGGTGGCACGGACCCCGGCGGGGAGGGTGAACTCGACCGTGGGCAGGGCCGCTCCCGCGGTGCGGGCGGAGACCGAGGCGGGGCCGTTGTTGTGCAGGCCGACGGTGAGGGTCCCGGTGCGGCCGTCGCCGGCCGGGGCCCAGTGGCCGACGGCCTCGAACTCGGCGCCGTTCTCGGTGCGGACCTCCAGTTCGGTGGTGGCCGGGCGGGCGGGCCCGCCCGGACCGGCGGTCCCGTCCGCACCGGTGGCCGCGGTCCGACGATCGCCGACGGCCAGCAGGGGGCCGGAGCCGGGCACGAACTCGTAGGCGCCGCGGACCGGTCCGGTGCCGGTCTCGCGGTCGGCGAGCACCGTGAAGGAGACCCGGTCCCGGTACGCGGCGGCGGTGACGCCGATCCGGACCGGGGCCAGCCGGACGGTCTCGCCCGGCGTGACCGGGGCCTCGACGGCGCAGACCACGGCGGTGCCGGCGGGCCGGAGGCCCGCCCCGTCGGTGCTGCGCGGCCGGGTGCCGTACTCGCAGTTGCCGAAGCGCTGGTCGAAGGTCAGCGTCTCCTCGGTCAGCATCACCAGGACCAGCCTGCGGGCGGCCAGCCGGCCGGAGTTGGTGACCTCCAGGGTGGCGTCGAGGGTGCTCCCCGGCCGGACCCGCTCCGCCGCCGGGAGCTGAGCGAGCGTCAGCCGGGGCCCGTCGACCAGGACTTCCACGTCCACCCCGGCCGGGGCGGAGCCGGCGGCGGTGGCGGTGACGTGCAGGACGCCCCTGCTGCCGGGGCCGGCACCCGGGACGGCGGTCACGGCCACACCCCCGGCGGTGGCGGCCGGGTCGGGCGAGGCGGTCGGGCCCGGGGCGGTCACGCTCGGGCCGGGGCAGCTGTGGACGGTGCCCGAAACGGTGCAGCCGTCCGGCAGGCGCAGCTCGGCGATCCCGGCCAGGCCCTTGGCGTCGAAGGCGACCACCACGTCCCGGGCGCTCTCGCCGTCCGCCCTCCTGACCTTCAGCGGCACGCTCCCGGTGCCGCCCGGCGCCACCACGACGGCGGCCGGGGCACGGAGTTCGAGCCGGGAGACCGGGGCCGTCGGGGTGGGCGTCGTGCCGCCGGCCGTGGTCAGCGCGAGGGCGGAGGAGAGGGCGAACGGGCCGACCAGGCGGGCGAGTCCCACGGGTGTCCTTTGGTCACGGGGTGTTCGATCGGCACGATAGGGCCCCGGAGCGAACGGCCCGTTTTCGCCAAAAGCGCGCAGATGACATCAGGATCGGGCAATTGGCGCCTGTGGATGCGCAATTGTTATGACGTCAGAAACGGCCCGGGAGGCGCCTGGTGGCGTCTCCCGGGCCGCTCGGAGAGGTTACCGCTGGTGCGAGGCGGCCTTGCGGCGGCGGACCACCAGGAGCAGGGCCAGGCCGAGGACGACGGCCGCGGCGCCGGCCGCGGCGATCGGCGCGGCGTTGGAGCCGCCGCCGGTGGCGGCGAGCGGGCCGGTGACGGCGGTGGCCGAGCTGCTCGCCGAAGCAGAGGCCGAAGCAGAGGCCGAGGCCGAGGCCGAGGCCGGGGCGGTGGTGGAGCCGCTCGCGGTCGGGCTCGCCGGGGTGCTCTTGGTGGCGGTCGGCTTCGGGGTGGCGGAGCCGTCCTTGGTCGGTGTGGGCGCCGGGGTGGTGACCGGGGGAGTGGTCACCGGGGCGCCGGTGGAGGGCTTGTCACCGAGCGTCAGACGGACCACGTCGTTGGCGGGGTCGGTGTTCCAGGTGCCGCGGGCGTCGGAGGTGCTCTCGCGGTTCTGGACCGTGACGTCCAGCTGCCAGTTGCGGGCGGACTCCGGAAGGTCGAGCTTCATGGTGAAGGTGGGCCCGGAGCCGACCGGCATCCAGACATTGCCGAAGCAGGTGTAGTGGTTCTTGGCGCCGTTGCTGTCCGGGGGGTAGCAGAACCCGCCGTCGACGTGCACCGGCTTGACGCCGTCCGGGAGGACGAAGCCGACGGTCGGGTCCTCGGAGCCGGCCCCCGAGAGAACGGCCGGCCCGCGGTTGACCAGGCCGACGGTCAGCGTGCCGTTGGCGCCGCCGTTCGAGGGGGTCCAGGCGGCCGTCGGCTCGAGGTCCGCGGTGTTGTCGGCGGCGACGGTCAGCTCGGTGTACTTCGAGTAGAACGGTCCACCGACCTCGGGGGTCTGGACCTCGGGCTTGCCGACGGTCAGGCGGGGACCGGACGAGGGCTTGAGGCTGTAGGTCTCCCGGTACGACTTCACCGTGCTCTCCACGGCGTCCAGGCGCGCGCCCAGGGTGAAGCCGACCTGGCCCTTGTACGCGAGGGGGGAGACCCCGAGCCGGAGCGGGTCGAGCTTGACCGTCTCGCCCGGTGCGACCGGGGAGTCGATGCTGCAGAACATCGCGCCGGCCGAGGGCGAGCCGCTCTTGGAGCCGTACTCGCAGTTGCCGTAGCGCTGCGCGAAGGTCAGCGGCTCACTGGTGCTCATGACCAGGTACACGTGACTGGCGGGCGCGTCTCCGGCGTTGGTGATCTCGACCGCGGCGTCGACGGTGCCGCCCGGCTTGGCGTGCTCGACGGGCGCGGGCTGCTTGAACTCCAGCCGCGCGCGGCCGACGAACACGGGCACGTCCACCGTGACCGGGGCGGTGGCGTTCGCGGCGGTCAGGGTGAGGTGCAGGGTGCCCGTGGCGCCGGGCTTGGCGTCCTTGGCCGCGCGGAGGGAGGGCTGGGTGTTCCCCGCGAGATCGCGCTCGTCCTGGTCCAGCGGGGTCGCCTGCTTGCAGCTGTGGACGGTGCCGGTGGTCGTGCAGTTGGCCGACGGGGTCAGGTCGGCGATCCCGGTGAGGTCCTTGGCGTCGTAGCTGATGACGACGTCGTTGGCACTGCCCGTCCCCACTCGGCCGATCTTGAGGTACGGGGTGATCGGCCAGGGCGTGGTGCTCTCGGCGTCCTTGCCGACCGTCACCGGATGGGTGGCCACGAACTTCAGCTGCACGGTGTCGGCGGCGACGGCGGGCAACGCGGCGCCGGCCGCCGTGAGGGTGAGGAGGCCGGCGAGGCCGACCGAACCGGCCATACGGGAGAGGCGCACAAGTGTCCTTAGATCACGGAGCATTTGTTCGGCACCCTAGGCGGCCGTGAAGTCCGAACGGTGGGGGTTAAAACGGTCACTTGTGATCATGGTGGACATTCGGTGAACGCCGATATGGAATTGTTATCCCGTCAGCTGCCGTCCCGGAGAGGCCAGTTGGCCTCTCCGGGACGGTGGGGGTGCCGGGTCAGCTGTGCGCGCCGGCCTTGCGGCGGCGGGCGACGACCACGATCAGGGCCAGGCCGACGGCCACGGCCGCACCACCCGCCATGGCGATCGGGCCGGCCGAGGAGCCACCGCCGGTGGCGGCCAGCGGACCGGCGGGAGCGCTGGTGCCGCTGCTCGCGGTGGCCGAAGGGGCGACGGAGGCGGACCGGGTCGGGCTCTTGCTGGCCTGCGTGCTGCTCGGGCGGGGGTTGCTGGTGGCGGCCTTGGTCGGTGTGGCTGTGGGCGCCTTGGTCGCGGTCGCCGTCGGGGAGGGCTTGGTGCCGGTGGCCTTCTCGCCGAGGGCGAGCTCGACCAGGTCGTTGGCCGGGTTCTTGTCCCAGCTCATCACGGCCGAGGCGTGGCCGGGCTCCCAGCGGCTGGTGCTGTTCTGCAGGGAGACGCCGACCTTCTTGTCCCGGGCGTCGACCGGAACCTCCAGTGGGAGGTCGAAGGTGGTCAGCAGGCCGCTCGGCGCCCAGTTGCTGGTGCTGCACTGGTAGGTGTTCGGCTTGACGTTCTGACCCTGGTCCAGGTAGCAGTGCTCGGGGAGCTTGGTGACCTTGACCCCGGCCGGCAGGGTGAAGTCGACGCTGGGCATCGCCTCGCCGCCACTGCGGTCGTTGACGGCGGCCGGGCCGTGGTTGGCCAGGCCGACGGTCAGCGTGCCGGTGGCGCCGCCGCCGGCCGGCGCCCACGCGGCGAGCGCCTCGAAGTCCGCGGTGTTGTCGGCGTGGACCTCCAGCTCGGCGGTGTCCCCACCACCCCGGTTGGTGCTGATGCTCGGCCCGCCGGGGTCGGTGACCGGGGCCTCCGGCTTGCCGATCGTCAGGCGCGGGCCGGAGCCGGGCTTGAGGTCGTAGCCCTCCCGGATCCAGCCCGTCTCGGTCTCCACGTTCGCGAGCGCGGTGAAGCCGACGTAGGTGTAGTAGGCGGACGGGGTGACGCCGAACTGGAGCGGGTCCACCTTGACCGTCTCGCCGGGCGCGATCGGGGAGTTGACGGTGCAGATCATCGCGCTGGTGGCGGGCCAGGTGCCGTACTGGTTCGAGCCGCGCGGGCTGGTGCCGAACTCGCAGTTGCCGAAGCGCTGCTTGAACTCCAGCATCTCGTCCGCGTACATCATCAGGTAGAGCCGGTTGGCGGGCAGCGTCCCGGTGTTGCTGATCTCCAGGGTGGTGCCGAGGGTGGAGCCCGGCTTGACGTTCGTCGCGGCCGGGATCTCCTTGATCTTCAGCTGCGGGCCGCCGACGTACACGTCCACGTCCAGCTTGGCCGGGGCCGCGTTGGAACTGGTCGCGGTGATGTGGAGGGTGCCCTTGGTGCCGGGCTTGGCGTCCTTGGCCGCGTTGACCGTCGGGTTCTCGGTGACGTTGATGCGGTCGTACTCCAGCGAGTTGTGCTTGCAGCTCCGCACGGTGCCGCTGGTGGTGCAGTTGTCGCCGAAGAAGAAGAGGGACAGCTCGCCGACGCCCGCCAGGTCCTTGGTGTCGTAGGAGACGACGACGTCCTTGGCCGCCTCCTTGCCCACCCGGCCGTAGTTCAGCGCGATGTTGCCGCCCTGGTTCGGCTCGAGCTTGGCCTGCGGGTCGATGGAGATCGCCGACGGTGCCCAGAGCTTCAGCTGCACGCCGTCGGCGGCCGAGGCGGGAAGTGCGGCGCCGCCCGCGGCGAGCGCGAGGGCGGCGATGAGCCCGAACGAACGGGCCGTGCGTATGGAGGCCACTGCTGTCCTTAGGTCATGGGGTGTTGCAACCCAGCACCATAGGTTCTTCACGACCCGGTGGTGCGGGAGCAAAACGGTCGATCATGACCATGGCGGACAACGGTGCGGCGAGGATGCGGAATTGTTACCCCGTCAGGGGAGACCGGAATTCCGGCCTCCCCTGAATTCCCGTCAGCCGGTGGCGAGTTCGAGGTCGTCCTGGGTGGGGGCGGGAGACGGTTCGGGGTGGCTGCGGCGGCCGAAGAGTTCGGCGGGGGTGGGCATCCGGCGGGGCTGCGGGCGGCCGTCGGCGGGGGGCTTGGCTTCGGTCATCGGGAACCGTCCTCCTACATGGGTGGGAGTGCCGCCGCTCGGGGGAGCGGCGGGGCTCGGTACGGCCGCGAGGTGCCGCTGGCCGGTGCTCAGGGCGAGGCGCTCGCGGACGTCGGCCTCGGCCAGCGCGTGGCAGCGGCCGGCCAGCCGGGAGCGGCGGGCGCGTTCGCCGCCCCCGCAGGGCATCCGGGTCAGCGCCCGCAGGGCGGTGAGGTCCTCGGCGGTGGGGAGGTAGCCGTCGGCGATGGCCTCCTCCAGACGTTCCAGGTAGCCGCCGGCGCTGCCCGGGAGGGCGGCGCGGTAGCGGGCCAGGTCGGCCAGGAGGAAGGTGCGCAGGCGCCCGCCCTCCTGGACGGCCTCGTCCACCGCCTCGGCGAGGCGCAGGGCCTCCTGGACGTCCTCGGCCCAGAGTTCGCCCGCCGGACTGTGCGGCAGGTGGACCGGGTACAGCGCTTGGGCGAGGGCACGGCGCAGCACGCGGACTTCGTCGGCGCTGAAGGCCATGCCGCCGCGGGATCCGTGTGGCGTCGGCATGGCTCGACAGTACGTGGCGTACGTCCGATTTATGGCGATTGGCGCCCGTGGTCGGCCCGATTGGCGGATGGTGGGCTGATCCGACCGGGGGGCCGACGGGTCGTCAGGTCTGCGGCTTGTTGCGCTCGTAGACCAGGCGCAGGCCGATCAGGGTGAGCCAGGGCTCGTGCACGTCGATGGTGCTCGCCTCGCCGAGGACCAGCGGGGCCAGACCGCCGGTGGCGATCACCTGGACGTCGTCCGGGTCCTTGGCGAGCTCCTTGGCCATCCGGTCGACCAGGCCGTCCACCTGGCCGGCGAAGCCGTAGAGGATGCCGGACTGCATGCCCTCAACGGTGTTCTTGCCGATCACGTTACGGGGCCGGACCAGCTCGATCTTGCGGAGCATCGCGGTGCGCCCGCCGAGCGCGTCCACCGAGATCTCGATGCCGGGGGCGATCGCCCCGCCGACGTAGTCGCCGCGCTCGTTGATCGCGTCGAAGGTGGTGGCGGTGCCGAAGTCGACCACGATGCACGGGCCGCCGTAGAGGTGGTTGGCGGCCAGCGCGTTCACGATCCGGTCGGCGCCGACCTCCTTGGGGTTGTCCATCAGGACGTGCACCCCGGTCTTCACCCCGGGCTCCACGATCACCGCGGGGACGTCGCCGTAGTAGCGGCGGGTCACCTCGCGCAGCTCGTGCAGCACCGCGGGGACGGAGGAGCAGATGGCCAGGCCCTCCACCAGGTCAAGGGGCCGGAGGCCCCCAGAAGGCCGAGTCTCGGCCGAGACGACCGGGTGGGAGCCCATCAGACCCTGCATCAGCACCGCGAGTTCGTCCGCGGTGCGGCGCGGGTCGGTGGAGATCCGCCAGTGCTCCACGATCTCCTCGCCGTCGAACAGGCCGAGCGTGGTCTGGGTGTTGCCGACGTCGATGGTGAGGAGCACGAGGAGCCTTCTGGTGAGTCGGGATCAGGAGGAGCGGAGGTCCAGGCCGATGTCGAGCACCGGCGAGGAGTGGGTGAGCGCGCCGACGGCCAGGTAGTCGACCCCAGTCTGGGCGACCTCGCGGGCGGTGGCCAGGGCCAGCCCGCCGGAGGCCTCCAGCTTGGCCCGGCCGTTCACCAGCGCGACGGCCTCCTTGAGCTGCGGGACGGTGAAGTTGTCCAGCAGGATCAGGTCGGCGCCCGCCTCCAGCACCGGCGGGATCTGGTCCAGGCGGTCGACCTCGATCTCGACGTCCAGGTGCGGGAAGGCCTCCCGGACGGCCTTGAACGCCTCGGCCACGCCGCCGGCCGCCACCACGTGGTTGTCCTTCACTAGGGCGGCGTCGGAGAGCGCCATCCGGTGGTTGACGCCGCCGCCCGCGCGGACCGCGTACTTCTGCAGGGCACGCAGGCCGGGCAGGGTCTTGCGGGTGTCCCGGACGGCCGCGCCGGTGCCCTCCAGGGCGTCGGCCCAGGCCCGGGTGGCGGTGGCGATGCCGGAGAGGTGGCAGAGCAGGTTGAGCGCGCTGCGCTCGGCGGTGAGCAGGTCACGGGTGCGGCCGCGGACCGAGAGCAGCACCTGGCCGGCCTCGACCAGGTCGCCGTCCTCGACGTGCCGCTCGACCTCGAACTCCTCCTCGCAGACCAGCGAGACCACGGCCTCGGCGATCCGCAGGCCCGCCACCACGCCGGCCTGACGGGCCGTGAAGTCGGCGGTGGCGACCGCCTCGGCGGGCACGGTGGCGACCGAGGTGACGTCGTCGCCGCCGGCCAGGTCCTCGGCCAGCGCCAGGGTGGCGATGTCCTCGACCTCGACCGGGTCGAGACCGGCCGCCTCCAGCAGCTCGGCCAGCGCCGGGTCCAGGCCGGTCTCGTACGCCTCGCCGTCGCCGCAGGCGCAGCCGTCCCCGCAGCCACCGGCCATGGGCAGCTCGGTGTGGGCGTGGTCGTCGTGGTCGTGGGACATCGGTGCTGCTCCTAGGGAGAGGTGAGAGTGCGTCAGAGGGTGCGCAGGGCACCGTCGGCGTCGAGGGTGGTGGTCAGGTGGCGCTGCCACCGCTGGTCGTCGCGGTCGGGGAAGTCCTCCCGCCAGTGGCCGCCCCGGGTCTCCTCGCGGAGCCGGGCGGCGGCCACCAGGGCGGTGGCGACCAGGTGGAGGTTGGTGGCCTCCCAGGTCTCCACCCGCGGGTCGGCGGGCTTCTCCTCGGCGGCGTGCGCCAGCGCCTCGGCGGCGAGGGCGGCCAGGCCCTCGGCGGTGGCGGCCATCAGGCCGGCCGAGCGCAGCACGCCGGCGCCGGTGGACATCAGCCGCTGGATGTCGGCCCGGGCCTCCGGGGCGAGCAGCGGCACGGCCCGGCAGGCCTGGGCGGCGGCCACGTCCACCGAGCGCTCGGGCAGGGCGCCGGCGGCGTGACGTTCCGTCAGGTCGGCGGCGATCCGCTCGGCGAAGACCAGGCCCTCCAGCAGGGAGTTGGAGGCCAGCCGGTTGGCGCCGTGCACGCCGGTGCAGGCGACCTCGCCACAGGCGTACAGGCCGGGCACCGTGGAACGGCCGGCCAGGTCGGTGCGGACGCCGCCGGCGGCGTGGTGCGAGGCGGGCGCGATCGGGATCAACTCGGTGACCGGGTCGATCCCGTGGGACCGGCAGGAGGCCAGGATGGTCGGGAAGCGCTCGGCCCACATCTCGGCGCCGAAGTGCCGCCCGTCCAGGTACATGTGCTCGGCGCCGTGCTCCTGCATCCGCCGGGTGATCGCCTTGGCGACGATGTCCCGGGGGGCCAGATCGGCCAGCTCGTGCTGCCCGATCATGAAGCGCACGCCGTCGGCGTCCACCAGGTGGGCGCCCTCGCCGCGGACCGCCTCGGAGATCAGCGGCTGCTGGCCCTCGGCCTCCGGGCCGAGCCAGAGCACGGTGGGGTGGAACTGGACGAACTCCAGGTCGGTCACCTCGGCACCGGCCCGCAGCGCGAGCGCGACGCCGTCGCCGGTGGAGACCGCCGGGTTGGTGGTGGCCGAGAAGACCTGGCCCAGGCCGCCGGTGGCGAGCACCACCGCGCGGGCCCGGAGCGCGCCGACGCCGTCCCGCTGGCCCTCGCCCATCACGTGCAGGGTGAGCCCGGCCGCGTGGCCCTCGGCGTCGGTCAGCAGGTCCAGCACCAGGGCGTGCTCGATGAGTTCGAGACCCGGGTCGGAGCGGACGGCCTGCACCAGGGCGCGCGATATCTCGGCCCCGGTGGCGTCGCCGCCGGCGTGCGCGATCCGGTGGCGGTGGTGGCCGCCCTCCCGGGTCAGCAGGATGCCGCCCTCGGCGTCCTTGTCGAAGGAGGCACCGGTGGCGATCAGGTGCCGGACGGCGTCCGGCCCCTCGGTCACCAGGGTGCGGACGGCCTCCTCGTCGCAGAGCCCGGCCCCGGCCACCAGGGTGTCGTCCAGGTGCTGGGCGGGGGTGTCGCCCTCGCCCAGGGCGGCGGCGACGCCGCCCTGGGCCCAGCGGGTCGAGCCGTCGTCCAGCATCGCCTTGGTGACCACCGTGGCCCGCAGGCCGGCCTTGCGGACGTTGAGCGCGACGGTCAGCCCGGCGACGCCGGAGCCGACCACCACCACGTCGGTGGTGGCGGTCCAGCCCGGGGCGGGGGCGGTGAGGCGGTGCGTGGCGGACATGGTTCTGACTGCTCCTCAGCTCGCGGCGGCGGTGGCCGCGCCGTGCCCGTCACCGTACGCCCGGTCCCCGCGCAGCAGCCCGCTGCCCTCGGGGGCGTCGGCGGCGTCGGTGCCGTAGCCGGTGATCCGGTTGTCGCCGTCCACGAAGACCACCTTCGGGACGTACGCCTTGGCCTCGGCGGTCTCCATCTGCCCGTAGGCGATCAGGATGACCAGGTCACCGGGGTGGACCAGACGGGCGGCGGCGCCGTTGATGCCTATGACGCCGGTGCCGCGCGGGCCGGCGATGGTGTAGGTCTCCAGCCGGGCGCCGTTGTTGATGTCGACGATGTGGACCAGCTCGCCGGGGAGCAGGTCCGCGGCGTCGAGCAGGTCCTCGTCCACCGTGACCGAGCCGACGTAGTGCAGGTCGGCCTGGGTCACGGTGGCCCGGTGGATCTTGGACTTGAGCATGGTGCGGAGCATGTGGGTCACGCCTCCTGTGAGTGCATGCCTGAGGGATTGCCTGCCGTACTTAGCGAACGAGCATGCTGACGTTGTCGATCAGGCGGGTGGAGCCCACCTTCGCGGCCACCGCCAGCACCGCCTCGCCCCGGAAGTCGTCGGCCGCTTCGGTGAAGTCGTCCGGGTCGACCAGGGCGAGGTAGTCCAGGGTGACGCCCTCGGCGCCGTCCAGGGCGGTGGCGGCGGCCTCGCGGACCGCCTTCGCACCGCGCACGGCCGCCTCGCGGCCGGCGAACAGCGCCCTGGACAGGGCGAGGGCCTGCTCCCGCTCGGTCTCCGAGAGGAAGCGGTTGCGGGAGGACAGCGCCAGGCCGTCCTCCTCGCGGACGGTCGGGACGCCGACCACCTCGACGTCGAAGTCCAGGTCGGCCACCATCCGGCGGATCACCGCCAGCTGCTGGGCGTCCTTCTCGCCGAAGAAGGCGTAGTCCGGGTCGGTGATGTTGAGCAGCTTGGCCACCACGGTCAGCACGCCGTCGAAGTGGCCCGGGCGGGAGGCACCCTCGTACCGCTCGCCCATCGGGCCCGCGGTGATCCGCACCTGCGGGGTGCCGTTGGGGTAGACCTCCTCCGGCAGCGGGGCGAAGACCACGTCCGCGCCGGCCTCCTCGGCCAGCCGGACGTCGGCGGCCAGGGTGCGCGGGTAGCGGTCCAGGTCCTCGCCGGCGCCGAACTGCAGCGGGTTCACGAAGACGGTGACGGCGACCCGGCCGTCCTGGCCGACCTGCTTGCGGGCGGCCCGGATCAGGCCGGCGTGGCCCGCGTGCAGGGCGCCCATGGTCATCACCACGGCGTTGTCCACCGGCTCCTCGTCCGGCCAGAAGGCGGACTCGAAGTCGGAGACGGAGTGGGTGAGCTCGGCCTTGCGGACCTGGGGGGTCTTGGTCGGCTGCTTGCCACGGGCCATCAGATGTTCTCCTCGTTCAGTACGTCCAGCAGCGCGGCCGCCGACGCCTCGTCGATCGTTCCGTTCCTCAGCGCCCGCTGCGCCGTGGCGCGGGCCATCGCCCGGTACGACTGCCCGATGTCGGGGGCCACCGTACCGAGTTCGCGCAGGTGGCGGTGGACGGTGCCGACGTCGCCCCGGGCCACCGGGCCGGTGAGCGCGGCGTCGCCGGAGCGCAGGCTGTTGTCCAGGGCCGCGCCGAGCAGCGGGCCGAGCAGGCGGCCGGGCTCGGCGACCCCGGCGCTGCGCAGCAGTTCCAAGGACTGGGACACCAGGGTCACCAGGTGGTTGGCGCCGTGCGCGAGGGCCGTGTGGTAGCGGGCCCGCCGCTCCTCCGGCACCCACTCCGGCTCGCCGCCCATCTCCACCACCAGCGCCTCGGCGACCGGGCGCAGCTCCTGAGGGGCCGTCACCCCGAACGGGCAGCCGGCCAGCCGGGCCAGGTCGACGCTCGTCCCGGTGAAGGTCATCGCCGGGTGCAGCGCCAGCGGCAGCGCACCCGCGCGGGTGGCGGGCTCCAGCACCGCGACGCCGTGCGCACCCGAGGTGTGCACCACGATCTGCCCCGGCCGCACCGCCCCGGTCTTCGCCAGCCCGGCCACCAGCTCCGGCAGCACGTCGTCCGGCACGGTCAGCAGCACCAGGTCCGCCGCCGCCAGCACCTGCGGCGGGCTGACCAGCTTCACCCCCGGCAGCAGCGCCTCGGCCCGTCGCCTCGAAACCGCCGACACCCCGGACGCGGCCACCACCCGGTGCCCGGCCAACTGCAGCGCGGCCCCCATCGCGGGCCCCACCCGCCCCGTCCCGACCACACCCACGGCCAACCTGGCCGGCCGGTTCCCCGGGTCGGCCGGATCCCCGAACGGATCGGCCAACACCCCGAACCCGTCGCCCTCGGAGCTGCTCACGGCTCGCCCTCGTCCCTGATTCCGTTCCAGTCCGCTGCCGGTACCAGACGTACCGCGTCATTCTACGGCCCCGGGGCCGTAGCGGGTGTGCGGCGGTGAGCGGACGGGAATCGGACAAGTGCACACTCGATTGCTCAAATGACTGACACTTCTTCCCGGGGCGTCGACAGGAGGACTGCCGTGACGGACATGAGCGCACAACCGGT
>NZ_JBVJLD010000059.1:0-8723 GCF_055584905.1 Kitasatospora sp. NPDC088742 | reverse complement strand
CGCCACCTCGCCGAGGCCGCTGGCCCGGGAACGCCGGACCGCACGGGTGGTGCCCCTGCGCGACCTGCGCAACCCCGGCGCCGTGGTGAAGGAGCTGGTCGAGAGCGGCGAGGCCGCCCGGGTGACCGACCGGGGCAAGGTGGTCGCCTGGCTGGTCCCGGCGGCTCCGGAGGACCAGCTGCGGCAGGAGCTGGTCGCGGGAGGCGTCCTGCGGCTCGGCCGGTCGAGCAGTCTCGCGGGCCGGTCCGCGCAGCCGTCGGCGGAGGCCGGGCGGCCGCTCTCCGAGGTGGTGCGGGAGCTGCGGGACGGGGAGGGCACGTGATCTACCTGGACTCCTGCGCGCTGGTGAAGCTGATCCGCGAGGAGACCGACTCGCCGGCGCTGCGGCGGTTCCTGGACGAGCACGCCGACCTGGAGTCGGTCACCTCGGAGCTCGCCAGGACCGAGGTGATCCGGGTCGTCCGGCGGGCCAACCATGACCCGCACGGGCGTCTGTCGGTCAGTCAGGAGGCGTTCGCCGCCCAGTTGGCCGAGGCCCGGGCGGTGCTGGCAGAGGTCGACCAGGTCACCGTCGGACCCGAGCTGCTCGACCGGGCGGGTGCGATCGAGGCGCCGTGCCTCCGCACGCCCGACGCGGTGCACCTGGCGAGCGCGCTGGCCCTCGGACTCGGCCTGCGCTGGTTCGTTACCTACGACAAGGGCCTGCGCTCGGCCGCCGAGGCGATCGGTCTGGCCGTGGTCTCGCCCGCCTGACGGTCAGTCGGTGGCGCCCGCGCGGATCAGGCCGGCCTCGTAGGCGAGGACGACGGCCTGGACGCGGTCGCGGAGGTTGAGCTTGGCGAGGATGCGGCCGACGTGGGTCTTCACGGTGGCTTCGGAGAGGGTCAGCTTGGTGGCGATCTCGCCGTTGGAGAGGCCCTGGGCGACCAGCAGGAAGACCTCGCGCTCGCGTTCGGTGAGGGGGGCCAGGACGGGGGAGCCGGGGGTGGAGTGGGGGTGGGGGAGGACGTCGGCGAAGCGGTCGATCATGCGGCGGGTGGTGGTCGGGGCGACCACCGCGTCGCCGGCGTGGACGGACCGGATCGCGGCGACCAGCTCGGTGGGCGGGACGTCCTTGAGCAGGAAGCCGCTGGCCCCGGCCTTGAGCGCGGCGAAGGCGTACTCGTCCAGGTCGAAGGTGGTGAGGATGAGGACGTGCGGGGCGCCGGGGACGGGGGAGCCGGCCTCGTCCAGGCAGATCCGGCGGGTGGCCTGGACGCCGTCCAGCCGCGGCATCCGGACGTCCATCAGGATCACGTCGACCTCGGTGCGGGCGAGGACCTCCAGGGCCTGCTGGCCGTCGCCGGCCTCGGCGGCGATCTCGATGTCGCCCTGGGACTGCAGGATCATGCGGAAGCCGGTGCGGAGCAGTTCCTGGTCGTCGACCAGCATCACCCGGATGGTCACAGCTGCGGTCCTCACTTGGTGGTCTTGTAGGGGAGCACGGCGCGGATGCGGAAGCCCCCGCCGGGCCGCGGCCCGACGTCCAGGCTGCCGCTGACCATGCCGACCCGCTCGCGCATGCCGATCAGACCATGGCCCTGCCCGTCGGTACCACCGGCGGTCAGCTGCTCGGCGGTGGAGCCGCGGCCGTCGTCCTCGATCAGGACCTCCAGCTCGCGGTCCCGGAAGTCGACCGCGACCTTGGCCCGGGCGTCCGGGCCGCCGTGCTTGCGGACGTTGGTGAGCGCCTCCTGAACGATCCGGTACACCGTCAACTCGACGCCCCGGGGCAGCTCCTGGACCTCGCCGGTGGCCGCGTACTCGACCGGGAGGCCGGCCACCCGGACCTGGTCGAGGAGCTCGGGGAGCTCGGCCACGCCGGGCTGCGGGACGTACTCGTCCTGGGTGTCGGTGGTGCGCAGCACCCCGAGCAGGCGGCGCATCTCGACCAGGGCCTGACGGCCCGTCGAGGCGATGGTGGAGAGCGCCTCCTTGGCCTGCTGCGGCGAGTTGTCCAGCACGTAGGCGGCGCCGTCGGCCTGAACGATCATCACCGAGACGTTGTGCGCCACCACGTCGTGCAGCTCGCGGGCGATCCGGGCCCGCTCGGCCGCCACCGCGACCTTGGACTGGGCGTCCCGCTCGCGCTCCAGCCGGGCGGCCCGGTCCTCCAGCTCGACCAGGTACGCGCGGCGCACCCTGGTCAGCCGGCCCCAGGCCCAGCACAGCACGAACGGCGTGGACATCAGCACGGCCAGGAAGACGCGCTCGGGCGTGCTGACGTTCTCGGAGGCGGCGGCCCCGAAGCGGACGGCGGCCAGCGGCCCGGCGGCCAGGCCGACCACGAAGGACAGCCGGGAGATCCAGGGACTGCCGAAGGCCGCACCGGTGTAGGCGAAGAGCAGGTACCCCACGCTCTCCACCTGCGGGTCGATCCCGGCGGCCAGCTGGCTCAGGCCGAGCAGCACGACCGCGACGGTGGTCAGGTCCGGGTACTTGCGGCGGAAGACCATCAGCCAGGCCATCACCGCCCCGAGCACCAGGCTCTCCCGCTGGTCCCCGCTGACGAATCCCAGCAGGCAGACCAGGAAGAGCAACAGTGCCCAGGCGGAGTCGACCACCATCGGGTGGCGGCGGAACCAGGCGTTGAGTCGATGCACGGGTCAAGCCTAGGCAGTCGGGGAAGCCCACCAGGTCAGCCGTGAGGGCGATCCGCCCTACTCCGCAGGGTGGAGAGGGAGGTACACGGAGGGGCAGGGTCCAAGGCCGCCCCGGACCGCCCTCGGGCCGCCCGGAGGGCGGCAAGGGGCGCGAGGAACTGCGCGAATCGGAAGGTGCGGGCCGGTGTGCCGGGTACGGAGAACCACTTGCAAGTGAGTGTCCGTACCCGGCACACGGGTCACCTCCTTCCGCCTCGCGCAGTTCCCCGCGCCCCTGGGTCGCTGCCCTGCCGAGCGGTCCCGCAGAGCGGTCCCGCGGAGCGGGATAGCGTCCTCGTATGGAGCACGAAGCGGAGTGGACGCCCTGGCGGCAGGCCATGGAGCGGGCGCTGTACGGCCCGCAGGGGTTCTACCGCAGGGCGGAGGGCCCGGCCGGGCACTTCCGGACTTCGGTGCACGCCTCGGGGAGGTACGCGGCGGCGGTGGCCCGCCTGCTGGCCGAGACGGACGCCGCGCTCGGCCGCCCCGCGGAGCTCGCGCTGGTGGACGTCGGGGCCGGGCGGGGGGAACTGCTGGCCGGCGTGCTGGCGGTGGTGGGGCCTGAGCTGGCGGGGCGGCTGCGCCCGTACGCGGTGGAGCTGGCGGAGCGGCCGGCCGGGACGGACCCGCGGATCGTCTGGACGGACCGGGTGCCTGACGGGGTGTCGGGTCTGCTGTTCGCCAACGAGTGGCTGGACAACGTGCCGCTGGACCTGGCCGAGCGCGGCGAGGACGGGCGGCTGCGCTACCAGGAGGTGACCGCCGCCGGCGAGCGGCGGCCCGGTGCGGAGGTCGGGGCGGAGGACGCGGCGTGGGCCGCGAGGTGGTGGCCCGAGGGCGAGGTGGTGGAGCTCGGCGGGCCGCGGGACGCGGCCTGGGCGGGGGCGGTCGGTGCGCTGGATCGGGGCCTGGCGGTCGCGGTGGACTACGCGCACACCCGGGCCACCCGCCCGTACGGGGAGACCCTGACCGGCTTCCGGGGCGGCCGCGAGGTGCGGCCGGTGCCGGACGGCTCCTGCGACGTGACGGCGCACGTGGCGCTGGACGCGGTGGCGGTGCCGGGTCTCCACAGCCTGTGGACGACCCAGCGGGAGGCGCTGCGGGCGCTCGGGGTGCACGGGGCGCGCCCGCCGCTGGCGTTGGCGTCCACCGATCCGGTGGCGTACCTGCGGGCGCTGGGCGGGGCCGGGGAGGGGGCGGAGCTGACCGACCCGTCCGGCCTCGGGGCCTTCGGCTGGCTGGCCCAGGCCGTCCGCATGCCGGTACCGGAGAGCCTGGCGGGGCTGCCGGGATGGCAGACTCTCCCCTCATGAGGGAGACCACGGTCGGCGTCGGTGCGGGTGCCGAGAATCTTGTCGGCGAGCTGGGCACCACCGACATGGTGCTCAACATCGGCCCGCAGCACCCGTCCACGCACGGTGTGCTGCGGCTGAAGCTGGTGCTGGACGGCGAGCGGATCGTGGCCGCCGAGCCGGTGGTCGGCTACATGCACCGCGGCGCGGAGAAGCTCTTCGAGGCCCGCGACTACCGTCAGATCATCATGCTGGCCAACCGGCACGACTGGCTGTCGGCCTTCTCCAACGAGCTCGGCGTCGTCCTCGCGGTCGAGCGGATGCTCGGCATGGAGGTGCCCGAGCGGGCGGTCTGGCTGCGCACCCTGCTGGCCGAGCTGAACCGGGTGCTCAACCACCTGATGTTCCTCGGCTCGTACCCGCTGGAGCTCGGCGGGATCACCCCGGTCTTCCACGCCTTCACCGGCCGCGAGGAGCTCCAGCACGTGCTGGAGGAGGCCAGCGGCGGCCGGATGCACTACATGTTCAACCGGGTCGGCGGCCTCAAGGAGGACCTCCCGGCCGGCTGGCTGGGCCGCTGCCGGACGGCGGTCGGCAGCGTCCGCGCGCAGCTGCCGGTCTTCGAGGACCTGGTGCTCGGCAACGAGATCTTCCGCGGCCGCACCGCCGGGGTCGGCGTGCTCTCCCGCGAGCACGCGCTCGCGTACGGGGTGAGCGGCCCGATCGCCCGGGCCAGCGGCCTGGACTTCGACCTGCGCCGGGACGAGCCCTACCTGGCGTACGGCGAGCTGGCGGACGTGCTGCACGTCGCGGTCCGCGAGGAGGGCGACTGCCTGGCCCGCTTCGAGTGCCTGCTCGAACAGGCCGTCAACTCGCTGGACCTGGCCGAGGCCTGCCTGGACCGGCTGGCCGGGCTGCCGCCCGGCCCGGTCAACCAGCGGCTGCCCAAGGTGCTCAAGGCCCCCGAGGGCGCCACCTACGCCTGGACCGAGAACCCGCTCGGCGTCAACGGCTACTACCTGGTCTCCCGGGGCGACAAGACCCCCTGGCGGCTCAAGCTGCGCTCCGCCTCGTTCAACAACATCCAGGCCCTGACCGAGCTGCTGCCCGGCACCCTGGTCGCCGACATGGTGGCGATCCTGGGCTCGATGTTCTTCGTGGTCGGCGACATCGACAAGTGACCGCCCGGTGCCCCACCCGCAGGGCGGGGCACCGGAGTTGACGGTCGGTCGGCCCGGCCCGTCAGCCCTGCGGGTCGGCCGGGTGCGGGGCCACCGCGATGCCGGTCCTGATCCGCTGCTCGCACAGCTCCGCCAGCACCGCGTAGCCCTCGGAGCCCATCAGCTCGGTGAGTTCGGGCCGGTACGAGACGTAGACCGGGTCGGCCGCCTGGTGCGCGTCCGGGCTGCCGGTGCACCACCAGTGCAGGTCGTGGCCGCCCGGGCCCCAGCCGCGGCGGTCGTACTCGCCGATCGAGACCTGGAGGTAGCGGCTGTCGTCCGGACGGTCGATCCAGTCGTAGGTGCGGCGCACCGGCAGCTGCCAGCAGACGTCCGGCTTGGTCTCCAGCGGCTCGCGGCCCTCCTGGAGGGCCAGGATGTGCAGCGAGCAGCCGCCGCCGCCGGGGAAGCCGGGGCTGTTGCGGAACAGGCAGGCGCCGTCGATCCGGCGGGTCTGCCGGTCGCCGTCCTCGTCGAACATGGTGATGCCGCCGTCGAGCACGATCCGGCCCTTGGCGTCGGTGCCGTGCTCGAAGTTCTCCCAGATCTCCGGGGTCAGCCGGGCGGCGTGCCCGGCCACCCGCTGCTCGTCGTCCTCGTCCGAGTAGTGCGCGCCGAGCGTGCAGCAGCCGTCGGACTCGCCCCGGCCCTCCCGGATGCCCTGGCAGCCCTGGCCGAAGATGCAGTTCCAACGGGAGGTGAGCCAGGTCAGGTCGCAGCGGAAGACCTGCTCCTCGTCGGCCGGGTCGGCGAACTCCACCCAGGCCCGGGCGAAGTCGAGCGGGACCTCGGGCCGCATGCCCGGCATGCCGAGGTCGGTCTTCTTGGTGGGCTTGTCGGCCTTCGGCTTCTTCTTGCCGTGCTTGCCCTGCTTGTCGCTCTGCTTGCTCTCTGCTGCCACCCGGTAAGGGTATGGCCTCGGCCGGATGATCCCTGGTGACGGGCCCGTCACCGGTGAAGCCCGTGTGAGAAAGCCGCACGTGCCCTGCGGTGAGCGGGCGGGCTGGGCCTAGGATGACTGCCTGGTATTCGCACGGGGGCACTGGGGGAGTGGGCGGATGAGTACGAGTGGTTCGGGTGACTTCCTGATCAAGCCGTGGGAAGTGCGCGGCGAGGGCCGGGAGTTCGGCAAGATCTCGCAGGACTTCGAGGGTGCGGCCAAGACCCTGGAGCAGGGCATGGCCGGGCTCGGCACGCCCTGGGGCGGTGACGCCCCCGGCAGTGGCTTCGGCGCGCTCTACACCGAGGCGCAGGGCATGCTGCTGGCCGGGCTGAACGGCCTGGCGGGCCGGTTGGGCCAGGTCGGCGCCAACCTCAACACGATGGCCGAATCGGCCGAGCGGACGGACGGCGACGTCAGCGCCGACCTGGGCAGAGTGCAGCCCGGTGTGGCGCCGGTGGCCCCGCCGAAGCACTGACGCACCGTCGGGTGCGGCCCGCGCGGGGAACCGCAGCGGGCCCGCGCTCGTGTTCGTCTCCGTTCCCCGCCGCGCGTCGCGGCCGAACGGACTGTCCTGCTGAACGTCCCGCTCGACCGGAAGAAGGAGGGACCCGGTGTCCCGCAACGTGCCCGAGGAACTCGCCCCGGTGCTGGCCAGGTTGGGCCACCAGTGGCCGCAGGCCGACGAGGAGGGGCTGCGCCGCGCGGCCGGCGTCTGGCGTGAGTTCGGCGCCGAGGCCGACCGGATCGGCCGCCGGGGCGGGGACTCCGCGCAGCGGGTCACCGGGGAGAACAAGGGCCGGGCGGTGGACGCCTTCGCCGAGCACTGGCGCGGCTTCGCCGGTGGCGGCCGGGGCAGTCTGGACGACGCGCACGGTGCCGCCGAGCTGCTGGCCGGCGCCTTCGACCGGGCGGCCCGGGCGGTCGACTCCTGCAAGGGCGAGATCATCGCGGTGCTGCGCGAGCTGGCCGAGGAGATCAAGCTGGCCGAGAAGATCGAGGCCGCGGCCGGTGCCGTGCTCGGCGCGATCGGCGGCGCGGTGGCCGACGCGGTGGTCGGGGTCGGCGAGAAGGTCGCGGTGGAGCTGGCCAAGCACAAGGTCGGCAACCTGCTGGAGGAGCTCGGCCGGGAGATGAAGGAGGGGCTCCAGCAGGCGCTGAAGGAGCCCGCCGTCACCACCCTGCAGCGGATCGCCGAGGCCGACGGCTACCAGGTGGCCCGGTCCGCCTCGGCCGCCGGTGGCGGTGCGGCGGCCGGCGCGCTGCTCGGCGGCCGGGCGGTGGCCAAGGTGCGCGGGCTGTCGGCGGTGGTCGGCCGGGACGGCGAGGTGGTGACGGACCGTCAGGGCCGGCCGGTGCTGGTGGACGAGAGCGGCAACCGGGTGGAGGGCGTCGACGGCGTCGTCCCCCAGGTCGGCGAGGACGGCAAGCCGCTGGTCGGCCCGGACGGCAAGGTCGCCGTGGTGGGCGAGGACGGCAAGCCGGTGGTGGGCGTGGCCTGCGGCAGCGACGGCAAGCCGCTGCGCGACTCCACGGGCGCGCTGGTGGTGGTCGGCGCCGGAGGCCTGATCGCGGCCGTCGGGGTGACCGTCGCGCTCGGCCGGGACGGCAAGCCGGTGACCGGCACCGACGGCGAGGTGGTGGTGTTGGACCGCGAGGGCCGCCCGGTGCGCGGCAGCGACGGGCACACCGCCAAGGTGGACCGCTCGGGCGAGCTGGTGACCGACCGCAGCGGGAACGTGGTGATGGTCGACGACCAGGGCCGGACGGCCGGGCCGGAGACGCAGCACGGCAAGAAGCCGGGGCTGGGCCTGGGGCTCGACCTCGGCGGGGTCGGGGCGGACGTGCAGATCGGGCCGGGCGGCCTGGAGGCGGACGTGCACGCCGGTGGCAACGGCGTCGGCGTCGGTACCGGCAACGGGAGCGCGAACGGCCAGGGGCACGGCAACGGCGGCGGCTACGGCCAGGGCGACGAGTACGCCGGCGGCCGGGGCGGCGTCCAGGTGCAGGCCGGGCCGGTCTCGGCCGGGGTGGGCCCCTACGACTCCCGCTACGACGACCCCTCCGACCGGAGCGGCCACGGCCAGTCCCACCAGCAGGACCCCTGGCGGCAGGGCGGCGGGAACGGCGGAGGCGGCGGCACCCAGCCGCGGACCGTGGTCTCGGTGGACCTGGACCCGGGCAACCCCGGTGGCGGGTCCGACCGTTACGAGGACGACCGCCCGGTCCACCGCACCGCGGGGACCCTGCACACCGACTCGGTGGCGGTGGCCCCGCCGCAGAGCGGCCTCTCCTCGGCGTTCGCCGACGGTCCGTCGGCCGGCACCGGCTGGGGGCGGCACGAGTCCTCGGCGCCGGGCGCGGCCGGTGGCCACGGGGCCTCCGGCGGGTCCGGCGGTCCGGGCGGCTCCGCCGCGGCCTCGGCCGGGCTCGGCCCGGTCGGCGGGCAGTCCTCGCTCGGTACCCCGCCGCTGGGCATGGGCGTCCAGCCGACGCCCGCCGTGCCCGGGGCCTCGGCCGCCCCGGTGGCCGCCGTCCCGCCCGCCGCGGCGGGTGCTCCCGCCGCCGGTGGCGCGGCCGGTGGCGCCGG
>NZ_JBVJLD010000058.1:0-58032 GCF_055584905.1 Kitasatospora sp. NPDC088742 | reverse complement strand
GCACGCCGCCAGCGTTCGTCCTGAGCCAGGATCAAACTCTCCGTGAATGTCTACCGGTAATCCGGTAACCACTCGCGTTGAGCGGCACGGCAACCACCGGAATAAGGCGGCCCCGCGCACTGCGTCCTCGCTAGTGTTTTACTTCAAAAGGAATCTCCAACCCCACCAAACGGTGAGGCCGGGGATGTCAACATATCTGGCGTTGACTTTTGGCACGCTGTTGAGTTCTCAAGGAACGGTCACTTCCTTCAGGCCGCCTTCCAGCGGGCCCTCCGGGCGCTTCGTTCTTTCGTGTTTCCCAGCCTATCAGACGTTTTCCGCTCCGTTTCACCGGAGATTCATCCATCTGACCTGCGTTTGTTCGCTGCTCTCGCGGCGACTCCGGAACTGTACGGGGATCGGCGCCCCACAAGCAAATCGCCCCCGTCCGGCGGACCGGACGGGGGCGAAGCGCACTGCGCGTCAGCGGACCTCGGTGATCTCCGGGCCGCGGGCGAAGGGGTCGAGCGAGACGTCCGCGAAGCGGGAGCCCGCCTCGCCCTCGACGACGCCCGCGCCGCCGTCGGCGACCATCTGGGCGTCCTCGGGGAGCTTGAGGACGATCGGGTCGCGGGGAGCCATCGGGGTCTCACCGCGGACCACGACGGTCTGCTGGAAGACCTGCTCCAGGACACCGGCCATCTCGGGCTGGACCGCGGCCTGACCGGAGATGACGCCGCGCAGGAACCAGCGCGGGCCGTCGCAGCCGACGAAGCGGACCAGCTGGACACCCTGGGTGCCGTCCGGGAGCTGGACCGGGACCTGGGCGCGAAGGTGCCAGCCCAGCGGGCCCTCCTCCTCCTCGACCAGACCGCCCTGCTGGGTGATGCCGGTAGCGATCTCCTCACGGACCTCGCCCCAGATGCCCTCGGACTTGGGGGCCGCGAAGGCCTGCAGCTGGATGGCGCTGTTGCCCAGGACGAGGGTGGCGGCCACGATCGCGTCGCCGGCCACCTCCACCCGGAGCTCCATGCCCTCGACGCCGGGGATCAGCAGACCGCCGAGGTCCACCCGGCCGTCCTGCGGGCTCTCGAGCTCGGAGATGTCCCAAGGGCCCTCCGGACGCGGGGCCGGCGGCAGGCCTACCCGGTCGGCGGGGTCGATGCTGTTCTCGCTCTCGGAGTCGGCGGAACCTTCGACGTCATCGGCCGTCTCGTCGGCGCTGATGGCGTCGTCGGCGAGCTGCTCGACAGCGTCCTCGCTCTTCTGGCGACGACGGAACACGGTCACTGTCCTTCCCGGTCCAAGACCGATGCGAATACCTGCTCGACTACTGCTCGGCTACTGCGCTGGCGCGGGCATGGTAACCCTGTCGTGACCTCCGGTCGACCCGAACCCGCCTTCTCCCCGGGACGAACCGGGCAGTTCGGCCACCTCGTGGAAGAGGGCCTTCTCGACCTGCTGGATCACCAGCTGGGCGATCCGGTCCCCCCGGCGGAACTTGACGGGCTCGCGCGGGTCCAGATTGACGACGATCACCTTGATCTCACCACGGTACCCGGCGTCGACCGTCCCCGGGGCGTTCACCAGTGCAACGCCGCACCGGGCCGCGAGGCCGGAACGCGGGTGCACGAAGGCGGCGTAGCCGTCGGGCAGGGCGATCGCCATGCCCGTCGGCAGCACGGCACGCTCGCCCGGGGCCAGCTCGGCGTCCTCGGTGGTGCGCAGGTCGGCGCCGGCGTCGCCGGGGTGCTCGTACGCGGGGAGGGGGAGCTCCGGGTCGAGCCTGGTGATCAGGACGTCTACCGGCGGGCGGGCGGTGGTGCTCACGGGTTCACCTCAAGGGCTCGGGCGCGTTTGAACAGGTCCGGGTCGTCCATGGCCTTCTTGATGTCCTCGGGACGACCGTGCGTTGTGAAGTGTTCCAGCTTCACCTGGATGAAGAGTGCCTGGGCGCGTATCGCGACCGGTCCGTCAGGTCCGCCGATCCGGCCCTCGGCGGCGCTGTAGATCTTGCGTCCGTGCACGCCGGTGACCCGGGCGTGGATGTGCAGCTCGGAGTCGACGGGCACCGGGCGGACGAAGTCGCACTCCAGCCGGCCGGTCACGGCGGGGGCGTTCAGCAGCCAGTTGAGGGTGCCGATGGTCTCGTCCATGGCGGTCATCAGGACGCCCCCGTGGGCCAGTCCCGGGCCGCCCTGGTGGCTGGGGCGGACGGTGAACGTGGCGGTGACCTCCAGGCCCTCCCCGGCCACCGCGTCGAGCTGGAGGCCCTGGGGGTGCTGCGGGCCGCAGCCGAAGCAGTGGTCGTAGTGCGAGCCGAGGTGGGTGCCCGGCGCCGGCGCCTCGGGGGCGCGGGGCGGCAGCACAGCCTCGGCGGGCGGGGTGGTGGGCGGCAGCGCCGGTGGGGCGGGTGCCGCGGTGGGGGTGTCGGTGGAGGCGTTCACGCCCGCGACCCTACCGGCGGGTAGCTTTCGGCGCACGGGGTTGTCCGCCGTCGCAGGCAGGGGCGCACGGGAGCCCCTGGGAGGGCCCTCGCGGGGCCCCCGCGGGCCTCGGGCGGCGTCGGCGCACCCACAATGGAGCCATGTACGACGAACGCCTCACCGTCCCGCGCAGCTGGTGGCTGCTGCCCGTCGCGCTCGGCCTCACGCTGGGCCTGATCATGATCCGGTTCGACGCCGTCGCGGCACTGGTCGCGCTGGTGATCGGCCTGGTGATCGGAGCGGCCGCGCTGAGCAGCTACGGCTCCGCCCGGATCCGGGTGGTGCAGGGCTCGCTGGTGGCCGGGCAGGCCCGGATCCCGGCCGAGGCGCTGGGCACCGCGCACGTGCTGAACCCCGCCGAGACGGTCGCCTGGCGGACCAGCAAGGCCGATCCGCGCGCCTTCATGCTGCTGCGCAGCTACGTCCCGACGGCGTTGCGGGTCGAGGTGACCGACCCGGCCGACCCGACGCCGTACGTCTACCTGTCGACCCGCTCGCCGCAGAAGCTGGCCGACGCGCTGGCCGACGCCCGCCGGATCGGGCGCACCAAGTAGGCACACGCCGAGCGGGCGCGCGCCGAACGGGCCCGTGCCGAACGGTGCCCGGAACGGAGGAGGGACGGCTCCGCGTGGTGTCACGCGGGACCGTCCCTGTGTTCCGGTACTGCTGCGGCCCGGCCGGAAGGACCGGCCGTGCTGCGGTGCGGGCGCGGCTGCCGGAGCGGCCGCTGCTGCTGCCTCCGGCCTTGCTGCCCAAGGCCGGGCGGGGTGGTGTGCCGGGCCGGCGGAGACCGTCGGACCCGGGCCGTTCCCGCTCGGGCTCAGGCGCCGCAGTCCACGCAGATGGGCTGGCCGTTCTTCTCGCCGGCCAGCTGGCTGCGGTGGTGCACCAGGAAGCAGCTCATGCAGGTGAACTCGTCGGCCTGGCGCGGCAGCACCCGGACCGAGAGCTCCTCGTTGGACAGGTCGGCGCCGGGAAGCTCCAGGCCCTCGTTGGCGTCGAACTCGTCGACGTCCACCGAGCTGCCGGACTTCTCGTTCCGGCGAGCCTTGAGCTCCTCGATGCTGTCTTCGTTGACGTCGTCGTCAGTCTTGCGTGGGGTGTCGTAGTCCGTTGCCATTGTTCGCTCTCCCCCTTTGGGTGTGTGCGGGTATCTCCAGCGCACGTAACGCATGGGGGGCCGGTCTTGTGCCCGACCCGAGGCCGAGAGTTTGCCTTACTTCAAGCCCTGTTACTCAATCGACACCCTCAAACGGCCCCCTCGGGTGCGTCCGAGGGGGCTGTCGGAGGTTCACGGAGAGCTCCTGCCGTCAGTCCGGCAGGGCACTCGAGCGGCCACGCTGGGTAGCCACCCCCGGAGGGGTGATTCGTCAACTCGCCTGCAACGCCATGGGTTTGACGCTACGTCGACAATCACTGCCGCCCGGCGTGCCGTCACCCTGCGAAGTCGGTTCACCCGCATCGGTGATCACCAAGAGAGATCATCCGAACGGGTCGACCAGGTGAATGTGATATCAGTCACAGTCTGAACTTTTCGGGCAAATCCCGAAGAATCCACCTGCCCCGAGACTACTTCCGGGCCGCCGCGGCGGCCCGGCGCGCGAGCAGCGCGGCCTGCCGCTCGTCGAACTTGGTGGCCTGCGCGTCGAGGCCGTCCAGGAAGGCGCCGAGCTCCTGCTGGGCGAGCAGACCCTCGGGGCCGAGGCCGCCGATCTCCATCACCTTGAGGTGGCGCAGCACCGGCTGCAGCACGTCGTCGTGGTGGATCCGCAGGTTGTAGACGCCGCCGATCGCGATCTGGGCCGCCGCGCGCTCGAAGCCGGGGATGCCGTGGCCGGGCATCCGGAAGTTGATCACCACGTCGGCGACGGCCCGCATGGCCTGGTCCGGGGCGATCTCCAGGGCGGCCTTGAGCAGGTTCCGGTAGAAGATCATGTGCAGGTTCTCGTCGTTCGCGATCTTCGCCAGCAGCTGGTCGGCGAGCGGCTCGCCGGCGGACTTGCCGGTGTTGCGGTGCGAGATCCGGGTGGCGAGCTCCTGGAAGGCCACATAGGCCACCGAGTGCAGCATGCTGTGCGCGTTGTCGGACTCGAAGCCCTCACCCATGTGCGACATCCGGGCCCGCTCCAGCTCCACCGGGTCGACCGCGCGGGTGGCCAGCAGGTAGTCACGGATGGCTATCCCGTGCCGGCCCTCCTCGGCCGTCCAGCGGTGCACCCAGGTGCCCCAGGCGCCCTCGCGGCCGAACATGGACGCGATCTCGTGGTGGTAGCTGGGGAGGTTGTCCTCGGTCAGCAGGTTGACCACCAGCGAGACCCGGCCGAGCGGGGTCACCTGGGACTGGTCCAGCGACCAGGCCTCGCCGCCCAGCACGCCGTCGAAGTCCCGGCCCTGGCTCCAGGGCACGTACTCGTGCGGCATCCACTCCTTGGCCACCTTCAGGTGCCGGTTCAGCTCGGTCTCCACGACCTCCTCGAGCGCCATGATCAGTCGCGCGTCGGTCCAGCCGGCAGTGGCGAGCGGGGCGGCGGCGGGGGCGGCGACGGTGCGCTGCTCGGGTGCGATGGTCACGGCGGTGCTCCTGACGGGCGGGGCAGGGACGACGGCGGTCGCGGTCGGGCCTGGGTGGCTGCGACCAACCTTACGGCTGCGTAGGTTACGACACCGTAAGTTCTTCCGGCGGCAAAAGACAAGCCGCCCCCGCCAGGGCATATGTCGGCTGACTTGCCTGGCGGGGGCGGCTGTTGGGCGATCGTGGACGTAACGGACTGCTCCGGACACGGAGCGAGGCGGAGGCGGGCGGCGCCGGGGCCGGGGTCGGCTCGGGGCTGCGGTCAGGCGCCGGGGATCCGGACCCGGATGGTCAGCCCTCCCCCGGGGCGCGCGGTGGCCTCGATGGCGCCTCCGTGCGCTCTGACGACCGACCTGACGATGGAGAGGCCGAGGCCGACCCCCTTGTCGCTCCTGGTCCGGTCCGCGCCCTTGACCCGGCGGAACGGCTCGAAGATGTGCTCCAGCTCGTAGCCGGGCACCACCGGACCGGTGTTGCTGACGGTCAGCTCTCCGCCGCCGCCCGGGGCGGGGGCGGTGGTGATCTCCACCCAGCCGCCGGGGGTGTTGTAGCGGATGGCGTTCTGCAGCAGGTTGAGCGCGATCCGCTCCAGCAGCACGCCGTTGCCGCCGACCACGGCGGGGTGCAGCTGGGAGCGCACCTCCACCTCGCGCCCGGCCGCCTCCGGCTTGGTCACCTGCACCGCCCGCTGGGCCACCTCGGACAGCTCGACCGGGCGGCGCTCGGTCAGCTCGTTGTCGCTGCGGGCCAGCAGCAGCAGGCCCTCGACCAGCTGCTCGCTGCGCTCGTTGGTGGCCAGCAGGGTCTTGCCGAGCTGCTGGAGGTCGGGCGAGGCCGCCGGATCGGAGAGCTGGACCTCCAGCAGGGTGCGGTTGATCGCCAGCGGTGTCCTCAGCTCGTGCGAGGCGTTGGCGACGAACCTCCGCTGGGAGTCGAAGGCCCGGTCCAGCCGTTCCAGCATCTCGTCGAAGGTGTCGGCGAGTTCCTTGAGCTCGTCGTCCGGGCCGTCCATGTCGATCCGGCGGTGCAGGTCGGAGCCGACCACCTCACGGGCGGTGCGGGTGATCCGGTTGAGCGGCTGGAGCACCCGGCCGGCCAGCGCGTAGCCGAGGATGAAGGCGATCACGGCCAGGCAGACCATGACCGTCAGCGACTTGCGCAGCAGGGTGGTGAGCGAGGCCGCGGACTCCTGCTGCTGGAACTCCCGGATCTGCTGGTTGAACGTGCCCTCGGTGGCCACCTGGCCGTTCGGCAGCACGACCTGGACGTTCGGCCCGAGCTTGATGTACGGCAGCGAGGCGTCGTGGAAGGCCTGCTGGACGAAGTAGTACATGAGCAGCAGCAGCACCACGCCGGCCATCAGGAACATCCCGCCGTACAGCAGGGTGAGCCGGATCCGGATGGTCGGGCGCAGCTGGAGCCAGCCGAACAGGCCGCCGCCCCGCACCGGGTCGGACGGCGACGGCGACGGAGCCGGGGCGACGGCCGGGGGCCCGGTCGGGCGCGGCGGTACCGGGGTGCCTCCGGGCGCGCCGGAGGCCCCGCCGGGCGAGGGCGGGGTGGTCATGGCTGTCCTCTCGGGTGCGGTCCGGGGCCGAGG
This sequence comes from Kitasatospora sp. NPDC088742, assembly GCF_055584905.1. Lineage (NCBI taxonomy): Bacteria > Bacillati > Actinomycetota > Actinomycetes > Kitasatosporales > Streptomycetaceae > Kitasatospora > Kitasatospora sp. NPDC088742. Next base: position 51,395 of record NZ_JBVJLD010000058.1, on the reverse strand, counting down.
TGGTCCGGGGCCTGTGGTGGGTGGGGCCGACTGGCCTGACGTGGTGTCAGATCCGGTAGCCGGAACCGGGGACGGTGACGATGACGGCCGGGTCGCCGAGCTTGCGGCGCAGCGTCATCACCGTCACCCGGACCACGTTGGTGAACGGGTCGGTGTGCTCGTCCCAGGCCTTCTCCAGCAGCTGCTCGGCCGAGACCACGGCGCCGCCGGCCCGCATCAGGACCTCCAGCACGGCGAACTCCTTGGGGGCCAGCTGGATCGGCCGGTCGTCCCGGAGCACCTCGCGGCGGCCCGGGTCCAGGGAGATGCCGGCCCGCTCGAGCACCGGCGGCAGCGGGACGGTGGCCCGGCGGCCGAGGGCCCTGACCCGGGCCACCAGCTCGCTGAAGGCGAAGGGCTTGGGCAGGTAGTCGTCGGCGCCGATCTCCAGGCCCTCGACCCGGTCGCTGATGTCGCCGGAGGCGGTCAGCATGATCACCCGGGTGGCCAGGCCCTGCTCCACGATGCTGCGGCAGACGTCGTCGCCGTGGACCAGTGGCAGGTCGCGGTCGAGCACCACCACGTCGTAGTCGTTGACCGCGATGCGCTGGAGCGCGGCCTCCCCGTCGTAGACCACGTCGACTGCCATGGCCTCCCGGCGCAGGCCGGTGGCCACTGCTTCGGCGAGCAGCTGCTCGTCCTCCACGACGAGAACCCGCACGGTGGTTGTCCCTTCTACGGCTTGGCTACGGCCCACCGTGCGCGAGCCCGGGCGGGCCGTGCTGCGGCCGGGCGCGGACACCGGCCCGGGCTCCGGCCTGCCTTGCGGCGGCTGGGCCGGGCACAGCGGTCCGACGGTGCCCCCATCCTGCCTGGTCCGGTGGTAAAGCAGCGATAAGCCAGGGCACGTCAGGTCGTACGGTTCCGTGTGCGGACTGTGACGCGGGCAACTTTCCGGGCGCGTCAGGTTTCCCCGCGCCGGTGGCGGGGAGGACAGGTGCACACCCACGATGGCGCCGAGCGCCGATCGTGGTCACCACCCGCCGTGCGTTCATCCGCACCGGTCAGGGTTTTCGGAGTCACATCGGGCGGCCGCAGGCCGTTGTCGCACCAGCCGGGGGAGCAGGGAGCCCGGCTGGGGCGTTTCCGTTGGCGCCGTCACCCGATCGGGGAACGCCGGACCGTGCCCGTCCGACACCGTAAGGGGGCCCGAATGGACGCCTTCACCGCCGGGATCATCCAGCGCATAAGGAACGCCGAGGAAGACCTGCACCGCGCTCTCGCCTCCGGGGACGAGTTCCTCGCCGAGGTCGAGCAGTCCGAGCTCGACGACCTCCGCCGGCTCGCCGCCGAACACGGCGTCGACCCGGTGCAGGAGCTGCACCGCTCCGCCGCCTGACCCAGCACCACCCGCGCCACCAGCACCACCCGCGCGACCCGCACAGACCGAGCCCTGGCACCCCCCGTGTGCCAGGGCTTCGTGCTGCCCCGGCACACGGGGAGGACCCGGTACCCGCGGCGGAGCCGGTCAGGCGCCGAGCTCGGCCAGCCGGGCGGTCAGCCGCTCGAAGGTGGCCGGGGGCGCGGCCACGGTGAGCGCGTCGCCGGCCGGTTCGCCGGGGCGGCCGCCGGAGAGGCCGCCGGCCTCGGCGACGACCAGCAGTCCGGCGGCCCGGTCCCAGGCGTGCAGGCCGCGCTCGTAGAAGGCGTCCAGCCGGCCGGCCGCCAGGTCGCAGAGGTCCACCGCGGCGGCGCCGCCCCGGCGGATGTCCCGGACCTCCGGGAGCAGGCCGAGCAGCACCCGGGCCTGCTCCTCCCGGACGGCCTGCACGTAGTTGAAGCCGGTGGAGACCAGCGCCTGGCCCCAGGGCGGCGCCGGGCGGCAGTGGATCGGGGCGCCGTCCAGGTACGCGCCGCGGCCGAGCACGGCGTGGAAGAGCTCCCGGCGGGCCGGGACGGCGACCACGCCGACCACCGCGTGCCCGTCCAGTTCGGCGGCCACGCTGACGCCCCAGGAGGGCAGCCCGTAGAGGTAGTTGACGGTGCCGTCGAGCGGGTCGACCACCCAGCGGACCCCGCTGGTGCCGGGGCGGTCGGCGCCCTCCTCGCCGAGGTAGCCGTCCTGGGGGCGGCGGGTGCCGATCAGCTCCAGGACGAGCTTCTCGGAGGCGAGGTCCATCTCGGTCACCACGTCCACCGGGCTGCTCTTGGTGGCGGCCACCCCGAGGTCGGCCGGGCGGCCGTCGTGCAGCAGGGCGCCGGCCTTGGTGGCGGCCTCCAGTGCCACGTCGAGGAGTTCGTCGAGCAGGGCGGGATCGGGCACGGGGTTTCCTTCCGACGGTCCGTCAGTTCGATCCGGCGTCAGCTGACGCCGGGTCAGTTCAGCGCTCGGCGGCGGCCGGACGCGGGGCGCGCGGGTTGGGGCAGCAGGCGACGGCGCACACGTCGTGGCTGGGGCCGAGCGCCCCGAGCGCACAACGGTCGGGGCGCGCCCCGCGTTCGGTGGCCGCGCGCTCCAGCACCAGCTCGCGCACGGCGGCGGTGAAGCGGGGGTCGGCGCCGACCGTGGCGGCCCGGGTGACCGGGAGCTCCAGCTCGGCGGCCTTGGCGGTGGCCTCGGTGTCGAGGTCGTACTTGACCTCCATGTGGTCGGAGACGAAGCCGATCGGCACCATCACGGCGGCCGGGGCCCCGGCCGCCTTCAGGCCCTCCAGGTGGTCGCAGATGTCGGGCTCCAGCCACGGGATGTGCGGAGCGCCGCTGCGGCTCTGGTAGACCAGCTGCCACGGCCGCTCCGCGACCCCGGTCCGCTCGGCCACGGCCTCGGTGACCAGCCGGGCCACCTCCAAATGCTGGGCCACGTACGCGCCGCCGGGCTCGCCGCGGGCCGGGTCGCCGGGGGCGCCGGAGCTCTCGGCCATCGCGTCCGGGATGGAGTGGGTGGTGAAGGCGAGGTGGGCGCCGTCGCGGACCTCGCCGGGCAGCGCCTCCAGGGCGGCCAGGGTGGCGTCCACCATCGGCCGGACGAAGCCGGGGTGGTTGTAGAAGTGGCGCAGCTTGTCCACGCTCAGGCCGGTGACGCCCTCGGCCTCCAGGGTGGCCAGCGCGTCGGCCAGGTTCTCCCGGTACTGGCGGCAGCCCGAGTAGCCGGCGTAGGCGCTGGTGGCCAGCACCAGCACCCGGCGGTGACCGTCGGCGGCGAGCTCGCGCAGGGTGTCGGTCAGGTAGGGCGCCCAGTTCCGGTTGCCCCAGTAGACCGGCAGGTCCAGGCCGTGGTCGGCGAAGTCCTTGCGGAGGGCGGCCAGCAGCTCCCGGTTCTGCTCGTTGATCGGGCTGACCCCGCCGAACAGGAAGTAGTGCTTGCCGACCTCGGCCAGCCGCTCCTTCGGGATGCCCCGGCCCCGGGTGACGTTCTCCAGGAAGGGGACCACGTCCTCGGGGGCCTCCGGGCCGCCGAAGGAGAGCAGCAGCAGGGCGTCGTACGGGGCCGGGCCGGAGCCGGGCGTGAGGGTGCGCGAGTCGGGCATGGCACCGATCCTGCCACCAAAGGGCCCGCGCCCCGGTACGGGTCCACAGAACGGAAATATCGGTTGCCCAGGCTCGTAAGCTGTGTATGCGATCCGTGTTCCTTACCCCACCAGCGGAGCTCCCCCGTGCTGTCCAGCTACCGCCAGATCTTCGCCGCCCCCGGCACCCTGGCCTTCTCCTTCTCCGGCTTCATAGCCCGGATGCCGATCTCGATGACCGGGATCGGCATCGTCACCATGCTGTCCCAGCTGCGCGGCTCCTACGGGCTGGCCAGCGCGGTCTCGGCCGCCATGGCCGTCTCGGCGGCCGTACTCGGCCCCCAGGTCTCCCGGCTGGTCGACCGGTACGGGCAGCGGCGGATCACCCTGCCCGCGACGGCGGTCACCGTCGCCGCGGCGGTGACCCTGCTGCTGCTCGCCCGGGCCGGGGCGCCCAGCTGGACGCTCTTCCTGCCCGCGGTCGGCATGGGCGTGATGCCCAGCGCCGGTTCGATGGTCCGGGCCCGCTGGGCCAACCTCTACAGCTCGGCCCCGCCGAAGCTGCACACCGCGTACTCCTTCGAGGCGGTGGTGGACGAGGTCTGCTTCATCATCGGCCCGATCCTCTCCGTCACGCTGGCCACCAGCGTCTTCCCGGAGGCCGGCGTGCTGCTGGCCGGGGTCTTCCTGACCATCGGCGTGCTGCTCTTCACCGCCCAGCGGCGGACCGAGCCGCCGGTGCGGACGGATGAGCACCGGGCCGGCCGGTCGGCGATCTTCTCCAAGGGGCTCCAGGTGCTGGTGGCCACCTTCGTGGCGACCGGCGCGGTCTTCGGCTCGGTCGAGGTGGTCACCCTGGCCTACGCCGAGGCCGAGGGGCACAAGAGCCTGACCGGTGTGGTGCTGGCGGTCTACGCGCTCGGCTCCTGCCTGGCCGGGGTGGTGTTCGGCACGCTGAAGCTCACCGGCTCGATGGCCACCCGCTTCCTGGTCGGGGTGGCGGTGATGGCGGCCAGCATGGTGCCGCTGGTGGTGGTCGGCTCCCTGGTGCACGGCACCGCCGGGCTGGTCGCGATCAGCGCCGCGCTGTTCGTGGCCGGCATCTCCATCTCGCCGACCCTGATCACCGCGATGGCGCTGGTCGAGCGGCTGGTCCCGGCCAACCAGCTGACCGAGGGGATGACCTGGACCACCACCGGCCTGGCCCTGGGCGTGGCGCTCGGCTCCTCGGCCGGCGGCCTGGTGGTGGACGCGGCCGGTGCCTCGGCCGGGTACTGGGTACCCGTGGCCTCCGCAGCCTTCGGCGCGCTGGTCGCCCTCGGCGGGTTCCGGCGCCTGCGCGCCGGGCTGCCCGCCCCCGAGGCGCAGCACCCCGTGGCGGTCTGACCCGCCGTCACCCGCCCCGCCGCCACCCGCCGGCAGGATGATCGCCGAGCTGCCCCGGACCTCTGTTTTCCGGGGCGCCCGGCGACTACGCTCCCCCTACCCACCGGTACGGAACGGGCCGAGGCCCGGAGCGGAGGCACCCCCATGCCCCAGGCCACCTGGCGGAACTGGGCCGGCAACCAGAGCGCCCGGCCGAGCCGGACCGCGACGCCGCGCTCGGTCGAGGAGCTGTCGGCCCTGATCGGCCACGCCGCCGGGCAGGGCCGGACGGTGAAGGCGGTCGGCTCCGGCCACTCCTTCACCTCGATCGCCTCCGCCGGGGACGGCCTGCTGATCCACCCCGACGGCCTCTCCGCGCTGCGCGGCATCGACCGCGAGGCCGGCACCGTCACGGTCGAGTCCGGCTTCCCGCTCTGGAAGCTCAACCGGACCCTGGAGGCGGCCGGCCTGTCGCTGACCAACATGGGCGACATCGAGGTGCAGACCGCCGCCGGGGCGACCAGTACAGGCACCCACGGCACCGGCCGGGACTCCGGCTCGCTGGCCGCGCAGCTGCGGGCCGTGGAGATCGTGCTGGCCGACGGTTCGGTGCGGCACTGCTCGGCCGAGCAGGACCCTGAGCTGTACCAGGGCGCCCGGCTGGGTCTGGGCGCGCTCGGCGTGGTCAGCGCGCTGACCTTCGCGGTGGAACCGCTCTTCCTGCTCACCGCGCACGAGCGGCCGATGGGCTTCGAGGAGGTGCTCGGCTCCTTCGAGGAACTGGCGGCCGTCAACGAGCACTTCGAGTTCTACTGGTTCCCGCACACCGACAACTGCTCGGTGAAGCGGAACAACCGCAGCCAGGGCCCGGCCGCCCCGCTGCCCCGCTTCAAGGCCTGGCTGGACGACGAGTTCCTCTCCAACACCGTCTGGGAGGGCGCCTGCCGGGTCGGCCGCCGCTTCCCCGCCTCGATCCCCACCATCGCGCAACTGGCCAGCCGCGCCTGGTCCGAGCGGACCTACACCGATGTGGCGTACCGGGTGTACACCAGCCCGCGCACGGTGCGTTTCACCGAGATGGAGTACGCCGTCCCGCGCGCGGCGGCCACCACCGTGCTCCGCGAGCTGAAGGCGCTGGTCGAGCGCTCCGACTGGAAGGTCAGCTTCCCGGTCGAGGTGCGGGTGGCGCCCGCCGACGACCTCTGGCTCTCCACCGCGAACGGGCGGGACAGCGTCTACATAGCCGTCCACCTCTACCGGGGCACCCGGGAGCAGGGCTACTTCACCGAGGTGGAGAAGCTGATGACCGCTCACCAGGGCCGCCCGCACTGGGGGAAGCTGCACACCAGGGACGCGGAGTACCTGTCCTCGGTCTATCCGCACTTCGGCGACTTCACCGCGCTGCGCGACAAGGTGGACCCGGGCCGGCTGTTCGCCAACGACTACCTGCGCCGGGTGCTCGGGGACTGACGGCCGGTCAGGGCGAGGGGCTGCCGGACGGGACGCCCGCGGCCGGCTCCCCGGAGGGCGAGGTGCTCGGGGGCGTCGGCGACGGCGAGGTGCTCGGACTGGAGCTCGGGCTCGGTGACGGGCTCCCCGACGGACTTCCCGACGGCGAGGACGACGGGCTGCCGGACGGCGACGGGGAAGGACTGCCCGACGGCTTCCCGCTCGGCGTCGCGGACGGGCTGCCGCTCGGGGTGGCCTTCGGCTGCTCCTCCTGGGAGGAGGTGTCGGGCGGCGGCGTGGACTTCTGGACCGTGCCGCCGAGGGAGGTGCCGTTCCCCTGCTCCCCCTTGACGGTGGCCGCCACCGGCTTCCCGGTGATCAGCTCGAAGGACACGATCGGCACCATCGCCAGCACGAACATCAGTCCCGACGCGGCCAGGTACGTCTTCCAGGTCCAGCGCCGCCTGGCCCGCACCGTGGTCGGCTCGTTCCACTCCCCCGAGACCTCGGTGGTCTCCGGCAGCGGCTCCTGGTTCAACCCCTGGGTGCGGTCCACGACCTGACGGAGTTGCTCCCCGCCGCGCCGGAACCAGTGCTGGAAGACCGCGCTGCCGGTGGTGGCCCCGACCGAGACCACCGCCGCGCCGAGGATGGTGCCGTAGACACCCAGCTCGGAGGCGAGCAGTGCCCCGACGATCGCCGCCAGTGCGCCGGCGGCCACCTGAGCCACACTCAGGTCGATCCGCCGTCGCTCGGTGCGCTGCTGGGGCATCGACATCCCTCTGTCGGTACGGCTGTTCATCCGGAAAAGTCCCTCCATCTTGCACAAAGGAGGACACAAGGGGCCAAAATCTGGTTCTCGGCCGCCGATATATGTGAAGATGATCACCGCGCACTGACCGACCGTCGGCTGTTGGAGCGCTCACCCTTGAGAATCCCCTGAATCGGGGGAGACTTGAGCGGCGAGCCGCCCCTCCGGATGCCACGAATGGAGTACTGTTCGTGGAGCCTGAGCCTCGGTCATCAGTGTCGGCTGTCCAGCGGACGGCGGCCGGGGACCCCGGGCGCGACGTCGACCGGCGACGTGGCAAACAGGCAACCGTGCCACAACGGTGCGTCAGGGCCAAAGCCCGACACGCCGAGTAACTCTGCAAGGTTGTGGCCAGTCGTGAGTGGGCAGGCCACACTCAGTACGGGAGCAGCGACGCAGGTGACGTCGGCAGGCACCACCCGGGAGGTAACCGTGCCCGAACTGCGCGTCGTGGCCGTCAGCAACGACGGCACACGGCTGGTGCTCAAGGCTGCCGACAGCACGGAGTACACCCTCCCCATCGACGAGCGGCTGCGCGCCGCCATCCGCGGTGACCGCCCGCGTCTCGGCCAGATCGAGATCGAGGTCGAGAGCCACCTGCGCCCGCGTGACATCCAGGCGCGGATACGAGCCGGTGCCTCCGCTGAGGAGGTCGCGCAGGCGGCCGGCATCTCGGTGGACCGGGTGCGCCGCTTCGAGGGCCCGGTGCTGGCCGAGCGCGCGTTCATGGCCGAGCGCGCCCGCAAGACCGCGATCCGCCGGCACGGCGAGACCACCGGCCCGCAGCTCGGCGAGGCCGTCGCCGAGCGCCTCGCGCTGCGCGGGGCGGAGAAGGACACCGAGCGCTGGGACTCCTGGCGGCGCGACGACGGCACCTGGGAGGTCATCCTCGCCTACCGGGCCGACGGCGAGGGCCGCAGCGCCAGTTGGACCTACGACCCGCCGCGTCGGCTGGTGCAGCCGAACGACGACGAGGCTCGGGCGCTGATCGGCGAGAGCGTCGAGCGGGAAGAGGACTCCGTCTTCCCGTTCATCCCGAGGATCGCCCGGCTGCCCCAGGACCGTCCGTCCCGCCCGATGATCGAGCGGCCCTCGGCCGACCGGATCATGGCCCGGGAGGTGCGCGAGGTCCGGGAGGTCACCGCCGCGGCGGCCACCGCCGAAGTCCGGGACCCGCTGACCAGCCTGCTGGACGTGGTGCCCTCGTTCGTTCCGGCCATCGAGCCGGTGGTGGCGGCCGAGAGCGAGCCGGACGAGGTGGAGGAGGCCGCTCCGGCGGCCAGCGTCGGCGCCGGTTCGGCGTACGCGGACATCCTGATGCCGCGGGCGGTCTCACCGCACCGCGAGCGGCTGGTCGGCACCACCGACCGGCAGGCCGAGGCGGACGGGGTCCGGCCCGGGCGCCGGGCCACGGTGCCGAGCTGGGACGAGATCGTCTTCGGTTCGCGCCGCAAGAAGCAGGACTGACCGGCCGTCAGGCCGGTGGAGGGGTGGGGCCCGTGACGGGCTCCACCCCTCCGGCGTCTCAGGCGCCGGTCGCGGCCGGGTTGGCCGGGTCGGCGGACCACTCGCTCCAGGAGCCCGGGTAGAGCGCGGCCCCGGGGTGGCCGGCCACCGTGAGGGCCAGCAGCTCGTGCGCGGCGGTGACGCCGGAGCCGCAGTAGACCGCCACCCCGGCGGCCTCGCCGACGCCGAGCGCGCGGAACCGCGCGGCCAGCTCGGCGGCCGGCCGGAAGCGCCCGTCGGCGGCCAGGTTCTCGGTGGTCGGGGCGGAGACCGCGCCGGGGACGTGCCCGGCCCTCGGGTCCACCGGCTCTACCTCGCCCCGGTAGCGCTCCCCCGCCCGGGCGTCCAACAGCAGCCCGGTGCGGGCGAGTTCGGCCGCACCGGCGGCGTCCACGGTGGGCAGCGCGCCCGGCTCGGGCTTGAAGTCGCCGCCGCCGTCGGCCGGCGCCTCGGTGGTCAGCGGGCGGCCCGCCGCCGCCCAGGCGGCCAGGCCGCCGTCGAGCACCCGGACGTCCTGGTGGCCGGCCCAGCGCAGCAGCCACCAGGCCCGGGCGGCCGAGGTGGCCGGCCCGGCGTCGTAGACCACCACGGGGCGGTCGGCGCGCACCCCGGCGCGGCGCAGCGCGGCGGCGAACACCTCCGGGTCGGGCAGCGGGTGCCGCCCGGCCGGGCCGGGCGGGGCGGCCAACTCCCGGTCCAGGTCCACGTAGTGGGCGCCGGGCAGGTGGCCGGCCGCGTACTCCTCGGCGCCGGGCGGGCCGCCGAGGGCCCAGCGGACGTCCAGCAGGGCGGGCGCGGTCCCGGAGCCGAGGGCCGCGGCCAGCTCCTCGACGTCGATCAGGGGGGAAGGGGTGCTCATGCGCGCCATTCTTCCTCCGAAACTCCCTCCTTTGTACGGTCTTTGCGCGGCTCGCCGGGGCATGTACACCACGACTCCGCCCTCGCGGTGGAACCATTCCCCTGCGACCGGAGCACTCCGAGGAGGACCGCCATGACCGCGGTGAAGGCACGGCTTGCCCAGGGCACGCCCTGCTGGGTGAGCCTGATGACGGGCGATCCGGAGGGCGCGCAGGAGTTCTACCGCGCCCTGCTGGGTTGGGAGTTCGAGCCGGGGCCGGCTCCGTTCGGCGGCTATGTGCGGGCCACCCTGGGCGGGGCCCGGGTAGCCGGGCTGGGCGTCACCCCGCCCGGCTCGGGGCACGGGGTGGAGTGGACCACGTACTTCGCGGTCGACCACGCGGACGACGTGGCGCAGCGGATCCGGGAGTGCGGCGGCACCGTGGCGGTCGGCCCGGTGCAGGCCGAGCGGGCCGGGCGGGTGGCGATCGCGGCGGACGTGACGGGTGCGGTGTTCGGCCTCTGGCAGGGCGAGGAGCACACCGGGTGGGAGCTGGTCGGCGTGCCGGGCGCCCCGGCCCGGGTGGAGCTGCTGACGCCGGACCGGGAGGGCGCCGGGTACTTCTACGACGCGGTCTTCGGGACCGGGCCGGAGCGGACCTACCGGGGCGGCGAGGAGCTGCGGGACGGGCCGCCGCGTTGGCGGGTCCACTTCGGCGTCACCGACCCGGACCTGACGGCCCTTCGGGCCGAGCGGCTGGGCGGCCGGGTGCTGGTCTCCCCGCACGACACCGAGCACGGGCGGGTGGCCCGGCTGGCCGATCCGCAGGGCGCGCGCTTCTCGGTGATCGCGGTCTCCTGAGCCCGGCCTCCTGGAACAGGTCTCTGACGGAGCCTCAGCGGCCGGGCGGCTCAGCCCTGTTGGGCGCCGGCCTCGCCGAAGGGCAGCACGTCGGGCGAGAGCACCGAGACACGGGCGGTGGCGGCGGTCAGCCGGCGCCGGTGGTGGCGGCGGCAGAGCACCTCGTAGCCGACCTCGGCCTCGCTCTTGGCGATGTCGCCGACCACCACTTGGGCGCCCTCGACCACCATCACGCCGCCGACCGTGCGGGCGTTGTGGGTGGCCCGGGCGCCGCACCAGCAGAGCGCCTCGACCTGGAGCACCTCGACCCGGTCGGCCAGCTCGATCAGGCGCTGCGAACCGGGGAACAGCCGGGTGCGGAAGTCGGTGGTGATCCCGAAGGTGAAGACGTCGATGGAGAGCTCGTCCACCACCCGGGCCAGCTGGTCGACCTGCTCGGCGGTGTAGAAGTTGGCCTCGTCGCAGATCAGGTAGTCGACCTTGCCGCCGGCCGACAGCAGGTGCACCACGTGGGCGTGGAAGTCGAAGCCGTCGGCCACCTCCTGGGCCTCGGCGCGCAGGCCGAGCCGGCTGGAGATGGTGGAGGCGCCGGCCCGGTCGTGCCGGGAGAAGATGATGCCCCGTCGGCCCCGGGCGGCGTGGTTGTGGTCGAGTTGGAGCGCGAGCGTCGACTTGCCGCAGTCCATCGTGCCCGAGAAGAACACCAGGTCAGCCATGGGTGGAACGGGGGCCTTTCGGTCGGAAGGGGTCGGTCAGCTGCGGACTTCGAGCAGCGGCACGATCTGCTCGACCGAGGTCATCGAACCGTGCAGGCCGATCATCGAGGACTCGCCGGGCTCGCTGCGCGAGGCGGTCACCGCGACGTCGTCCCGGGCGGCCGCCACCACGTCGCCGATCCGGTGGTACACCCGGTCCTCGACCACGGGGCCGAACCAGCCCGCCGCGATGGCCTGGTCCCGGGTGGCCACCCAGAACCTGTCCCCCAGCACCTCGCTCCAGACCGTGAAGACGTCGCCGGCCGCGCCGGGCACCGCGTACACGTGCCGGGCCCGGCCCTCGCCGCCGAGCAGGGCGACGCCCGCGCTCAGCTCCCAGTCCTCGTCGTAGTCGATCCGGTTCTCCGGGGTGACGTCGATCATGCCGTGGTCGGCGGTGACGTACATCGCCGAGCGCGGCGGCAGCTGCTCGGCGAGGCGCTTGGCCAGCCGGTCCACCGCGAACAGCGTCATCCGCCAGTCGTCCGAGTCCACCCCGAAGCGGTGCCCGGCGCCGTCCAGCTCGCTGACGTACGTGTAGACCAGCGCCCGGTCGTGCTCGGCCAGCCACTGGGCGGCCAGGTCCATCCGCTCCTCGCCGGTGGTGCGGCCGAGGAAGGTGCCGCCGGAGAGCGCCACCTGGGTGAGCGGCGTCTGGGCGAACAGCGGGGAGGAGACCTGCGCGGTCGCCACGCCCGCCTGGTGCACCCGCTCGAAGACGGTGGGGTGCGGCTGCCACTCGCGCGGCGGCACCGGGGGCTGCCAACGCAGCTGGTTCATCAGCTGGTTGCGCCCCGGCACCGCCACCGTGTACCCGGCGAGGCCGTGCGCGCCGGGCGGCAGGCCGGTGCCGACCGAGGCCAGCGAGGTGGCGGTGGTGGACGGGAAGCCGCAGGTGACCGAACGCCCGCCGGCCGCGATCAGCCCGTTCAGGAAGGGCGCGTAGTCCGGGTGACGCTTGATCAGCTCGAACCCCATGCCGTCGACCAGGAAGACGCAGACCCGGTCGGCCGGCTCCAGGGCCAGGCCGTTCCCGAAGCCGGCCAGGCCGAAGCCGGCCGCCACGGAGGGCAACAGGTCGGCCAGCGATCCCGTCCCGTAGTGCGGCACGGGGGCGTCGGAGGGGTCGAGGATCTCGAAGTCGTCGTACCCGAGGTGCGTGGTCATGAAGGTGCGTCAGCCCCGGTTGGCGATGGTGGCCTCGGACAGCGCCCGGGCGAAGACCAGCGACTGCGCCACCGTCTCCGGGCCGTCGCCGGCCTCGCTGACCCGCAGCGAGAGGTCGTCGGCGGTGGCCGAGCCGGTGTAGCCGTGGTCGGCCTCGCAGTTCGGGTCCGAGCAGCCGGCCGGCTCCAGGTCGATCCGCTGGACGGCGCCCCAGCCGATGGTGAGCACCACCTCGCGCGGCAGGGTGCCGGGGGTGTACGTCTCCGGGTTGGCGACCATCCGGGAGAGCACCACGGAGTTGATCCGGTCGATCCGGACGCACTCGGTGGAGGTGGTGGCGTACGGCACCGGGTTGGTCCCGTCGGCGTTCTGCTCGTCGGTGTGGCTGACCACGAACCGGCTGGGCGTCAGCACCAGGACGGTCACGTGACGGCGCACCTCGTTGGAGTCGAAGGTGGTCTCCTGGTGGACCAGGTAGGAGACGATCGGCTCGGGGCCCACCGCGGACTCCACGGCCTCCGACACCAGCGCCGGGTAGTACCCGCTGCGCTCGATCGCCGACCGCAGGTCCTGAGTGGTGGTGGTACCGGTCTTCGCCATAGCTCCATCCTGGCATGTCCCGCCGACGAAGCGGGCGGCACTGCGCCGAGCTTCTGGCCTTCTCGCGTCCGGAGTCGGACACAACCAAGGAAGGTTACAGGGTGCTCATGGCGCGCGGCCCCAGATCGCTGCGGACCGGCAGCGGCGCGATCCGCACCCGGGCCGCCAGCACGGCCAGTCCGTGCGGGGCCACCACCACCGGGTCGAGGTCCACCGAGGCCACCTCCGGCAGGTCGTCCACCAGCCGGGACACCCGCAGCAGCAGCTCCTCCAGCGCCCCGGTGTCCACCGGCTCGGCACCCCGCCAGCCGAACAGCAGAGGGGCCGCCCGGACCTCCCGGACCAGCGCCGAAACGTCCTGGTCGGTGGCCGGAACCAGCCGGTGCGCGACGTCCCCGAGCAGCTGGGACGGGGCGCCGGCCAGGCCGAAGGAGAGGATCGCGCCGACCGCCGGGTCGACCGTGGCGCCGATCACGGTGTCCACCCCGCGCGGTGCGAGGCGCTGCACCACCAGCTGGGCCGTGGCCGCACCGCCCAGCAGCGCGTCCAACTCCCGGAAGGCGCGCCGCAGTCCGGGCTCCCCGGTGAGGTCCAGGCGGACGCTGCCGAGGTCGGCGCGGTGGCGCAGGTGCTCGGCGGTGGCCTTGAGCGCGACGGGGTAGCCGAGCGCGGCGGCGGCCCGCAGCGCGCTCTCCTCGTCGAACGCGGGCAGCGCCGGGTGCACGTCGATGCCGTAGTGGCCGAGCAGCTCGGCGGTCTGCCGGTCGGAGAGCGGGATCCGCGCGCCGCCGGGCTGGGTCCGGGCCGCCACCGCCACCCTGGTCCGCAGCGCGGACTCCACCAGCGCGCGGGCCTCGCGCTCGGCGATCCGGTCCAGCTCGGGCACCCGGGCGGTCTGCTCGGCCTCGGTGGTGCGGCGGCGCCAGTCGGCGTAGCCGACCGCCCGGGCCAGCGCGTGGACGGCCCGCTCGGGGGCCGGGTAGGCCGGGATCCGGGCGGCCTTGAGCCGCTCGGGCAGGTCGGTCAGCGCCAAGTGCGCGAGCAGCAGCGGCTTGCCCAACTCCCTTGCCCTTCCCGCCACTTCGATCAGGGCGTCGGCGAACTCCGGCTCCTGGGCGCCCCGTTCGGTCGGCGGCCGGTGGGTGGCGATCGGCGGGATGGTCACCGCGATCACCGAGTCCACCGCCGGGTCGGCCAGCGCGGTGTCCAGGGCGATCCGGAAGTTCTCGCCGGTGGCGGCGGTGGTCAGGTCCACCGGGGTGCCGGGGCGCAGGCCCGCGCTCAGACAGGCGTCGTGGGTGAGCAGCCCGAGCGAGTCCGAGTTGCCCACCACCGCGACCCGGTCGCCGGCCGGGAGCGGCTGGAAGGCCAGCAGCTCCCCGGTGTCGAACAGCTCGGTGATGGTCTCCACCCGGACCACCCCGGCCTGCTGGAACAGCGCGTCCACGGTCTCGTCCCGCAGCCCGGTGGAGGCCGGCTGGACGGCGTGGCCGGGAGGCAGGCTGCCGGTGTGCCGGGCCCCCTTGACCACCACCACCGGCTTGCTGCCGGCCAGCCGCCGGGCGATCCGGGTGAACTTCCGCGGGTTGCCGAAGGACTCCAGGTAGAGCAGCACCACCTCGGTGGCCGGATCGTCCTCCCAGTACTGCAGCCAGTCGTTGCCGGAGACGTCGGCGCGGTTGCCGACCGAGGCGAAGGAGGAGACGCCGAGGCCGCGGCGGTGCGCGGTCTCCAGCAGCGCCACCCCGATCGCGCCGGACTGGCAGAACAGGCCGAACGGGCCCCGGCCGGGCAGCGCCGGCGAGAGCGAGGCGTTCAGCGGCCGCTCCGGGTCGGTGTTCACCAGCCCGAAGGCGTTCGGCCCGATCACCCGCATCCCCGCCGCCCGGGCCTGCCGCACCAGCGCCCGCTGGCGGTCCCGCCCCTCCGGGCCGGTCTCCGCGTACCCGGCGGTGACCACCACCAGGCCCTGCACGCCGTGCGCCCCGCACTCCGCGACGGCCTGCGGCACGGCGGGCGCCGGGACGGCGATCACCGCCAGGTCGACCGGGCCGGGGATCTCCAGCACCGAACGGTGACTGGGCACGCCGTCGATCACCGTGCCCGGCTCCGCGTTCCGGTTCACCGCGTACAGCTCGCCGCGGTCACCGTCGGCCTCGTCCGGCCCGCCCGCGCTGCCGAAGCCGCCCGCGCGCAGGTTGCGCAGCAGGGAGCGGCCGACCGACTGCGGGTTGCGGGAGACCCCGATCACCGCGACCGAACGGGGCGTCAGCAGCCGCTGCACCGAACGGGCCTCGGCCCGGTGCTCCCGGGCCCGCATCACCGCGAGCGCGGAGTCGGTGGGACCCAGGTCGAACTCCAGGTGCACCACGCCGTCGGCGAAGGACCGCCGCTGGACGTAGCCCGCGTCGGTGAAGACCTTCACCATCTTCCGGTTCTCCGGCAGCACCTCGGCCTGGAAGCGGCGGATGCCGCGCTCCTGGGCGACGGCCGCGATGTGCTCCAGCAGGGCGGACGCCACGCCGCGGCCCTGGTGCGCGTCCTGCACCAGGAAGGCCACCTCGGCGTCGGTCCCGGTGGTGGAGGGGCGGCCGTCGGGGTCGATCCGGTCGTAGCGGACGGTGGCGATGAAACGGTCCCGCACGACGACGGCCAGGCCGACCCGGTTCACGTAGTCGTGGTGGGTGAAGCGGCGGACGTCCTTGGCGGAGAGCCGGGGGTACGGCGCGAAGAACCGGAAGTACTTCGACTGGTCCGAGACCTGTTCGTAGAACTCCACCAGCCGGTCGGCGTCGGCCTCGGTGATCGGGCGGATCCGGGCCGTGCCGCCGTCGCGCAGCAGGACGTCGGCCTCCCAGTGCTGGGGGTAGCTGTGCTCGTCGCCGTGCGGCGCACCGTCTTCCACAGCGTCAGGTTAGACGCTCCCGCCCCACACCGAGCGGGCCACTCACCCCTCCGCACCGGCGAGCCTCACCACCCCCGCCGTCGGTCCCGGGCAGGGTGGGACTTTGGCCACCAAAGAGTCCCGCAGCGGCGCGACCTCGCTGTTCGCATGCGACACTGGTCTAGACAACCCAGCTCCACCAGCACCACCTGAAAGGCACGTCACATGGCTGAGCGCCGCGTCACCATCGGTTGGGCCGAGGGCCTGCACGCCCGTCCCGCCTCCGTCTTCGTCCGGGCGGCGACCGCCGTGGGCGTGCCCGTCACCATCGCCAAGGAGGGCGGCAACCCGGTCAACGCCGCCTCCATGCTGGCCCTGCTGGGCCTCGGCGCCCAGGGCGGCGACCCGGTCGTCCTGGCCTCCGACGCCGACGGCTCGGACGAGGCGCTGGACCGCCTGGCGAAGCTGGTCCAGGAGGGCCTGGACGAGCTCCCCGCCGCCTGACGGATCCTCATGCGGAAGGGGCGCGCCACCGGTCTCACCGGCGGCGCGCCCCTTCCGCGTTCCCGCGTCCATCAGGCCTAGAAGACCGACCATCCGGTCGCCGTGGTCAGCGCGTCCAGCGCCGCCACGCCCAGCACCGAGTTCCCCGCCCGGTCCAGCCCCGGGCTCCACACGCAGACCGCGCCGCGCCCCGGCAGCACCGCCAGGATCCCGCCGCCGACCCCGCTCTTGCCCGGCAGCCCGACCCGGAACGCGAACTCCCCCGCCGCGTCGTACGTCCCGCAGGTGAGCAGCACCGCGTTCACCCGCTTCGCCTCGCTCCGGGTCAGCAGCCGCGACCCGTCCGCCCGCACCCCGTGCCGGGCCAGGAACCGCCCGACCAGCGCCAGGTCCCGGCAGCTCGCGGTCATCGCGCAGTGCGCGTAGTAGTGCGCCAGCACGCTCTCCACCGGGTTGCGCAGGTTCCCGTAACTGGCGATGAAGTGCGCCAGCGCCGCGTTCCGGTGCCCGTGCCGGGCCTCCGAGGCGGCCACCGAGTCGTCCACCTCGATCGCGTCGTTGCCCGACTCGGCGCGCAGGAAGTCCCGGACGGCACCCACCGCGTCCCCGGTCAGCTCCAGCAGACGGTCCGTCACCACCAGGGCCCCGGCGTTGATGAACGGGTTGCGCGGGATGCCCTGCTCCGTCTCCAGCTGCACCAGCGAGTTGAACGGGTTGCCCGAGGGCTCGCGCCCCACCCGCCGCCACAGCGCGTCCCCGCCTTCGGCGAGGGCCAGCGCCAGGGTGAACAGCTTCGAGACGCTCTGCACCGAGAACGGCGTCTCCCAGTCCCCCGCCCCGAACACCTCACCGTCCACCGTCGCGATGGCCATCCCGAACCGCGTCGGGTCGACCGCCGCGAGGGCCGGGATGTAGTCGGCCGGCCGGCCGCGCTCGGGCGCGCTCAGCGCCGTCCCCATCGCCTGGTGCAAGAGCTGCTGGTAGTCCACTCGGCCATTGTGCCGACCTGTCCCACCAGGCGAAACACCGGTTCGCCTTCTTGTGGACCACCACCTACCGTGCCTGGTGGTGGGCCCCGGTGTTCTCGGTGCTGATCTACACCGGCTCGCTGGAGTTCCTGGCGATCGGCCTGCTGCCGGCCGTCACCCCGCTGGCCTCGCTCGCCCTGACCACCTTCCTGGTCAACTTCCGGCACGTCTTCTACGGGCCCTCCTTCCCGTCGAACCTGGACCGCGGAGGAGACCGTGCTCCTGCTCGCCACGCCCGACCCCGAGGTGGCAGCCGCGCTCCTCAACCGCTCGGTGCAGAGCTGCAAGATGCGGCGCTGGCGGATCGTCGGACCGCAGAAGGCCAGGGTGCGCTTCCCGCGCACCCTGGCCTGAGAGACCGTCAGCCCTTGACGGAGATGACCTGCTTGATCTGGGCGACGACCTCGACCAGGTCCCGCTGCTGCTCCATGACCTTCTCGATCGACTTGTAGGCGCCGGGAATCTCGTCCAGGACACCGCTGTCCTTCCGGCACTCGACGCCCCGGGTCTGCTCCTCCAGGTCCCGCACCGTGAACCGCTTCTTCGCCGCCGTCCGGCTCATCTTCCGACCGGCGCCGTGCGAGGCCGAGTTGAAGGCCGCCTCGTTGCCGAGGCCACGGACGATGAACGAGCTGGTGCCCATCGAACCGGGGATGATTCCGTACTCCCCGGAGCCGGCCCGGATCGCGCCCTTGCGGGTGACCAGCAGGTCGACGCCGTCGTACCGCTCCTCGGCCACGTAGTTGTGGTGGCAGCTGATCTCGTTCTCAAAGGTCATCTTCGCCTTCGGGAACTCACGGCGCATGACGTCCTTGAAGAGCGCCATCATGACCGCGCGGTTGTTCTGCGCGTACTCCTGCGCCCAGTAGAGGTCCTGACGGTAGGCCGCCATCTGCGGGGTGTCCGAGATGAACACCGCCAGATCACGGTCGATCAGACCCTGGTTGTGCGAAAGCGAACGGGCAACACCCATGTGATGCTCCGCCAGCTCCTTGCCGACGTTCCGCGATCCGGAGTGCAGCATCAACCAAACAGAACCGGTCAGATCAAGGCACACCTCAATCATATGATTTCCGCCGCCGAGCGTCCCCATCTGCTGCATGGCCCGCTCCCGCCGCCACTTCACCTCGGAAGCGACCCCGTCGAAGCGCCCCCAGAAGTCGTCCCACCCCGCCGTCGCGAAGCCGTGCAGCTTGCCCGGGTCGACCGGGTCCGAGTGCAGCCCCCGCCCCACCGGGATCGCCTGCTCGATCTTCGAGCGCAGCCGCGAGAGGTCATCCGGCAGGTCCTTCGCCGTCAGCGAGGTCTTCACCGCGCTCATCCCGCAGCCGATGTCCACCCCGACCGCCGCCGGGCAGACCGCGCCCTTCATGGCGATGACCGACCCGACCGTCGCGCCCTTGCCCAGGTGGACGTCGGGCATCACGGCGAGGCCGTGCAGCCACGGGAGGGAGCTGATGTTGCGCAGCTGCTGCATCGCGGCGCCCTCGACCGTCGAGGGATTGGTCCACATCCGGATCGGGACGCGGATGCCGGGTACTTCGGTGTACGACATGGTGAACGACCTCCACGGGTCGGTGAGTTCAAGCGTAGGCACGCTGGAAGGGAGAACGAACTGCCACGCGAAGCTTCCGGCGTGGCTCGGGGAAGACCGAGGGGCTCAGAGAGCCGCACAGGGGAAGTACGGCCTCGGGGAGCCAGTTCGTCGCTCGACCCGCATGGTGACCGCCTCCTCTCCCGTGCTGAATGGCCGCCCGTGTGGCGACGTGAGCAATCTAGCCACAGCCCCCGACGACGCGGCAACGCAATAAAGAAGGCCCGGCGGAGCCGAAGCTCCACCGGGCCGCGAACCGACGGGGCGTCAGCTCACCACGGTGACCTCGCCGATCCCCAACTCCCGCACCGCATCCGCGAATTCGGAAGCGTCGCCGACCAGCACGGTGACCAGCCGGTCCGGCGGGAAGGCGGCCACGACGGCTGCGGTGGCGGCGTCCGTGCCGAGGGCGGCGAGCTGCCGGTAGACCTCGGCCTGGTAGTCGTCGGGGAGGTACTGCTCGACCTGGTCGGCCAGGGTGGCGGCGACCGAGCCGGCCGTCTCGTACTTGAGCGGGGCGACCCCGACCAGGAACTGCACGGCCTCCTCGCGCTCGGCGTCGGTGAGGCCCTCGGCGGCGAGGGTGCGCAGGATGGTCCAGGTGTCGGCCAGGGCGGGGGCGGTGGAGGCGGTGTCCACCGAGCCGCTGATGGCGAGCAGGGCCCGGCCGGTGCCGGCCGCGTTGGAGCGCAGCGGCTGGGCGAAGGCCCGGACGCCGTAGGTGTAGCCCTTCTCCTCGCGCAGGACGCGGTCCAGGCGGGAGGTGAGGGTGCCGCCGAGGCAGTAGGTGCCGAGGATCTGGGCGGCCCAGTCGGCGTCGTGGCGGTCGGGGCCGATCCGGCCGATGAGCAGCTGGGTCTGGACGGAGCCGGGGCGGTCGACGATGACGACCCGTCCGGTGTCGTCGGCGGTGACGGGGGCGTGCTCGGTGGCCTCGGCGGGGGTGCCGGTCCACTGGCCGAGGGTGGCCTCCAGCAGGGCGGGGAGGTCGACGCCGGTGAGGTCGCCGACCACGACCGCGGTGGCGGTACCGGGGCGGACGTGCTCGGTGTAGAAGGCGTGGACGGCGGCCCGGGTGATGTTCTTGACCGTCTCGGCGGTGCCGCTGCGCGGGCGGGAGAGGCGGTCGGCCTCCTCGAAGAGGTCGGCGTAGAGGGCCTTGGCGGCGCGGCGGGCCGGGTTGGCCTGCTCGTGCTGGATCTCGTCGAGGCGGTTGGCGACCAGGCGCTCGATCTCGTCCTCGGGGAGGGCGGGGGTGCGCAGGGCGTCGGCGACCAGACTGAGGCCGCGCTCCAGGCGGGAGGCGGGGACTTCGAGGGAGACCCGGATGCCGGGGTGGTCGGCGTGGGCGTCGAGGGTGGCGCCGGCCCGCTCCAGCTCACCGGCGAACTGCTCGGCGGTGAGGGTGTCGGTGCCCTCGCTGAGGGCGCGGGCGAGGATGTTGGCGATGCCGTCGAGCCCGTCGGGCTCGGCGGCCAGCGGGGCGTCCAACTGGATCTCCACGGCGACCAGTTGCTGGCCGGGGCGGTGGCAGTCCAGCACGGTGAGGCCGTTGCCCAGGACGGACCGCTCGGGGGCCGGGAAGGCCCACGGGGTCGGGTCCCCGGCGGTCGGCTTGGGGTGGAAGGTCATGGTGGGGGTGGGGTCGGTCATGCCGCCGCCTCCTCGTCCTGGGTGTCGTCGGCGGCTTCGGGAGCGGTGGGCTCGTAGACCAGTACGGCGCGGTTGTCCGGCCGCAGGCGGGCGGCGGCCACGGCCTTGACCTCCTCGGCGGTGACGTCGAGGACCTTGCCGAGCGCCTCGTTGAGCAGCTTGGGGTCGCCGAACAGGACGGCGTAGCGGCAGAGTTCGTCGGCGCGGCCGGCCACGGTGGTGAGGCGGTCGAGCCATTCGCGCTCGATCTGGGCCTGGGCGCGCTCGAGCTCCTCGGTGGTGGGGCCCTCGGCGGCGAAGCGGGCGAGCTCCTCGTCGACGGCGGTCTCGATCTGCGCCAGGGTGGCGTCGCCGGAGGTCTTGACGTCGAGCCAGCCGAGCGAGGGGGCGCCGGCCAGGCGGAGCAGGCCGAAGCCGGCCGAGACGGCGGTGCGGTCGCGGCGGACCAGCCGGTTGTAGAGGCGGCTGGACTCGCCGGAGCCGAGGATGGTGAGCGCCAGGTCGGCGGCGTCGGCCTCGCGGGTGCCGTCGTGCGGCAGGCGGTAGGCGGCCATCAGGGCGCGGGACGGGACGTCCTCGCGGACCAGCTCGCGGACCTCGGTGCCGATCACCTCGGGCAGGGTGCCGTCGCGCGGGGGCTGCTTGCCGTCGTGGGCGGGGATGGTGCCGAAGTACTTCTCCACCCAGGCGATGGTCTGCTCGGGGTCGAGGTCGCCGACGACGGAGAGCACCGCGTTGTTGGGCGCGTAGTAGGTGCGGAAGAACGCGCGGGCGTCCTCCAGGGTGGCCGCGTCCAGGTCGGCCATCGAGCCGATCGGGGTGTGGTGGTACGGGTGGCCGTCCGGGAAGGAGAGCGCGGTGAGCTTCTCGAAGGCGGTGCCGTAGGGCACGTTGTCGTAGCGCTGGCGGCGCTCGTTCTTGACGACGTCGCGCTGGTTCTCCATCGAGGTGTCGTCGAGGGCGGCCAGCAGGGAGCCCATCCGGTCGGCCTCCAGCCAGAGCGCGAGCTCCAGTTGGTGGGCCGGCATGGTCTCGAAGTAGTTGGTGCGCTCGAAGCTGGTGGTGCCGTTGAGCGAGCCGCCGGCGCCCTGGACCAGTTCGAAGTGGCCGTTGTTGGAGACGTTGGCGGAGCCCTGGAACATCAGGTGCTCGAAGAGGTGGGCCAGGCCGGTGCGCCCCTTCACCTCGTGGCGGGAGCCGACGTCGTACCAGAGGCAGACGGCGGTCACCGGGGTGAGGTGGTCCTCGGAGAGCACGACGCGCAGGCCGTTGGCCAGTCGGTGCTCGGTGATGGCGAGTCCTCGGGTGGAGGCGGGGGCCGGGTTGGCCATGCTGGGTCCTTCCCGTCTTCGATCGGTCGCGGCCGGGTGGCTGGTCCGGGTGGCAGGGATGCCGTTCCTCATTCTGGTGCAACGCACGGCGCGTCCGGTTGTGCCCGCGCCAACGATGCGTTCGCCACGGGCGGAAGAGGCGTCGGGGGGAGGGGGTTGACGAAGGCTGTCAGCCTTAGGGTTCACAATGGGGGGCGCCGTACCCCGGCGCCGAGCCCGGACGTTTACCGAAGTACCGTCAGAGACGCAAGGGAGCCAAGCCGCGATGGCCCGCCGCAGTTCGCCCACCCCGCCGCCCGGAGACTACGAGGAGCGCATCCTCGACGTGGACGTGGTGGACGAGATGCAGGGCTCCTTCCTGGAGTACGCCTACTCGGTCATCTACTCCCGTGCCCTGCCCGACGCCCGCGACGGCCTCAAGCCGGTGCACCGCCGGATCCTGTACCAGGCCAACGAGATGGGCCTGCGCCCGGACCGCGCGCACGTCAAGTGCGCCCGTGTGGTGGGCGAGGTGATGGGCCGTCTGCACCCGCACGGCGACGCCTCGATCTACGACTCCGTGGTCCGGATGGCGCAGCCGTTCTCGATGCGGCTGCCGCTGATCGACGGTCACGGGAACTTCGGTTCGCTGGGGAACGACGACCCGCCGGCCGCGATGCGGTACACCGAGTCGCGGCTGACGGCCGCCTCGATGGCGATGGTGGAGTCGATCCACGAGGACACCGTCGAGTTCGGGCCGAACTACGACGGCAGCGAGCAGGAGCCGACGGTCCTGCCGGCCGCGTTCCCGAACCTGCTGGTGAACGGTGCCACCGGCATCGCGGTCGGCATGGCGACCAACATGCCGCCGCACAACCTGGCCGAGGTGGTGGCCGCCGCCCGGCACCTGATCAAGCACCCGCAGGCGGACCTCGAGACGCTGATGCGTTTCGTGCCCGGTCCGGACCTGCCGACCGGGGGCCGGATCGTCGGCCTGTCGGGCATCCGGGACGCGTACGAGTCGGGCCGCGGCACCTTCAAGATCCGGGCGACGGTCTCGATCGAGGCGGTGTCGGCCCGGCGCAAGGGCATCGTCGTCACCGAGCTGCCGTTCAGCGTCGGCCCGGAGAAGGTGATCGGCAAGATCAAGGACCTGGTCGGCGCGAAGAAGCTCCAGGGCATCGCCGACGTCAAGGACCTGACGGACCGTGAGCACGGTCTGCGCCTGGTCATCGAGGTGAAGAACGGTTTCGTTCCCGAGGCGCTGCTGGAGCAGCTCTACAAGCTGACGCCGATGGAGGAGACCTTCGGCATCAACAACGTGGCGCTGGTGGACGGCCAGCCGCTGACGCTGGGTCTGAAGGAGCTGCTGGAGGTCTACGTCGACCACCGGTTCACCGTGGTCCGGCGGCGCAGCGACTTCCGCCGTCGCAAGCGGCAGGAGCGGCTGCACCTGGTCGAGGGCCTGCTGGTCGCCCTGGTGGACATCGACGAGGTCATCGCGCTCATCCGCTCCAGCGACAACGCGACCCAGGCCAAGGAACGGCTGATCGAGCGCTTCTCGCTGTCGGAGACGCAGACCGCGTACATCCTGGACACCCCGCTGCGCCGCCTGACCCGCTTCGACCGGGTGGAGCTGGAGGACGAGAAGGCCAAGCTGCTGACCGAGATCGCCGAGCTGACCGAGATCCTGGACTCGGACACCAAGCTGCGCTCCGTGGTCTCGAACGAACTCGCGGCGGTGTCCAAGCAGTTCGGCACCGAGCGGCGCACCGTGCTGCTGGAGGCCGGGGCCGCCCCGGCGGCGTCGCTCACGGTGCCGCTGGAGGTCGCGGACGACCCGTGCCGGGTGCTGCTGTCGGCGACCGGCCTGCTGGCCCGCACGGCGGACGGCGAGCCGGTGGAGTTCTCCGAGTCGCGCTCCAAGCAGGACGTGGTGGTCTCGGCGGTGCCGGCCACCGCGCGGGCCGACGTCGGGGCGGTCACCACGGCCGGGCGGGTGCTGCGGCTGCCGGTGATCGACCTGCCGGCGCTGCCGCCCTCGCCGTCGTTCTCGCTGGCCGGGGGTGCGGCGGTGGGCGAGTTCCTCCGGCTGGACGACGGCGAGCGGGTGATCGCGCTGACCACCCTGGACGAGTCCTCGCCGGGGTTGGCGCTGGGCACCGCGCAGGGCGTGGTGAAGCGGGTGGTGCCCGAATGGCCCGCCAACAAGGACGAGTTCGAGGTGATCGCGCTCAAGGACGGCGACGAGGTGGTCGGGGCGGTGGAGCTGCGCACCGGCGAGGAGGACCTGGTCTTCATGACCTCCGACGCCCAGCTGCTGCGCTACCCGGCCGGCCAGGTCCGCCCGCAGGGCCGCCCGGCGGGCGGCATGGCCGGCGTCAAGCTCGCCGACGGCGCCCGGGTGCTCTCCTTCACCGCGGTGGACCCGGCGGCGGACGCGGTGGTGGTCTCGGTGGCCGCCACCTCGGGCACCCTCTCCGGCTCCGAGCACAGCAGCTGGAAGGTCACCCCCTTCGAGCTCTACCCGCGCAAGGGCCGCGCGACCGGCGGTGTCCGGGTCCAGCGCTTCCTGCGCGGCGAGGACCGCCTGGCCTTCGCCTGGGCCGGCCCCGCCCCGGCCCGCGCCTGCACCACCAACGGCATCCCGGTCACCCTCCCCGAGCGGGACCCGCGCCGCGACGGCTCCGGCACCCCGGTCACCGGCACCATCGCCGCGGTCAGCGGGCCGACGGCGTAGCCGCTCGATCGTCTGACGGTCCGACAGGAACGGGAGGGGCACCGGCAGTCCGGTGTCCCTCCCGTCGTCGGCGGGTCTGCCAGCCGGATCCTCAGCCGAAGGCCTCCGCGACCCGAGCGGCCGACTCCACCTGCTGGGCCGGGATGACCGGCTCGCTGCCGTCGGCGAGCCGCACCGACTCCGCCATGCTGGACAACATCTGCACGTAGTCCGGGAGTTCGGGGAGGGACGAGGTGGTGAGCGAGAGGACGAGCAGCGCCGACGCCTCGGGCAACGGAAGATAGACCTCCGCCTTGGCCAGTTCCAACGGCGGCGGCTTCGGCTGGTCCGGTGCCAGGGCGTTGAACTGCACGACGGAGCCGGTGAACACGACCACCGCGGGGCCGCACTCGACCTCGGTGCGGTGCACCGAGTTGTCCGGATCCAGGGAGAGCGTGTCCTGAAGCGTCGAGGCGATCAGCTCGGCTTCGCCCGGCCCGATCGGATCGGCCCGCGCGATCAGTGACGCCGTACTGATCCGGTCGTCCTCGGTGGCGAAGACGCAGATCCCGGCGTACAGCGCGCCGTCGGCCGCCGCCGCGTCGGCCACGTCAGCGTAGAGCTGCTGGACGCCCTGGCGCTGGTAGCCGGTTCCGCCGTTCCAGATCTCGCAGGAGATCTCCTCCAGGTGAGCCCGACGCTCCTCGTCGGTCAGCTGCATCCCGAGGTCGTGGAAGAGGACCGGGGCGTCGAAGGTGAAGTACGTCTCGTCGGTGTGGGGCGTGCTCACGCTGCCAGCCTTCCCATCGGTACCAGGCTCACTCCGAACGGGTGAGCTCCCGCCGTCAGACCACGGGAACGGGCGATGCCGTCGACCCGCTCGGTCGACAGTCCCCGGTAGTACTTGCGGGGAAGGATGAAGGTGTCGGCGCTGCTCTCGTATCCGATCAACGTCCAACCCGAGAAGCCCCGTCCGCCGCGGTCCTGGCGCTGGTAGGCACGGAGCGCGACCTCGCAGACCCTGTGCATGTAGGCGTCCCACCGGTCCTGGTCGCTGCCCCATTCCCGGACGAACCGGGCCGGACCGACCCAACGGGTCAGCGGACGGAACAGTCCTCGCAGGTCTTCGCCGTCGGGCCACTGGAAGTTGCTGAACAGCTCCGTCAGCAGCAGGAGCGGCAGGAGGAGCAACCAGCGCCACAGCAGGTCGAGCGGCACCAGCACCCACTGGAGGACGGCCCACAGGACCAGGCCGACTCTGGAGCGCCGACCGGGCGACGGGGTGAGCGAGGTGTCCGGGGTCCCGGCACGCATCTAGTTGCCTCCCTTGAGCTGATCCGCGATGTCGAAGGGGATGCCGATGGCACTCGGTGCGCCCATGATCCCCCGGCTCCACCACGACATCGGGTCGAGCGTGCCGTCGGCGAGGATCGCGCTCTTGAAGGAGTTGAGGTTGCGCAGCCCCGGAAGCTTGGCCAGATGAGTGCCCGCGATGGAGTCCACCAAGGTGCCGTGCAGGGTCTCCCCCACGTGGGCCTGGAAGGCGACGTTCAGACGGTTCCCAAGCCCACCGGTCGCCTTGAAAGTGGTCACGGTCTTCTCGCCCACCTGACGGACCGTCTTGTTCGCGGCCGCGCCGAGAGCGTCGTCCATGTGCTGGACGATGCGCGTCTTGCCGACCTCCATGACCTTGTCGGCCGTCTTGACCCCGTTGACGACCTTGGGGACGGCCTTGGCCGTGATCTTGGCACCTCGGAACACGCCGACCCCGACCTTGCCGAACGGAAGCGCACCCAGCCCGTCACCGACCAGGTCCATCGCGCTGACCTTGGCACCGCCGAGCTTGGCCATGCCGTGGGCTCCGAGAGCGCCCAGCGACAGCCCGGCGCTGGCCAGGGCCAACCCGCCGGAGAGCGGAGGGAACCAGACGGTGCACAGCGCCAGCACGCCCAGCACGGTAGAGGCGATCCCCATCCAGTCGCCGATCTTCTTGAGCAGGTCGGCGTGCTTGGTGGCCCACTCCTTGATGGCGTGGCCGGCCCGCTTGAGGGAGTCCTTGAACTTGTCCCACATGCTGGTCTCGGGGGCGTTCTGGTTGGCCTTGCGGAGGGCCTTGGCGATCTTCTCGGCGGAGTCCTGGTGGTCCTCCTTGAGTTCCTTGGCCTGCTTGACGATCGCTTCGAAGGCGTCCTTCGCGTCGTCCAACGCCCGCTTGGCGTCGTCCAGTTCGTCACCGGCCCGGACCAGCTCGCGCTGGGCGGAGTCGATCCGGGTCTGGGCGTCCTGGAGGGCCGCGTCGTCGGTGAAGAGCTGGCCGGCCAGCCGGAAGGCGGGGGCGTCGGCGGCCGAGTTGTAGTGGTTCTTGGCCTGGTCCTTGGCCGTCTCGCACTGCTCGCAGCGCTGCTTGGCGGCCTGCGCCTCGGCCTCGTACTTGCGGGCGGTGGCCTGGTAGGAGAGCAGTTGGCCGTGCCAGGCGTTGAGCTGCTGGGCGGCGGTGCGGACGGCGTCGTCGCTGTCGCGGAGCATCGCGGGCAGTTCGCCGACCTTGCCGGCGAAGGCGGTGGCGGCGTCGCCCTGCCAGGCGCTGCCGCCGCGGGTGAGCGAGGAGAGGCTCTCGGAGGCGCTGGAGAGTGCGCCGGCGGCGGTGTTGAGACGGCCGACCAGGGCGTCGACGTTGCCGGGGTTGCCGGGGGCGGGGTCGAAGCCGAGGGCGGGGAAGTCGGCGGCGTCGCTCATCACTTGCCTCCGGTGAAGGCGTCGCGGATGGCCTGCTCGGTCTCCTCGTAGGCCTGCTTGGTGATCTTCAAGCCCTCCTCGATCTGCTGGGTGCCGTCGGCGATCTTCTTGATCGCGTCGTCCCAGCTGTCGTGGAACTCGTCGCAGGCGTGGTCCAGCGCCTTGCTCCCGGTGGTCTTCGGTCCGGTGTCACGCATCGCGTTGAGCGCGGTCCGCATCTCGTCCTGACTGCGGTGCAGATCGGCGATCAACTTGTCCAAGCGGCCGGTCTCGACCCTGAACTGACTCCCCACAACTCCCCCATGGATCCGCTCACACAGTCGTGCGAATGCGAATCAGCATAACCAGCCCCCCCGGTCCCGTCCGTCACTCACTCACCCAGCTACCAGGACCCGACGGACCCGGGGCGTGGCCGGTGCGGCCGCGAGGACGGGAAGCGTAGCCTTACCAACGTGAGCACCTGTGCGACGCTGTCCCGCGAACTGACCGAGCCGCTGTCGGCGACGGCGGCCACCGCCGCCACCTGGCTGCTGGTCGAGCAGGTCGGCCCCTGGGGCGCCAAGGCCCTGACGGAGAGCCACCTGGATCCGGCGGTCGGCCGGGCGCTGGACGCGGCGGCCGCGGGCACCGGGGTACGGGTGGCGCTGATCCGGCGGCCGGGGCGGCACGCGGACTGCCTGCCGACCGCCCGGCACGAGGTGGTCGTCGCGCACACCGGCCCCGGCCGTTCCTGGGTGCGCCGCACCAGCGTGGCCGACCCGGCGGAGCTGCTCGCCCTGGACTTCGCCGCCCTCGGGGCGGGCGAGCACGGCGGCTTCGGCGACGACCACCGCGGCGACCCGCTGGCCCTGGTGTGCACCAACGGCCGCCGGGACCGGTGCTGCGCGATGCTCGGCCGCCCGCTGGCGGCCGAGCTGGCCGCGGCCGGCCACGCGGAGGTCTGGGAGGTGACCCACCTGGGCGGGCACCGCTTCTCCCCCACCATGCTGGTGCTGCCGTTCGGCTACGCGTACGGGCGGCTGAGCGCGACCGCCGCCAAGGAGGTGCTGGCGGCGACCGCCGTCGGCCACGTGGTGCCGGAGTTCTCGCGCGGCCGCTCGTACTGGGACCGGCCGGGCCAGGCCGCCGAGCAGGCGGTGCGGCTGCTGACCGGCGAGACCGCCGCGGACGCCCTGACGGTCGGTCAGGAGCCGCACGGCGAGGGCTGGCGGGTGACGGTCCGTCACCAGGACGGCCGGGCCTGGCTGGCCGAGGTGGCGGCGGGCGTGAGCGAGCCGCCCCGGGCGGAGAGCTGCGGCAAGGCCGCGGCCACTCCGTCCCGGATGGACGTCACCTCGGTGACGGCGCTCAGCTGACCTTGGAGACGAACTCCGTGGTGTAGGTGCGGGAGAGGTCGATCGAGCCCTCCTTGCCCTGGACGTCCGGGTGGAAGGCGCCGAGGACCGCGAGCACGGTCTTCGGCCCCTCGGCCGGCATCACCCCGTCGGTGGTGAACATCGGCAGGGTGGCCTTGATCGCCGCGGCGTACTGCTCTGCACCGCCCTGGGCGTAGTCGGCGGGCATCTTGGCGGCGATCTCCTCCGGGGTGTGGGTGTCCATCCACTTGAGGGTCTTCACGAAGGCGTTCGCCAGCTTCTGCACGGTCTCCTTGTTCTGTCCCACCCACGCGGTGTTCATGTAGAGCGAGGAGGAGGGGTAGAGGCCGCCGAGGGCGGCGCGCGAGCCCTCGGGGGTGCGCATGTCGTAGAGCACGGTGCCGATCTGCTTGGCCAGGATGTTCGCCACCGTCGGGTCGGTGGTCATCCCGGCGTCGATCGAGCCCTGCTGCATGGCGGCGATGAAGGTCTGCCCGGCGCCGACCGCGATCGGGCTGAACTCGCTGACCGCGACGCCGTTCTTGACGGCCAGGTACTTGGTAAGGAAGTCGGTGGAGGAGCCGAGGCTGGTGACGCCGAGCTTCTTGCCCTTGAAGTCGGCGCCGCCGCGGATCGCCCCGGCCTGCTTGGCGGAGACCACCTCCACCTCGCCGGGCGCCTGGGAGAACTGGACCACCGACTGCACCTCCTTGCCCTTGGCCTGGAGGTCGATGGTGTGGTCGTAGAAGCCGACGGCGCCCTGCACGTCCCCG
Organism: Kitasatospora sp. NPDC088742; assembly: GCF_055584905.1. Taxonomy (NCBI): domain Bacteria; kingdom Bacillati; phylum Actinomycetota; class Actinomycetes; order Kitasatosporales; family Streptomycetaceae; genus Kitasatospora; species Kitasatospora sp. NPDC088742. The sequence goes on along the minus strand of NZ_JBVJLD010000058.1, from coordinate 22,002 downwards.
GCGAGCAGGGCGGTGGTGGCGTTCACGCCGGCGGGCTCGGTGAGGAGTTCGACGTTGACCCCGGCCTCGGCGAAGTGGCCGAGCCGCTGGGTGAGCATGGCGGGCAGGTAGATCACCTTGTCCAGCCCGCCGACCATGATCTTGACCTTGGGGCCCTCGACCACCTGGCCGGAGCCGGCGCTGTGCGAGGAGGAGGCGTCGTTGGCACAGGCGGTGAGGGGGAGCAGCAGGGCGACGGCGGTGAGGAGAGCGGTTCTGCGCACGGGTGGGTGCCTCTCTGACTGAGGGAGTTGACGGAGGGTCAGCGGCCGTCGCCGGAGTCGGCCGGCTTCCAGCGGAAGAGCCGCTTCTCGGCGAAGGTGAGCAGCCCCTCGGTGAGCAGCGCGACCACCGCGAGGATGGTCATCGCCGCGTACACCCCGGCCGCGTTGAAGGTGCCCTGGGCGGCGGCGACCAGCAGGCCGAGGCCCTTGGTGGCGCCGATGTACTCGCCGACGATGGCGCCGATCAGGGCGAAGCCGAAGGAGACGTGCAGGCTGGTGAAGATCCAGCTGGTGGCGGCCGGGATGACCACCCGGACGGTGACCTGGCGGTGGGAGGCGCCCAGGATGCGGGCGTTGGCGATCAGGTTGCGGTCCACCTCGCGGGCGCCCTGGAAGGCGTTGAAGAAGACCGGGAAGAAGACCAGCACCACGGCGGAGGCCACCTTGGAGGCAGGGCCGAGGCCGAACCAGATCAGGAAGATCGGGGCCAGCACGATCCTGGGGATCGCGTTGAGCACCTTGATGTAGGGCCCGAACACGTCCGCCAGGAAGCGGACCCGGCCGAGCGCGATGCCCAGCAGCACGCCGCCGATCACGCCGATCACCCAGCCGGTGAGGGCCTCGTAGAGGGTGTAGCCGATCTGCTCCCCGAGCGAGCCCTGCGCGGTGCCGTGGGTGGTCCACTGCCAGATCTGGGCCCAGATCCTGGACGGCTGGGAGAAGTTGAACGGGTCGACGACCCCGGTGCGGGCGGCCAGTTCCCAGAGGCCGAGGAAGCCGGCCAGTACGGCGGCGCGGGCTCCGGCGACGGCCGAGCGGCGCTGCCGGGCGGCCCGTTCGCGGGCCTCGGTGCGGGACCCGGCCACCGGAGGGGCGGCGGGGGCGAGGGTCTCAGGCGGCACGGTCGGCTCCTCGTTCGCGGGTGATCCGGACCTCTTCGCCGAGGGAGGACCAGATCTCCCGGTAGAGCTCGACGAAGCGGGGCTGCAGACGGACGGCCTCGACGGTGCGCGGCCGGGGCAGGTCCACGGTGAAGACCTGCTTGACGGTGGCGGGGCCGGCCGTCATGACCACCACCCGGTCGGCGAGCGCGATCGCCTCGTCCAGGTCGTGGGTGACGAAGACCACCGAGCAGCCGGTGCCGGCCCACAGCTCCAGCAGCTGATCGGACATCAGCGCCCTGGTCTGCACGTCCAGCGCCGAGAACGGCTCGTCCATCAGCAGGATCCGGGGGTCGTTGACCAGGGTCTGGGCGAGCGCGACGCGCTTGCGCATGCCGCCGGAGAGCTGGTGCGGGTAGCGGTCCTCGAAGGCCGCCAGGCCGACCCGGGCCAGCCAGTCCCGGGCCCGCTCCTTCGCCTCGGCGGCGGGCACGCCCCGGAACCGGGGGCCGGCCGTGACGTTGGAGAGCACCGTCCGCCAGGGGAAGACGGCGTCCTGCTGGAAGACGAACCCGACCTCGGGGTCGATCCCGGTGACCGGGCGCCCGTGCACCAGCACCTCGCCCTCGGTGGGCTCCTCCAGCCCGCTGACCAGGGTCAGCGTGGTGGACTTGCCGCAGCCGGTCGGGCCGACCACGGCGACGAACTCGCCGGGGGCGACGGTCAGGTCGAGGCTCTGGACGGCGGTGTGCAGGGTGCCGGACGGGGTCCGGAAGCGTTTGGTGGCGCCGATCAGCTCGATCGCCGGTGGGGTGCTGCTCATGGGCCTTCGGCCTCCACGGGTGGGTGGTGGTGCGGTGCTCCGCTGTGGTGCTCCGGGAGGCTAGGAGCGGGCGGGCCGCGGCCGGGAGGCTTGCGGGCGTTGCGCGGGTTCTGCGCGCAGGGGGCTGTTCTGCTCGTTCTGCTTCCGGATACTCGGCGGACGGGGGCTGACAGGACACACGGGCGAAACGTAGGGTGCCCGTCACCGTGCCGACCGCCGCAGGAGAGGAGCCCCGGATGAGACGTCCGCACTGGCCACGCCGGGTCTTCGCCCAGCTGCTGCTCGGCCAGACCGTGGTCACGCTCGGCGTGACGACGCTGACCGCCGGGCTGCTGCTCGCCCCGGTCAGCCACGAGCTGGACCGGGACGCGATGGCCCGGGCCCTGTCCATCGCCCAGGCCACCGCCGCCGACGAGACCGTCGCCCGGGCCGCCGCCGAACGGGACTCGGTCACCGCCCAGCGCAACGCCGAACAGATCCGGCTGGCCACCGACGCCTACTTCGTGGTGGTCACCGACGTGGACGGGCTGCGGCTCTCGCACCGCGACCCGGCCCGGATCGGCCAGCGGGTCTCCACCGACCCGGGGCCCGCGCTGAGCGGACGCAGCGTCACCGCGATCGAGCACGGCACACTGGGCCGCACCGCCCGGGGCAAGGTGCCGCTGAAGCTGGCCGACGGCCGGATCGTCGGCGAGGTCTCGGTCGGCATCAGCGACAAGTCGATACGTCGTCAACTGCTCGGCATGACCGACGGGATCGCCCTCTGCGCGGGCACCGGCCTGGTGGCCGGGACGGCCGCCACCCTGCTGCTGGCCCGGCGGCTCAAGCGGCGCACCCACAACATCGCGGTGGCCGACATCTCCGCCCTGCTGATCGAGCGGGAGGCGATGCTGCACGGCATCCGCGAGGGCGTGGTGGCGCTGGACGCCCGGGGCCGGATCCGGCTGGCCAACGACGAGGCCCGCCGCCTGCTGGCCCTCCCGGCGGACTGCACCGGGCGCCCGGTGGACGAGGTGCTGCCGCCGGGCCGCACCGCCGACGTGCTGGCCGGACGGGTCACCGGGGCCGACCTGCCGGCCGTCCGGGGCGAGCAGGTGCTGCTGATGAACCGGATGGCCACCGCCGACGGCGGGGCCGTCACCACCCTCCGGGACCGCACCGAACTCGAATCCCTGGTCCGCGAGTTGGACCACACCCGGAGCCTGACCGAGGCCCTCAGGGCGCAGGACCACGAGCACGCCAACCGGCTGCACACCCTGCTCGGCCTGCTGGAGCTCGGCCTGCACGACCAGGCCGCCCAGTACCTCTGCGAGGAGTCCGGCAGCCAGGCGGCGGTGGCCGCCCGGATCGCCGAACAGGTCCAGGACCCGCACGTGGCGGCGCTGCTCGCGGGCAAGACCGCGGTCGCCGCGGAGCGGGGCGCCCGGCTGACGGTCACTCAGGACAGCCACCTGCCGGACGCGGCGGCCGACGCCCGGATGCTGGCCGCCGTGCTCGGCAACCTGCTGGACAACGCCCTGGAGTCCACCGCCCGCTCGGTCGAGGTCTCGCTGCTGGCCGACGGGCCCCGGCTCCGGCTCACCGTCTCCGACGACGGCCCGGGCGTACCGCCCGAGCTGCACGAGCGGGTCTTCGAGGAGGGCTGGAGCAGCAAACGGGCCCCCGCCCACCGCCCGCGCGGCCTCGGCCTCCCCCTGGTGCGCCGTCAGGTGGAGCGCGCCGGCGGCCGGGTGACGGTCGGCGGGTCCGCCTCCGGCGGGGCGACGTTCACCGTCGACCTCCCCGAAGCCCTGCTGACCGCCACCCCACCGGGCCCCTCCCCCTCCCCCACCCACCTCGCAGGAGCCCCCCGTTGATCGACGTGCTCGTGGTGGACGACGACTTCCGGGTGGCCCAGGTGCACGCCGCGTACGTCGCCAAGGTCCCCGGCTTCCGGGTCTCCGGGCAGGCGCACAGCGCCGCCGAGGCCGCGGCCGCGCTCCGCCGCACCCCGGCCGACCTGCTCCTGCTGGACCATCACCTCCCGGACCGCACCGGCCTGGAGCTGATCCGCGACCTCCAGTCCGCCGGGATCGGCTGCGACGTGATGATGGTGACCGCCGCCCGGGACGTCTCCACCGTGCAGGCCGCGATGCGGCACGGCGCGCTCCAGTACCTGGTCAAGCCGTTCACCTTCGCCGGCCTGCGGGAGAAGCTCACCGCCTACGCCGAGCTGCGCCAGGCGCTGACCGGCCCGGCCGCCCGGGAGACCTGCCAGGCCGAGGTGGACCGGCTGTTCGCCACCCTCCGCACCGCGGCCCCCACCGCCATCACCCTCCCCAAGGGCCACTCCGCCCCCACCAACGACCTGGTCCTGGCCGCCCTGCGCCGCACCCCGGGCCCGCTCTCCGCCCAGGAGGTCGCCGACCGCACCGGCCTCAGCCGCTCCACCGCCCAGCGCTACCTCAAGCAGCTCGAACGCGACGGCCGCCTGCGCCTCTCCCTCCGCTACGGCGACACCGGCCGCCCCGAACACCGCTACCTGCTGGCCGGCCCGCCCGCCCGCTGAACGGTCCCTCGCTCCCTCGCTCCGTCAGGCGGCCCCGGCGCCGGTCAGGGCGCGGACCTCCAACTCGGCGTAGCCGTCCGGGTCGGCGGGCTCGCGGGAGGTGACGGTGCCGAGCCAGCCGGCCAGGAAGCCGACCGGGATGGCGACCAGCCCCGGGTTCTCCAGCGGGAACCAGTGGAAGTCCACGCCCTGGAGGACGGCCGTGCGGGAGCCGGAGACCACCGGGGAGAAGAGCACCAGCAGGACCGCCGTGGTCAGCCCGGCGGCCACCGACCAGACCGCGCCCCGGGTGGTGAAGCGCCGCCAGAACAGGCTGTAGAGCAGGGTCGGGAGGTTGGCCGAGGCGGCCACCGCGAAGGCCAGGCCGACCAGGAAGGCGACGTTCAGCCGCTGGGCGAAGAGGCTGAGCACGATCGCCAGCGCCCCGATCAGCACCGCCGCGCCCCGGGCCACCAGCACCTCCTGACGCGCCGTCACCTCGGCCCCGCCCCGGGCCCGCCGCCAGACCCCGAGGTAGAGGTCGTGGGCGAAGGCGGCGGAGGAGGCCAGCGTCAGCCCGGCCACCACGGCCAGGATGGTGGCGAAGGCGATGGCCGAGATCAGCGCGAAGAGCAGCAGGCCGCCGGTGGAGGAGGCCCCGCCGCCGAGCACCTGGGCGAGCAGCGGGACGGCCGTGTTCCCCGCCGGGTTGTCGGCCCGGACGGCGGCGCTGCCGACCAGCGCGGCCGCGCCGAGGCCGAGCACGATGGCCATCAGGTAGAAGCCGCCGATCAGGCCGATCGCCCAGACCGTGGAGCGCCGGGCGGCCCGGGCAGTGGGCACGGTGTAGAAGCGGGAGAGGATGTGCGGCAGCCCGGCGGTGCCGAGCACCAGGGCCAGGCCGAGCGAGATCAGGTCGAGCCGGCTGGCCGTGGTGGCCCCGTACTTGAGGCCGGGGCGCAGGTAGGCGGAGCCCGCGCCGCTGTGCTCGGCGGCGGAGCGCATCAGCCCGGCCAGGTCGCCCCGGAAGCGGACCAGCACCAGCAGGGTGAGCAGCACCGAACCGGCCACCAGCAGCACGGCCTTGACGATCTGGATCCAGGTGGTGGCCTTCATCCCGCCCACCGTGACGTAGACGATCATCAGCCCGCCGACCGCGACGATCGCCCAGGTCTTAGCCGCCCCGCTGCCGGTGCCCAGCAGCAGCGCGACCAGACTGCCCGCCCCGACCATCTGGGCCACCAGGTAGAGCAGGGAGACCACCACGCTGGCGCTGCCCACGGCGGCCCGCACCGGGCGGCGGCGCAGCCGGACCGCCAGCACGTCGGCCAGGGTGTACTTCCCGGCGTTGCGCACCAGTTCGGCGACCAGCATCAGCACGGCCAGCCAGGCCACCAGGAAGCCGACGCTGTACAGCACCCCGTCGTAGCCGTAGAGCGCGATCAGGCCGGTGACGCCGAGGAAGGAGGCGGCGGAGAGGTAGTCCCCGGAGAGCGCGAAGCCGTTCTGCAGCGGGCTGAACTCCCGGCCGCCGGTGTAGAACTCCTCGGCCGCCTGGCCGCGGCGCCCGGCCCAGAGCGTGATGCCGAGGGTGACCAGCACGATCACGGCGAACAGGCCGACCGCCAACTGGTGCTGGGTGCCGGTCATCGGAGCTGGTCCTGGGTGTCCCAGCGCAGCTCCAGGGCGGCGGCGTCCCGGCTGGTGCGGGCGTGCCGCACGTAGAGCCAGGTGAGCAGGAAGGTGGAGGCGAACTGGAGCAGGCCGAGCAGCCAGGCCACGTTCACCGGCCCGGCCAGCTGGTGCGCCATCAACCCCGGCGCGGCGGCCTGGGCCACCAGGTAGAGCAGGTACCAGCCGAGGAAGGCGGCGGTGGCCGGGAAGACGAAACCCCGGTAGCCGCTGCGGATCCGTTGGAAGGCCTCGCTCTCCTGGACCTCCCGGTACACCTCGGCCTGCGGTCGTGTTGCCCGTTCTCGGACCTGCTGCTGTGCCACGGGCTGCTCCACGATCGGTGTCGGCGCCGGAGGGTGACCCTCCGGTACGCCCGGATCGTTCCAGGATGGGACGGTCCGTCCCGTGCTCGCCGGTGCTTTGCAGATACGTTCACCCAAACAGGTGAGCCCCCGTCAGCTGACGGGGGCTCACTTCGCGTGCGGGGGCTCAGGCGTCGATGCGCGAGCGGTCCATGGTGGCCGCCGAGTCCACGATGAACTCCTTGCGCGGGGCGACGTCGTTGCCCATCAGCAGGTCGAAGACCTTCTCGGCCTGCTCCAGGTCGCCCAGGTTGATCCGCCGCAGGGTGCGGTGGCGCGGGTCCATGGTGGTCTCCGCCAGCTGGTCCGCGTCCATCTCGCCGAGGCCCTTGTACCGCTGCACCGGCTCCTTCCAGCGCTGCCCCTTGCGCTGGAACTCCAGCAGGGTGGAGCGGAGTTCGCCGTCCGAGTAGGTGTAGTGGTACTTGTCCTGGCCGCGCTTGGGGCTGGTCAGCTCGATCCGGTGCAGCGGCGGCACCGCGGCGAACACCCGGCCCTGCTCCACCATCGGCCGCATGTAGCGCTGGAACAGCGTGAGCAGCAGGCAGCGGATGTGCGAACCGTCGACGTCGGCGTCGGCCATGAAGATGACCCGGCCGTAGCGGGCCTGGTCGATGTCGAAGGTCCGACCGGAGCCCGCTCCTATCACCTGGATGATCGAGGCGCACTCGGCGTTCTTCAGCATGTCCGAGACCGAGGCCTTCTGGACGTTCAGGATCTTGCCGCGGATCGGCAGCAGCGCCTGGAACTCGGAGTTGCGGGCCAGCTTGGCGGTGCCGAGCGCCGAGTCGCCCTCGACGATGAAGAGCTCGCTGCGCTCCACGTCGTCGCTGCGGCAGTCGGCCAGCTTGGCCGGCAGCGAGGAGGTCTCCAACGCGGTCTTCCGGCGCTGCGCCTCCTTGTGCTGACGGGCCGCCACCCGGGTGCGGGCGGCCGCCGCGACCTTCTCCAGCACGGCCCGGGCCTGGAGCTTCTCGTCCTTCTTGGTGGAGGCCAGGAAGTTCTTCAACTCCTTGGCCACCACGGCCGCGACGATCCGGTTGGCCGCCGAGGTGCCGAGCACCTCCTTGGTCTGGCCCTCGAACTGCGGCTCGGCCAGCCGGACGGTGACCACCGCGGTGAGACCCTCGGTGGCGTCGTCCTTGGTGACGTCGTCCTCGGCGACCCGCAGCACCTTGGCCGCGCGCAGCGCCTCGTTGACCGTCTTGGCCAGCGAACGCTCGAAGCCGGTGACGTGGGTGCCGCCCTTGGGGGTGGCGATGATGTTGACGAAGGAGCGCAGCGTGGTGTCGTAGCCGGCGCCCCAGCGCAGCGCGATGTCCACCCCGAGCTGGCGGGTGACCTCGGTCGGGGTCATGTGGCCGAGCTCGTCCAGCACCGGGACGGTCTCCTTGAACGAGCCCTCGCCCTGGAGGCGCAGCACGTCGCAGACCGGCTTGTCCGGGGCGAGGTACTCGCAGAACTCCCCGATGCCGCCGTCGTAGCGGAAGGTGTCCTGCTGGACCTTCTCACTCTCCGTCAGACGTTCGTCACGGATCACGATGGTCAGGCCGGGCACCAGGAAGGCGGTCTGCCGGGCCCGGGCGTGCAGGGTCTCCAGGGTGAGCCTGGCTTCCTTGAGGAAGATCTGCCGGTCGGCCCAGTAGCGGATCCGGGTGCCGGTGCGGCCGCGCGGCGCCTTGCCCTTCTTGGTCATCCCGCTGCCGGCCTCGAACGGGGCGTCCGGGCTGAGCTCGGTGAAGATGCCGGGGGTCCCGCGCCGGAAGCTGATCGCGTGGACGTGCCCGCCGCGGTCCACCTCGACGTCCAGCCGGGCCGACAGCGCGTTGACCACCGAGGCGCCGACACCGTGCAGACCACCGGAGGCCGCGTACGAGCCGCCGCCGAACTTGCCGCCGGCGTGCAGCTTGGTCATCACGACCTCGACCCCGGAGAGCCCGGTCTTGGGCTCCACGTCGACCGGGATGCCGCGGCCGTTGTCCTTCACCTCGACCGAGCCGTCCTCGTGCAGGACGACGTCGATCTTGTCGCAGTGCCCGCCCAGGGCCTCGTCCACCGCGTTGTCGATGATCTCCCAGAGGCAGTGCATCAGACCGCGGCTGTCGGTGGAGCCGATGTACATGCCGGGGCGCTTGCGGACCGCCTCCAGCCCCTCCAGGACGAGCAGGTGCCGAGCGGTGTAGTTGGAACCGTCGTCTCCGGCCAGCAGGGCGGACGACGCGGTCGGTTCGGCGCTCACGCGGTGTGCACTCCTCAATGACGTTCTGACTCGTCTTACTTCGGCCCGCTCTCCGGCGGCCGACCCCCACAGTGTTCCCAATGCCTGAGACACATCGGGCCCGGCCTCCGCAGCTTGTACGCGCTGCGCGAACAAGAGCCTGGCCGTTTCCGGCGGCGCCGGAACGCCATCTCCTCCCGCCACCACGGCTCCTGTCGGACCGTCGGCCCCGGGACAGGCGCCGGAGCAGCCGTTATGCAGGCTACCGGTGTCGCGGACGGGGCTTATGCTCCAACCCAGCAGAGGATTATGCTACGCGGACCTCGACCCCCGGCCCGTTCGGGAGTTCGAGCCGAATGGCGAGTCCTGGAAGTCGACAGGCATGAACCGCCGACGCCCTGGGCACGTCCTCATCAACAACACAGCAGAATCCTCAGAGAAGAAAAGCCACGAGCGGGAACGTTTTCGGCCTGGTTGGATGTTGACCCTGGTACGACAGCTCGTCGAGCTAGAGAAGAGGCGACGTGACTACTGTTCTGACCCCTGCGAGCCCGCTCACCGCGGCTGACCGCTGCGACCGCTGCGGCGCCCAGGCCTACCTGCGCGTCGTACTCGCGAGCGGCGGAGAGCTGCTCTTCTGTGCCCATCACGGGCGGAAGTTCGAGCCGGAGCTGAAGAAGCTCGCCGTCGAGATACACGACGAGACCGGTCGCCTCACCGAGACCAGCAACAGCGCCTCCCAAGAAGAGCGCTGAGCCCGAGGGCTCGCACAGGCGGGCCCTGCTGGCTGACCGACGGAGCCGGACGGCACCCCTTCTTCCGGAGGGTGGCCGTCCGGCTCCGCTGTGTTCCGAGCCGGGCGCCGAGTGATGTCCGACGCTCCGTCAGCTCTCCGCCCCGCGCGGAGCTGACGCCGCGTCGGAGCGTGTCCGGCCGGACACGTTCCGCTGTTCCCGCGAGGCCGCCGTGAGCTCGCCGGTGCTCAGATCCGGGAGTGCACCGCATCCGAGACGGCGGCGACCCGGGTGTAGACCCCGGGGTAGCGGGCGTCCGCGCAGCCGGTGCCCCAGGAGACCAGCCCGGCCAGCCGGCCGTGCACCACCAGCGGCCCCCCGCTGTCCCCCTGGCAGGCGTCCTTGCCGCCCTTCTGCTCACCGGCGCAGACCATCACCCGGGGGTCGTACGAGCCGTCCGTGCCGTGCGCGTACGCGTCCCCGCAGACCTGGTCCGAGACGACCGGCACGTCCACCGACCGCAGGGTCCGCGAGTAACTGCCGTTGCCCTGGGTGTCCCCCCAGCCGAAGACGGTGGCCCTGGTGCCCGGCGCGTACGGCTCGGTCTCGCCCTGGTGCAGCAGCTCGATCACCGGGCGGTCGCCCTGGTTCTCGGCCAGCGTGAGCACCGCCACGTCGTTGAGGTTCCGGGAGAAGTCGTACTCGGGGTGCACCCAGACCTCGCGCACCTCCACCTCGCGGCCGGCGCCGGTACGGCCGAGGTCGTCGCGGCCGACGATCACCCGCAGGCCGGGGCGGTTCACCCGCTGGCCGTTGGACTCGTCGTAGAAGCAGTGCGCGGCGGTGGCCACCTTGGTCGGCGAGATCAGCGCGCCGCCGCAGAACTGGCCGGACCGCGCGCTCCCGAACTGCTGACGGCTCGCCAGGGCGACCATCCAGGGCACCTGTTGGGTGCTCACGGTCTGGCCGCCGACGATGCGGCGCTGCGCGTGCGCCGGGCCGGCCGCGCCCAGCGCGATCAGCGGGGCCGGCAGGGAGGCGAGCAGCGCCAGGGCGACCGCCCGGCGGTGGTGGCGACGGGTCGGCGGGGTCGGGCGGGCGTCCGTGATGGGCGGCACCGAGGTCTCCAAGATCGGTCGGCGGACAGCAACCGGCACAGCGTAGTGGAGTGATCACCCACCGTGCGGCCGCCCGCGCCGGGTGTACCCGGACGGGCGACCTGACGCTCCCTCTGCTGACGCAGCGTCTTCCTGCGAACGCCGGAAGGCCCGGAGCGGTGGTGAACCGCTCCGGGCCTTCCGGTGTGCGTGGCTTGCTTCTCCCCGGATCAGTCCAGGTAGTCGCGCAGGACCTGCGAGCGCGAGGGGTGGCGCAGCTTCGACATGGTCTTGGACTCGATCTGGCGGATCCGCTCGCGGGTCACGCCGTAGACCTTGCCGATCTCGTCCAGGGTCTTCGGCTGACCGTCCGTCAGGCCGAAGCGCATCGAGACCACGCCCGCCTCACGCTCGCTGAGCGTGTCCAGGACGGAGTGCAGCTGCTCCTGGAGGAGGGTGAAGGAGACCGCGTCGGCCGGGACGACCGCCTCGGAGTCCTCGATCAGGTCACCGAACTCGCTGTCGCCGTCCTCGCCGAGCGGGGTGTGCAGGGAGATCGGCTCGCGGCCGTACTTCTGGACCTCGATGACCTTCTCGGGGGTCATGTCGAGTTCCTTGGCCAGCTCCTCCGGGGTGGGCTCGCGGCCCAGGTCCTGGAGCATCTGGCGCTGGACGCGGGCCAGCTTGTTGATGACCTCGACCATGTGCACCGGGATGCGGATGGTGCGGGCCTGGTCGGCCATCGCGCGGGTGATGGCCTGGCGGATCCACCAGGTCGCGTAGGTCGAGAACTTGTAGCCCTTGGTGTAGTCGAACTTCTCGACCGCACGGATCAGACCGAGGTTGCCCTCCTGGATCAGGTCCAGGAAGAGCATGCCGCGGCCGGTGTAGCGCTTGGCCAGCGAGACCACCAGGCGGAGGTTGGCCTCCAGCAGGTGGTTCTTGGCGCGGCGGCCGTCCTCGGCGATGATCTCCAGCTCGCGCTTGAGCTTCGGGGCGAGCTTGTCGGCGGCCGAGAGCTTGTCCTCGGCGAACAGGCCGGCCTCGATGCGCTTGGCGAGCTCGACCTCCTGCTCGGCGTTGAGCAGCGGGACCTTGCCGATCTGCTTCAGGTAGTCCTTCACCGGGTCCGCGGTGGCACCGGCGACGGCGACCTGCTGGGCCGGGGCGTCGTCCTCGTCGTCGTCGGAGAGCACGAAGCCCTGGTCCGACTCCTCCTCGGGCGTCTCCGCGCCGGCTTCCTTGTCGGCGGGCAGGGCGGCGTCCTCGAGCAGCTCCTCCTCGCCGAGCAGCTCCTCCCCGCCGTCCTTGGAGGTGGACTTGGTGGCGGCCGTCTTCTTGGCGGCCACCTTCTTGGCGGGGGCGGCGGCCTTCTTGGCCACGGCCTTCTTCGCGGGGGCGGCCACCTTCTTGGCCAGGGCCGCGCGGACCTCGGTGCCCTCGCCGAAGCCCTCGATGGACTCCACCACGCGCACCTCGGCCACCACCGGGGCCGGCGCGGACGAGGTGGCGGACGGCGCGATGCGCACCGGCGGCTTGGTCGGCGCCGACGGGTTACGGGTGGTGACCGTCTTGGCGGCGGCGCGCTTGGTGGTGCTCTTGGTCGCGGCCGCCTTGCGCTTCGCGGCGGACGGCTCCGCCGCGCTGACCATGAGGTCCACACCCTCCTCAATCAGAACCTGATTGAGGCTGCGCATGACGTTCTTCCACTTGGTGACCGGGATCTGGTCCGCCTCGAAAGCCTGACGCACGTCGTCACCGGCGATCTGCCCCTGGGCCTTGCCCCGCTCGATGAGCGCCAGCAGAGCCGCGGACTCGGCGATCTCGGGGGGGAGCGAACGGGATGTGCTGGCCGACACGAACAACCTCTCGGACGATGAGTTAACTCGACACCAGTACCGGCCGCCGAGCCGACGGGAGCGGCCACGCGGCACGCGCGCGGACCCGGATCCGACCGGCTCGGGCTTGGGGACTGGGGTGTGCAGGACGGCAGCGGCGCCGCAGACCAACACAGCATTCTGACACGGTGGTGGTATTCCGGAGCCGCTTCCGCTCCGTACACATCGCCGCCGCTCCTCAAGTGTTACGCATGCCCTTGGTGGCGCCCGTCACACCGGGGCCCCGGGAGGGGCCGGAGCGGGGGTGCCGGGAGGTCCGGGAACGGCCATGGCCCCTCAGCCGCAGGGAAAGGCGGCTGAAGGGCCATTGGGTACCGATGGATTTCCGTGCTCGGATCGTTGTCTTCGGCGCGGGTCAGCGGCCGTGGTGAGCAGCTGTGGTGGGCTGCTCCGGTGAGCAGCTGCGGTGTGCGGCTCCGTCAGTGCTCGCGCGGGGCCGGGACGGAGTGCTCGACCTCCGGGTGGACGGTGAGCAGGGCGCGGATGGCGGCCTCGGCGGCGGTGCCGTCGCCGGTGCCGAGGGCGTCGACCAGGCGGGCGTGCAGGCTGACCGCCGAGTCGGAGGGCCGCTCGCAGGCGGTGGTCGGGCCGCCGGAGACCTGGAGGGCGCAGCCGACGATGCTGGAGAGGTGCTCCAGCATGCGGTTCCCCGCCATCTGCAGCACCAGCGCGTGCAGTTCGATGTCGGCGCGGGCGTAGCTGACCATGTCGCCCTGGGCGGCGGCGTGGCCCATCACGTCGGCCAGCTCGACCAGGCGCTGCTGGACGTCCTCCCGGCCGTGGCCGGCCGCCAGCCGGGCGGCCAGCGGCTCGATCGCCCAGCGCAGCTCGAAGAGCTCGCGGCGCTGCTCGTCGCGCTGCGGGCCGAAGGCGCGCCACTCGATGATGTCCGGGTCCAGCAGGTTCCAGTCGCTGACCGGGCGGACCCGGGTGCCGACGTTCGGCCGGGCGCTGACCAGGCCCTTGGCCTCCAGGACCCGGAGGGACTCGCGGACGACGGTGCGGGAGACCTCGAACCGCTGGCCGATCTCCTCCGGCACCAGCGGGCGGTCGGCGCCCAGGTCACCGGAGACGATCATCTGGCCGAGCTGCTGGACCAGTTGGCCGTGCAGGCCCCGGCCCCGGCTGCTGGTGGTCTTTCGGCCGACCCGCAGGTCGACCTCGGAGCCCTCCCAGCGGGGGGCGGGCGGGGTGGGCCGTTCTGCGTAGGAGAAGCGGTCCAGCTCTCCGGGGGCGACTGCGTCGGAGGAACGAGCTGCGTTCATGGTGGGGTGCGCAAGGGTACTCACAGCTCCTTTGTCGGCGATCGGCGGGCCCGCCTTGAGAATTCTCGTGAAAAGCACACGAAAGGGTGATCGCCCGTGACCGGATAATTGACTTCTTATCAGGCAGAATCCCCCAAATCGACTTGGCGGTGCGGACCTTGGTGACGGGGCGTCACCAAGTCTCCGGCGAGCGGTCGTTCGCCCACCCGCACGAGTGGGTCCGGGGCGCTCCACTGACCCGGGGCGGAGGCTCAGAGCGCGCGACGGCGGAGCTGGGCGAGGACCGCCGCGAGCAGGAGCAGGGCGAGCGGGGCCAGCACCGCGGCGGCGAAGGTGCCGTCCACGGCCGGCACCGCCCCCAGACGCTGCGGGTCGACGCCCCGGACCAGGTCGAGGCCGTACTGGAACGGGAGGAGCTCGCGGGCCTGGGCCGGCCAGCCCCGGCCGCTCCGGCGCAGCAGCAGGGTGAGCGCCGGTTCGAGCAGGGCGGGCACCGCGCACAGGACCAGCAGACCGGCCGCCGCACTCCGGAGCAGCGAGGTAAGCAGCAGCCCGGCCCAGCCGGCCAGCACCGTGAGGCCGGCGAAGAGCGCGAGCGGGCGGAGCAGATCGCCGAAGGCCGCCGCGGACGGGTCGGTGAGCACCCCCGTCCGCGCACCCGGGGCGGCGGCCGCGAGCAGCACGGCCGCGTCCACGGCGACGGTGACGGCGGCCAGCAGCAGCGCCACCGGACCGGTGACGGCCAGCTTCGCGAGCAGCAGCCCGAGCCGTCGGCCGAAGGCGACCCGGCCGGCCACCAGGCCGGGGTGCCGGACCTCGTGGCCGTAGGAGAGCGCGCCGAGGGCACCCGCGCCGAGGGCGGCGATCGGGAGCGGGAGCAGCGGGACGACGGCCGTCAGACAGCGGACGGCGGCGGCCGGACCGAGCTGCCCGTCGGGCAGCTGCCGGGCCAGCACGGCGGCCACCGCCGCGTCGACCAGCAGGACGGCGGCCAGGATCAGCCAGGTGGAGCGGAGGCCGCGCAGGCGGCGCAGCTCGTAGGCCAGTACGCGCACGGTCACTCGCTCCGGGGCTCGGGGGTGGTCTGGGGGTGAGGGGTGGTGGAGGTGGTGGGGACGGTCGGGGTGCCGAAGGCCGGGGCGGCGCCGGGGACTTCGTCACGGAAGAGCTGACGGCCGCTCAGGGTGATGGCGCGTGGGGTGACCCCGGGCTCGGCGGGGCCGGGCGGCCGGGTGGCGCGGGTGGCGCCGACGGGAGCGGAGGAGGAGGCGGTGGGCTCCGCCTGGGTGGGCGCCGGGACGGGGTGGACCCCGGGAGCGACGGGGTGAGCGAGCAGGACGGCGGTCTGCTCCTGGGCCGACTCCGTGTACGCGGAAGGCTGCGGCGACGACGGAGCATGGGCGTTGGCGGCGACCGAGGCGAGGACCGGAGCCGCTCCCGAGGTCGGGGTCGGGGCAGGGGTCGGGTCGGTGGCAACGGGGCCGGGGCCCGGGACGGGGTGGACCTGGCCGGAACGGCCGGAGGCGGCGGGGAGGACCGGGTACGGGACGGGCTGCTCGACCACCCGGTCGGCCAGCTCGTGCAGCAGGATGCCGTTGCGGTAGGCGAGTTCACCGATCTCGGTCCGGGTCAGGCCGCTCACCGCGAGGCCGGTTCCCCCGTCGCGGCGGACCTGGTGGCCCTGCTCGGTCAGCAGGTCGGCCAGCCGGGCCATCTGCGGGCCGCGGACCGAGACCTCCGGGTGCAGACGGGTGCGGCGGAACTCGGAGACCGGCTGGTCGGCCACCAGGCGGCCCTGATCGAGCGTCACCACCCGGTCGGCCAGGGCGGCGGCCTCCTGCGGGGTGCGGGTGGTGACCAGGACGGTGCCGCCGGAGACGCCGAAGGAGCGCAGGAAGGAGTGGAACCACTCGATGTTGCGCGGGGAGAGTCCCTCGGTCGGCCCGTCCAGCAGCAGGGTGCCGGGCGAACCGAGCAGGGCTGCGGCCAGGGCGAGACGGCGGTGCATGCCGGGCGAGAAGGAGTGCAGGCGGTGGCCGGCGACACCGGCCAGCCGGGTCTGCTCCAGGAGTTCGTCGGCCCGGGAGGCCGGTACGCCCGCGGCGGCGGCCAGCATCCGCAGGTGGGACCGGGCCCGCATGCCCGGGTGACCGCTGCCGCTCCCGTCCTCGGGCAGCAGCACGCCGACCTCGCGCTCGGGGTGGCGGAGCCTCCGGTACGTCCGGCCGCTGAAGAGCGTGATGCCCTGGCCCCGCTCCAGCTCGACCATCAGCCGCAGTGCGGTGGTCTTGCCGGCTCCTTCGGCGCCGAGCAGGGCGGTGACCACACCGGGGCGGGCGTCGAAGGTGAGGTCGAGGAGGGCCGGGGGGCGGCCCCGGCGGTAGACCTTGGTCAGTCCGGTGATCTGGATCATCGCTGCCTGCTCCTGTCTCGGCCGACCGGGCAGCGGAGCTCTTGCGCCCCGCTGGAGCACAGTAGGGCGAGCAGGCAGGGAAATCGGGCATTACGGACGTGGAGCGGGCGGCGTGGCCGCCCACCTCACTCGATCAGGGGACAGTCCGCGCACGGAGCCCGGTGGCCGCGGCTCAGGACTCCGGGCGGAGCATCGGCGGGTTGAGGACCGTGGCGCCGCCGGCCTTGAACAGCTGGGCGGGGCGGCCGCCCTGACGGGTCGTCGTGCCGCCGGTGGGCAGCAGGAAGCCGGGGGTGCCGGTGACCTTCCGGTGGAAGTTCCGGGGGTCGAGGACCACGCCCCAGACCGCTTCGTAGACCTGGCGGAGCTCGCCGACGGTGAACTCCGGCGGGCAGAAGGCGGTGGCCAGCGAGGAGTACTCGATCTTCGAGCGGGCCCGCTCCACGCCGTCGGCGAGGATCTTCCCGTGGTCGAAGGCGAGCGGCACGCCCTCGGCCGGGCTGGGACCGAGCAGGTCGCCGACCGGCGCCCAGCGGGCGCCGCTGGCGTCGCCGCCGGGGCGGGGCGTCGGCAGGTCGGGGGCCAGGGCGAGGTGGGCCACGCTGACCACCCGCATGCGGGGGTCGCGCTGCGGGTGCCCGTAGGTCGCGAGCTGCTCCAGGTGGGCCCCGACCGTGCTCGGGCCCTGGCCGGGGGCGGAGAGGGCGCGCAGGCCGGTCTCCTCGGCCAGTTCGCGGGAGGCCGCCTCGGCCAGGCCCTCGTCCAGGCGGACGAAGCCGCCGGGCAGTGCCCAGTAGCCCTGGAACGGCGGCTCGCCCCGGCGGACGAGCAGGGCACAGAGCGCGTGCTCCCTGACCGTCAGCACCACCAGGTCGACCGTGACAGCGAACGGGGGGAAGGCCGACGGGTCATAGCGAGACATGGCGACGATCATAGTCGTCTCTCTGACGATAAGCACAGGGCCCGAACGAGGGTCCATCAGATCGTGCTCCGTCCACGGAGGAACGGGGCCGGGCGGTGCCGGCAGCGGGCCCCGCGAGCCTCACGGCGCGCCGGGCCCCGGCCTCAGCGGGTGCCCAGCTGGAGCGTCGGTGAGGCCTCCTCCACGACCGCGACGCCGATCCGGCTGATCCGCACCGAGAAGGGCTCGCCGGCCACCCGCAGCCCTCCGAGCTCCAGCTCGCCCAGCGGGGCGGTGCTGGCCGGACGGACGGTGACCCGGCCCGACGGGACGTCAGGCCGGACCCCGGCCAGGCCCGCGACCAGGTACACGGCCGCGGCGGAGGAGAGTGCCGCCGGGCGGCAGGCGGACGGGTGCGGCACCGGCGGGCAACCGGCAACCCGCTGCTCGCCCGCGTACATCTCGGGCAGCCGCCCCTCGAAGTGGGTGGAGGCGTCGAGCAGACCCTCCAGCAGTATTCCGGCCTCCCGCTCGAACCCGGCCTCGGTCAGGCCGACCACCGCGAGCGCCGTCTCGTGCACCCGGACCGCCCCGCTCCGGTGCCCGAGGGGGTTGAACCGGGGCGACCTAGCGCTGAGCGTGCGCAGGCCCCAGCCGCAGTCGAACTCCGGGGTGACCAGGCGCTGGGCCAGCACCCTGGTCTGCTCGCGGTCGAGCAGACCAGGGTGGCGGTCACCCTCGGCGGCCAGGCCGAGGTCCAGCAGGTGGACGAAGGAGGAGGCGACGGCGGGCAGCGGCCGGTCGGGAGCGAGCAGGGCCGCCGCCGGGCGGCCGCCCGACAGGTCGTCGATCCAGAACTGCTCGCGGAACCGCTCCCGCAGCCCGGCCGCCCAGGACCGCCACTCCGCGGCACCGGGACGGCCGAAGGCCTCCAACAGCTCGGCCCCGTGCAGGGCCGCCCGGTGGGCCTGGGCCTGCACCTCGCAGCGGGCGGGCACCGGTCTGGCCGCCCGCTCCTCCGGGGACCGGCCCAGGTCGGTCACGAAACCGACCGGGCCCGGCAGGGCGCCTTCGGCCTCCGCGCCCGCGGAACCCCCGTGGAGAAGGCCGGCTGACGGGCCGCCGGCTGACGCACCGTCCGCCCCGGCGGTGGCCGGGGCGTCGGTGACGTTGCTCCGCAGTGCGGCCAGGGCCCGCTCGGCGGCGGGCAGCAGCTCGGCCACCTCCTGGCGGGGCAGGCCCCAACGCCACGCCTCCGCCAGCACGGTGACGAAGAGCAGGGTGGCCTCGGTCGCGGTGCAGGAGGGCGGCAGCTCGGGCCCGCCGTGCCGGAGCGGGCCGGGGATCACCCCGGCCTGCGGACCGGTGGCCGCCTGGCGGCGGGCCAGGGCGCGGAGCGTTCCGGCGGCGAGCCGGGTGCCGAGCGGCAGGGTGAGCCGGGCCGCCCAGAGCGCGTCGGCGGCGGTCAGCCCGAACCGCCAGGGCGCGCCGGAGACGGCGTACAGGTCGGTGGGCCGGTCGGCGTCGGCGATCAGCAGACCGCCGAGGGCGTCCAGGGAGCGCGCCACGAGCGGACCCGTCCGGGTGTCGTCGCAGCGGACCTCGGGCTCCGACCAGGGCAGCGGCACTCCGGGGCCGCGGCCCGTGGGCGGGCGCGGACCGGCCTGGGCGGAGGTCTCCAGGGTGGTGCTCAGCTCGACCGACCAGCGGGCGCCGGGCTGCACCTCCAAGTCCCAGCGCAGCACACCCGCTCCGGCCAGCACGGCGTGCGGCGACGGCCGGGCCGCCACGGTAGCGCTGTGCTGGGGGCCGACCCAGCGCAGACCGGCCGATTGGACCTGCCCCGGCAGGTCCGCCAGGCGCTGGCCGGCCGAGATCTCGGCGAGCTGGCCGAGGTCGGTGCCGAGGGTGATCTCCAGCGGTATCCGGGCGGGCCTGCTCCCCGTGTTCCGCACCGTCACGGTCTCGACGCCGTTGGCGTGACGGAGCCGTTCGACCGTCAGGGCCGGGTCGGGGTCAGGGTCTCCGGGGACCCGGACGGCGCCGATGAAGCGGGCCTCCGCCGCCGAGGTCAGCGTGCCCTGGAGGGGCAGCGGCTCCATCCCGCCGAGGCGCAGCTCCATCCGGGCAAGGGTGCGGACGCCCGAACGGTAGAAGCCGTGCAGGGCCTGGCCACGGAGCTGACCGTCCAGGCCGGAGAGGGCCATCGCCGGGGCACTGACGCAGAGGACGGTGGCGTGGGTGGCGGCCGGCTGCGGGCGGAAGGGGGCGGACGCACGCGGCGCCCCGGCCGCTCCCGGCGGCGGGACCGGGGTCCCGCCGGGCGGCGTGTGTGACAACCCGCCAGGACCGGCAGGCCCGGCGGGAGCGGCAGGGCCAGCGGGGCCGCCGGCGGGACTGCCGAAGAATCCGCCGGGAGCCGTGCCCGGCGGGGGGCCGTAGGGCGATCCGGGGGCGCCGGGCGGTGTGTGCGGCAGCCCGATGGCGGGGGTGCCGATCCCGGCGCCGGGCATCGGGGCGGCCTGGTGCTCCGGGTGGGGAGGTACGGTCCTCGACGGGGTGTCAGCGGGTGCGCCGTAGGCGGACGGTGGGCCCCACGGTGAGGCCGCGGGCGCGGCCGGGGCAGCAGACCGGGGTGCGCCGGAGAAGGGGGCGGAGGAGACCGGCGGAGTTGCGCCGGGGGCGCGCGGGGGTACGTCGTACCCCCCTGCCGGTGGTCCGAAGGACGGAGCGGCCGACCCGGCGCCCGGCCGGCCGGCACTCGCCGCCGCGGTGGCGAACGAGGATGCCGCGCCTTCGGCCCCGGCAGAAGTCGGGGCGGGGGCGGGAGCTGACGGTGCGGCAGACCCGATGGTGGGCGGTGCGTCCCGCAGCGGCCTCGGGTCGTTCACCTGACTCTCCTTCTTCGACCGGGCGACGGCGGTGCTGCCGGTCGGCCGGATATGTCCTCGATCACGGTCTGGTGCTGCTTGCTCGTGCCACCGGGCGGGCAGCCCGTCGGCAGGTCGGCCGGAGCCGGTGGGGCGCGGCGCTCCCCCGCGCCGGGCCCTGCTCCCGGTGGCCGGTCCTTGGTGCCCGGCCGGACGCCAGGGCGGCGGTACGGTCGGACGCGGCCCCGACGGGGCCACCGGCGCGGCCCGTCGGCGCGGGGACGGCGGGCTTCCCACGGGTGGTGCCGCCGGTCGAGTGCGTGCTCCGGCCCGGGCCACCCGGGACGGCCGTGGCGCCGGCCGTACGAATCCGGTCGGGACCGGCGGTCGCGGGTGCCGCCCAGCAGATTGAACGCACCGCCCCTCCCCCAGGTCACGCCGTACCGGTCCGTGGACAGGTCTTCCCTGGTCGGCCGCTCCCCGCACATCCCCCGGTGGTGCGGACGGCGACGGCTCCCCGTGCGGTGCCGGTGCGGCTCGCGCCTGCCGTTCCGCCGTCCGGTCACTCCCTGCCCGCGTCAGGATACGGTGCGAGGGCAACGGCGGGCGCACCGGGAACACCGTGGACGCCCGCCGCTGAGCGTCTGTGACCAGCACGTACCGAGGAGTTGTATGTCCACCCCCAGCCGGCTGCCCGGGACCGTCACCACCGACCACGTCTTCCGCGTCCCGCTCGACCACCAGGCGCCCGAGGGAGAGCAGATCGAGGTGTACGCCCGCGAGGTGGTCGCCTCCGGCCGTGAGCACGACGAGCTCCCGTGGCTGCTCTTCCTCCAGGGCGGGCCGGGCGGCAAGGCCAACCGCCCGATCGGCCGGGACGGCTGGATCGACCGCGCCCTGGACGACTACCGCGTGCTGCTGCTCGACCAGCGCGGCACCGGCCGGTCCACCCCCGCCACCCGGCAGACTCTGGCCCGGCGCGGCGGCCCCCGCGAGCAGGCCGACTACCTCACCCGCTTCCGGGCCGACTCGATCGTCCGGGACGCGGAGCTGATCCGCCGTCAGCTGCTCGGCGAGGCGGGCCGGTGGAGCCTCCTGGGGCAGAGCTACGGCGGCTTCTGCACCCTCACCTACCTCTCGATCGCCCCCGAGGGCCTGCGCGAGGCCTTCGTGACCGGCGGCCTGGCCGGGCTGCGCAGCTCCGCCGAGGACGTCTACCGGGCGGCCTACCCCCGGACCGCCCGGAAGAACAGGGCCTACTACGCGCGCTACCCGCAGGACGTGGCGGCGGTGCGGCGGATCGCCGCCCACCTGGTCGAGCGGCCGGCCGAACTGCCGGACGGCGGGCTGCTCACCGTGCAGGCCTTCCAGGGCCTCGGGATGCTGCTGGGCACCGGCAGCGGCGCGCACGTGCTGCACTACCTGCTGGAGGAGGCCTGGGTGGAGGGGACGGAAGGGCCGGTGCTCTCGGACACCTTCCTGGCCGGGGTGCAGTCCCACCTCTCGTTCGCGCAGGGGCCGCTCTACGCGGTGATGCACGAGTCCATCTACGGGCAGCGCTCGGTGGACGCCGGCGGGACGGAGTGGGCGGCGGAGCGGGTGCGCAAGGAGTTCCCCGAGTTCGACGCCGAGGCGGCGCTGAGTGGTGGTCAGGCCGTCTTCTTCACCGGGGAGATGATCTACCCCGCGCTGTTCGACACCGACCCGGCACTGCGGCCGCTGCGGGAGACCGCGCAGCTGCTCGCCGAGCGGACGGACTGGCCCGACCTCTACGACCCGGCCCGGCTGGCAGCCAACCAGGTGCCCGTGGTGGCGGCCGTCTACCACGACGACATGTACGTGGACACCGCCGACTCTCTGGCCACGGCGGACGCGGTGACCGGCACCCGGGCCTGGGTCACCAACGAGTGGGAGCACGACGGGCTCCGGGTGAGCGGTGGCGCGGTGCTCGACCGGCTGATCAGGATGGCGCGCGGGGAGGTCTAGTGCCGTGCCCGGCAAGGTTTGCCCCGTCGCGTCGTTCGGTGCGTGCTGTCGGCGTGCCGGGCGAAGGCCCGTCGTAGCGGAGCTACCCGG
>NZ_JBVJLD010000057.1:0-58423 GCF_055584905.1 Kitasatospora sp. NPDC088742 | reverse complement strand
CGAGCCGTTCCCGCTCGACCAGTTGGCCCGTTACCAGGAGTCCGGGCTGGCCTGGGTCGCCGTCGACCCCGTGGACGACCGGCCGGTCGCCTACCTGCTGGCCGAACGCGTGGACGGCAACCTGCACGTGGAGCAGATCTCCGTCCTCCCCACGCACGCCCGCCGGGGCGTCGGCCGCGCCCTGATCGAACACGCCGCCGCCCGGGCCGTCGCCGAGGGCCTGCCCGCGCTCACCCTCACCACCTTCGCCGAGGTGCCCTGGAACGCCCCCTACTACACCCGCTGCGGCTTCCACCCCGTCCCCGACGCCGACCTGACCCCCGGTCAGCGCGCCATCCGCGCCGAGGAGGCCGCCCACGGCCTGGACCGCTGGCCCCGGCTGGTGATGATCCGCCCGCTCGAAGCCGCGGTCCGCTGACCCGCTCCTGGTTCTATCGTTCCTCCCGGAGATCCGCACCGAGCTGGAGGAACTGCCGTGCCCGAGGAGCCGCTGCACGCCCGGATCGCCCGCGAGGCCCTCGCGCAGCTCGGCGCCGAAGGGCTGACCGAGACCCGCCGCGGCTCCGGCACTCGGGTCCGCACCTTCCGGCCGGTCCTCCGCCACGGCACGCGGCGCCTCGACCGCTCCGTCTGGGGCAGCGGCCGGTCGGTGTGGGACCTCGACCTCGACGGCCGGCCGCAGTCGGTGGACCGGCTGTCAGTCCGGGAGGAGCCGTGCCCGGAACGCCTCGCCGACGCGCTGGGCGTCAGCGCGGGTGACCCGGTGTGGGTGCGGGAGCGGCGATACCTGGTGGAGGGGGAGCCGGTGATGCTCGCGGTCTCGTACCACCCGGGGTCGATCGTGGCCGGATCCGCGATCACTCGGGAGGACACCGGCCCCGGGGGCGCGCCGGCCCGCCTGGCGGAGCTCGGCTTCTCTCTGGAACTCGCGCGTCCGAGGACGGCACCACACTGCGCGCCGCCCCCGATAGGAACGTGATGCGCTTCACCGTCCCGCCCCCGCCGCTCGACCTCGCCTGTCGGCCCCGAGCCGGAGGCCCTGGTCCCGGTGCTCCAGCTGTACGCCCGGGAGGTACCGGCGTTGGAGTACCCGTCGGGTGCCGACTTGCTCCAGCTGCTCTGGTGCCCGCTGATCCACTCCGAGCAGGACCAGTGGTCGCCGGTGCCGGTGCTGTACTGGCGCGCGGCTGCCGAGGTGGCGTCAGGACCGGTGCTGGAGACGGTGCCCGAGCCCCACGAGTACGACGAGGAGTACGTCCCGCTGCCCTGCGTGCTGCACCCGACCGAGGCCGTCGAGTACCCGGGGTACGGCCTGCCAGTGGAGGAGCGGACCCGGCCGGGCTCGGGCTGGGAACTGGACGGGGGCTCGGACGAGGACGAAGTGCACGGCATGCAGATGGGCGGGCTCGGAGGGCTCTACGTCTTCGTCTGCCGGGTCTGCCCGGGGTGGCCCACGGTGCACCGCTACGAACAGCGTGGCGCGGGCCACGTCGGTGTGGTGCCGAGCTGTGCGGGACACCGGCCGGTCGGCCGGGATCAGTACCGTGCGGGCCACGTCCAGGGCCTCGCGGTAGCGGTGCTGATCGACGAGCGTCGAGACCTCGTGAACCGCGGTGTTGGTGGTGCCGAAGACGAGCGACTGCTGGTCGTAGGTGCCGATCCCGTCGGCGATCCGACGGGCCTCGGCCAGGTGTTCGGCGGCGGCCTCCGGCTGGTGGTCATGCCGTGCGTGAAGGACACGATGGCCGGGCACCCGCAGTTCCCGAAGAGCGTGGAGGTGCTCCGGGCGGCGGGTGTGCGGGTGCTGCTCGGGCCGGGCGGCTTCGTACCGCACGCGTCCGGACAGGCCGAGCCGTACCCCTGGGACGCGGCGTTCAGGGCGGCCGAGGAGGGGTGAACCGCGGAACGGCCCGAGTCATGGGTTCATCGCCTGGCTCGGGCCGTTCCGGCTGTCGGTGCGTCTGGAGCTCAGTAGGAGCGGGGGAGGCCGAGGGTGTGCTGGGAGACGTAGTTGAGGATCATCTCGCGGCTCACCGGGGCGATCCGGGCGACGCGGGTGGCGGTGAGGAGGGAGGCGAGGCCGTACTCCTGGGTGAGGCCGTTGCCGCCGAGGGTGTGGACGGCCTGGTCGACGGTGTGGCAGGCAGCTTCGGCGGCGGCGTACTTGGCCATGTTGGCAGCCTGGCCGGCGGCCTGGTCGTGGCCGAGGTCGTAGAGCTGGGCGGCGCGGGAGGTCATCAGGCGGGCCAGTTCGATCTCGATGGCGCACTGGGCGAGGGGGTGGGCGATGGCCTGGTGGGCGCCGATCGGGGTGTCCCAGACGGTGCGGGTGCGGGCGTAGTCGGTGGCGATGTCCAGGGCCTGGCGGGCCAGGCCGAGGGCGAAGGCGGCGGTCATCACCCGCTCCGGGTTGAGACCGGCGAAGAGCTGGTCGAGGCCGGCGTCCTCGGCGCCGACCAGGGCGTCGGAGGGCAGCCGGACGTCGTCCAGGAAGACCTGGAACTGCCGTTCCGCGGTGACCAGTTCCATCGGGATCGGCCGGTACTCGAAGCCCGGCGTCTCGCGCGGGACGACGAACAGCGCGGGCTTGAGCCGCCCCGTCCGGGCGTCCTCGGTGCGGGCCACGAAGAGCACCGCGTCGGCGTGGTCCACGCCCGAGATGAAGACCTTGCGGCCGGTCAGCAGCCAGTCGGTGCCGTCCCGGCGGGCGGTGGTGGTGAGCCGGTGGGAGTTGGAGCCGGCGTCCGGTTCGGTGATGCCGAAGGCCATCCTGCGGGTGCCGTCGGCCAGGCCCGGCAGCCAGCGCTGCCGCTGCTCGGGGGTGCCGTAGCGGGCGATCACCGTGCCGCAGATCGCAGGGGAGACGATCATCATCAGCAGTGGCGCCCCAGCTGCGCCCAACTCCTCTAGGACGATGGCGAGTTCGGTGATACCGCCGCCCCCGCCGCCGTACTCGATGGGCAGGTTGACGCCGAGGTAGCCGGCCTTGCCGGCCTCCGCCCAGAGCTCCTCTACGGGCTCCCCGGCGCGGGCCTTGCGGCGGAAGTACTCGGGGCCGTAGCGGCGGGCGAGGTCGCCCACGGCCCGGCGCAGGGCCTGGTGTTCCTCGGATTCGACGGTGCTGGGCAGCGGTGCGGACGCGGACATGAGGGTGGTCCTTTCCGTGCGACAGAGGGATGAGGTGGCGGTCAGCTCTCGACCACGGCGAGCAGGGTGCCGGGCTCGACCTGCTGGCCGACGGTGACGCGGAGTTCGGCCAGTACGCCGTCGGCGGGCGCGCTGATCCGGTGCTCCATCTTCATCGCCTCCAGCCAGAGCAGCGGCTGCCCGGCGGTGACGCGCTCGCCGGGTTCGGCGCCGGTGCGGGTGACCGTGCCCGGCATCGGGGCGAGCAGGGCGCCGGGGGCGTGGGTGGCCACCGGTTCGGGCAGGAGCGGGAGTTCGGTGAGTGCGACGGCTCCGGTCGGGCCGTCCAGGTGGAGCCGGTCGCCGTAGCGGGCCAACTGCCAGCGGTGGGTGACTCCGGCGATCCGGAGTGCCACCGACTCCGTTGTGCGGGAGAGGAGTTCGAGGTCGGCGAAGCCTTCGGCGTGCAGGCCGGAGCGGTCGAGCCGGAAACGCACCAGGTGCTCGGTGCCGTCCTCGGAGCGGTAACGGCGCTGCTGCGGCTGGGAGCTGAGGTTGCGCCATCCCGGCGGGAACGGGCCGGAGCCGGCCCCGGCGAGGGCGGCCACCAGGGCGGCCAGGGGCTGGTCGGGGCGGTGGCCCGTCAGGTCGTGGGCGGCCAGGAAACCGGTGTGCAACTCGCCTGCTAGGAAGGCGGGATGGCGCAGCGCGGCGGTGAGCAGGGCGCGGTTGCTGCCAGGACCGTGGATCCGGGCCCGGTCCAGGGCGGTGGCGAGCAGCCGGGCCGCCTCGGGGCGGGTCGGTGCCCAGGCGATCAGCTTGGCCAGCATCGGGTCGTAGTGCGGGCCGATCTCGGTGCCGTCGTCCACGCCCGAGTCCAGGCGCAGGCCTCGCTCCGCTGAAGAGACCTCGAACTCCACGCTCACGCCCGGCACTTCGAGCCGGTGCAGCCGCCCGGTGCGGGGCTGCCAGTCCTGTTCGGCGTCCTCGGCGTAGAGCCGCGCCTCGATCGCGTGGCCCCGGGTGGCCGGCGGCTCCGGTGGCAGGGCGGCGCCCTCGGCGATCCGCAGCTGCCAGGCCACCAGGTCCAGCCCGGTGACGCACTCGGTGACGGGGTGCTCCACCTGGAGCCGGGTGTTCATCTCCAGGAACCAGCACCGGCCGTCCGGCCCGAGCAGGAACTCGGCCGTCCCGGCGCCCCGGTAGCCGATCGCCCGGGCGGCCGCGACCGCCGCGCGGTGCAGCTCGGCGCGCAGCCCGTCGGAGAGCCCGGGGGCCGGGGCCTCCTCGATCACCTTCTGGTGGCGGCGCTGGAGCGAGCAGTCCCGGTCGCCGACGGCCCAGACGGTGCCGTGACCGTCCGCGAGCAGCTGCACCTCCACGTGCCGCCCGTCCGGCAGGTACGGCTCGCAGAACACCTCCTCGTCCCCGAAGGCCCGCCCCGCCTCCGCCCGCGCCGCCGCCAACTCGCCCGGCAGGTCGGCCAGTCGGCGCACCACCCGCATGCCCCGCCCGCCGCCGCCCGCCGCCGCCTTGACCAGCAGCGGCAGGTCCGCCTCGGTCGGCTCGGCCGGTGCGGCGAGCACCGGCACCCCGGCCTCCGCCATCAGCCGCTTGGCCGCCGTCTTGGAGCCCATCGCGGCGATCGACTCCGGTGGCGGCCCGATCCAGACCAGCCCGGCGTCCAGCACGGCACGGGCGAACTCGGCGTTCTCGGACAGGAATCCGTACCCCGGATGGACGGCGTCCGCCCCGGCCGCCAGGGCCGCCTTCACCAGCAGTTCGCCGCGCAGGTAGGTCTCCGCCGCCGTCGCACCGGGCAGCCGGACGGCCGCGTCGGCCTCCCGGACGTGCGGGGCGTCGGCGTCGGGGTCCGAGTGCACGGCGACGGTGGCGATGCCGAGCGCCCGGCAGGTGCGGAAGACCCGGCGGGCGATCTCGCCCCGGTTGGCGACCAGTACCGATGTGATCATCCGTCAGTCCCTCTGTTCTGGTAGCTGCTGCCTACATCCGGAAGACGCCGTAGCCGCGCGCGCCCTCCACCGGGGCGCTGTGGATCGCGGAGAGGCAGATGCCGAGTACGGTGCGGGTGTCCCTGGGGTCGATCACCCCGTCGTCGTAGAGCCGGCCGGAGAGGAAGACCGGCAGTGACTCCGCCTCGATCTGCTGCTCCACCATGGCCCGGATCGCCGCGTCGGCGTCCTCGTCGTAGGGCTGCCCCTTCGCCGCCGCCGACTGCCGGGCCACGATCGAGAGCACCCCGGCCAGCTGCTGAGCGCCCATCACCGCCGACTTGGCGCTGGGCCAGGCGAACAGGAAGCGCGGCTCGTACGCACGGCCGCACATGCCGTAGTGGCCGGCCCCGTAGGAGGCACCGATCAGCACGGAGAGGTGCGGGACCTTGCTGTTGGAGACCGCGTTGATCATCATCGCGCCGTGCTTGATGATGCCGCCCTGCTCGTAGGCCTGGCCGACCATGTAGCCGGTGGTGTTGTGCAGGAAGAGCAGCGGGATGTCGCGCTGGTTCGCCAACTGGATGAACTGGGCGGCCTTCTGGGACTCCGGGCTGAACAGCACGCCCTGGGCGTTGGCCAGGATGCCGACCGGGTAGCCGTGCAGTTCGGCCCAGCCGGTCACCAGGCTCGGCCCGTACAGCGGCTTGAACTCGTCGAAGTCCGAGCCGTCCACGATGCGGGCGATCACCTCGCGCGGGTCGAACGGCACCTTGAGGTCGGCGGGGACGAGACCGAGCAGCTCCTCCTCGTCGTACTTCGGCGGCTCGGCGGTGAGGTCGGGGGAGGCCCCGGCCTTCTGCCAGCGCAGGCGCCTGACGATCCGTCGGGCGGTGCGCAGCGCGTCGTGCTCGTCCTCGGCCAGGTGGTCCGCCAGCCCGGAGGTGCGGGCGTGCATCCCGGCGCCGCCCAGCGACTCGTCGTCCGACTCCTCACCGGTGGCCATCTTCACCAGCGGCGGCCCGCCGAGGAAGACCTTCGCCCGGTCGCGGACCAGCACGGTGTGGTCCGACATGCCGGGCACGTAGGCCCCGCCGGCGGTGGAGTTGCCGAACACCACGGCGATGGTGGGAATGCCGGCCGCGGAGAGCCGGGTGAGGTCGCGGAAGAGCGCCCCGCCGGGGATGAAGATCTCCTTCTGGCTGGGCAGGTCGGCCCCGCCGGACTCCACCAGGTTGACCAGCGGGAGGCGGTTGGCGAGGGCGATCTCGTTGGCGCGCAGGGCCTTGCGCAGGGTCCACGGGTTGCTGGCCCCGCCGCGTACGGTCGGGTCGTTGGCGGTGATCACGCACTCGGTGCCCTCGATCACCCCGATCCCGGTGACCAGCGCCGCGCCCACCGGGTAGTCGCTGCCCCAGGCGGCGAGCGGCGAGAGTTCCAGGAACGGCGAGCCGGGGTCGAGCAGCAGCTCGATCCGCTCGCGGGCCGGCAGCTTGCCCCGACTCCGGTGCCGCTCCAGGTACTTGGGGCCGCCACCGGCCAGCGCCTTGGCGTGCTCGGCGTCCAGCTCGGCCAGCTTGCCGAGCATCGCGGTGCGGTGCTCGGCGAACTCCGGGGAGGACGGGTCGAGGCGGGTGGGCAGCGTGGTCACAGCAGCTCCTCCGGGAGGTCGACGTGGCGGGCCCGCAGCCACTCGCCGAGGGCCTTGGCCTGCGGGTCGAAGCGGTGCTGGGAGGCGACCCCCTCGCCGAGCAGGCCGACCAGCTCGAAGTTGACGGCGCGCAAGTGCGGGAGGAGGTGGCGGTGGATGGTCAACCCGGCGGTCTCCGGCAGGAGTTCGCGGAGGCGGTCGACGGTGAGGTGGTGGGCCAGCCAGCGCCAGCCCGCCTCGCTGCGGGCCCAGACGCCGAGGTTGGCGTCGCCGCCCTTGTCGCCGCTGCGGGCGCCGAAGGCGAGGCCGAGCGGGGTGCGGCGGGTGGGGCCGTGCGGCGGCGGAAGTGGAAGAGGCGGCTCGGTGGCGGGCTCCAAGATCTGTGTGATCTTCGAGGGTTGGATGGTGCGGCGGGTGCCGTCCGGCAGGACGGCGGTGTGCGGGACGGCCGTGGCGTCCAGGTAGGCGGCCTCGAAGACGCCGTACGGGGTGGCCGGCCCGGGCGGGGCCGTGACGTGGAAGCCCGGGTAGCCGGAGAGCCCGAGTTCGACGGCGGCCGCGGTGAAGGCCCGGCCGACGGCGTGCTGGTCCTGGCTGCGGACCGTGACGCGGAGCAGCGCGGAGGCGGTCTCCTCGGTGGCGGCGTCGGGGTGGTCCGTGCGGGCGAGCGTCCAGCGGGCGTCCATGTCGGCGATGCGGTGCGCGAGTTGACGCTTGACCAGCTCGGCCTTCGCTTCGATGTCCAGGCCGGTGAGGACGAACACCACTTCGTTGCGCCAGCCGCCGAGCCGGTTGAGGCCGACCTTGAGGGTGGGGGGTGGGGCCTCGCCCCGTGCCCCGTCGATCCGGACCCGGTCCGGGCCCTGTTGGCTCAGCCGGACGGAGTCGAGGCGGGCGGTGACGTCCGGTCCGGCGTACCGCGCGCCCGAAGTCTCGTACAGCAGCTGGGCGGTGACGGTCTCGGTGGTGACCGCACCGCCGGTGCCCGGGTGCTTGGTGATCACGCTGGAACCGTCCGCGTGCAGCTCGGCGATCGGGAAGCCGGGGTGGGTCACGTCGTGCTCGCCGAAGAAGGCGTAGTTCCCGCCGGTGGCCTGCGCCCCGCACTCCAGCACGTGACCGGCCACCACCGCCCCGGCGAGCGCGTCCAAGTCGCCCTCGCCCCAGCCGAAGTGGGCCTGCGCGGGGCCGCTCACCAGCGCGGCGTCGGTGACACGTCCCGTCACCACCAGCTGGGCGCCGGCCTTGAGGCACTCGGCGATGCCGCGGCCGCCGAGGTAGGCGTTGGCCGCCAGCAGCCCGGGCGGCAGCCCGAGGTCGGGCCGTCCGAGGACGTCGTCCCCCTCCACCACGCCGACCGCGAGCGGGATCCCCTGCTTGGCCGCCAACTCGTGGACGGCTTCGGCGAGTCGGGCCGGATTGAGGCCGCCCGCGTTCACCACGAGCCGCACGTTCCGGTCGGTGGCCTCGCCGAGGCACTCCTCCAACTGCCGCAGGAACGTGCGGGCGTAGCCGAGCCCCGGGTCCTTGAGCCGGTCCCGCGCCAGGATCAGCATCGTGAGCTCGGCCAGGTAGTCCCCGGTCAGCACGTCCAACGGCCCGCCGGTCAGCATCTCCCGCATCGCCGCGAAGCGGTCCCCGTAGAACCCCGACGCGTTCCCGATCCGCAGCACCCCGAGTCCCCTCCGACTGGCCTGGCCCCGCCCGACGCGCAGCAGCCTGACAGGCCCTCAGGAACAAATCAAGCATGCCTGCTTGTTTCTGTTGGACCCAGTCCGGAAGGAGGCCCCCTTCGGGGGGCGCGAGTCGCATCCGCTTCGCCGTGCAAGCTGTCACCGAGAGCGCCACAGTGGGGCCGACTGGGCCGGCCCCGGCGCCGACCGCGCCTCCTCCGTCAGGTGTGCCGAGCCCTGACCGCTCGCGACGCTCGACGGACCGTCAGTGCCACCGGGAACCGGCGGATCTGACGGTCGGCCGGGGCGCCGGAGTGGGTCAGCAGGCGCATCCTGCGGCGGCTTGTGCCTGCTCGGTGGTGGTGCAGCAGGCGCTGGGGGCGCCGTCGGCGCTCTTGCCCAGGGTGTCGGCGTCGGCCTTGACGACGTAGACCTCCCAGGGCTCCCGGCCCGGGCCGTGGACCCAGACCTTGTCCTGGAGGGCGTAGCAGCAGGAGGTGTCGTTCTCCTCGAAGGTGGCCAGTCCGGCGTCCTTGAGGCGGTCGGTGGCGGCGGCGACCTGGTCGGCGGTGGCGACCTCGACGCCGAGGTGGTCCAGGCGGGTGTCCTCGCCGGGCTCGCCCTCGATGAGGACGAGCTTCAGCGGGGGTTCGGTGACGGCGAAGTTGGCGTAGCCGGGGCGGCGCTTGGCGGGCTCGGTGCCGAACAGCTTGGAGTAGAAGGCGATGGAGCCTTCGAGGTCGGCGACGCGAAGGGCGAGCTGAACGCGGGACATGGCGGTCTCCCCGATCCGGGATGCTTGATTCGACAGTTCTCGATACAGGGAGCTTGCCCCTGGGGATAGATGGCTGTCAACATAGACGCATGTCGAATCTGGAACTTGAGGTGCTCGGGCAGGACGACGCCGTCGCGTGCTGCTCGCCGATGGTGCGCGAGCCGCTCGAAGAGGCCGCTGCCGCCGACCTGGCGAAGATGTTCAAGGCCCTCGGGGACCCGGTGCGGCTGCGGCTGCTGTCGCTGATCGCCTCCCACGAGGGCGGCGAGGCGTGCGTCTGCGACCTGACCGGCCCGTTCGACGTGTCCCAGCCGACGATCTCCCACCACCTCAAGGTGCTGCGCGAAGCGGGCCTGGTGGGCTCCGAGCGGCGCGGGACCTGGGTCTACTACTGGGTGATCCCGGCGGCGCTGGCCAAGTTGTCCGCCCTGCTGGAGGCCCCGGGCCGGTCCGAGGATGCGAGATGACCGCCGCCGTTCCGCTCGGCCGCCGGGTCGCCGCGGAGTTCGTCGGGACCGCCGCCCTGGTCGCGGTGGTGGTCGGCTCCGGCATCCAGGCCAGCCGGCTGTCGCAGGACGTCGGACTGCAGCTGCTGGCCAACTCGCTGGCCACCGTGTTCGGCCTCGGCGTGCTGATCCTGCTGCTCGGCCCGCTCTCCGGTGCCCACTTCAACCCGGTGGTCACCCTGGCCGCCTGGTGGACCGGCCGGCGCTCAGGCGGCCCCGGTCTGCGTGAGGTCGCGGCCTACGCCGCCGCCCAGACCGGCGGTGCGATCGCGGGGGCGGTGCTGGCGGACGCGATGTTCGCCGAGCCGGCGGTGGCCTTCTCCACCCATGACCGGTCGTCACCGCACCTGTGGCTGGGGGAGGTCGTGGCCACCACCGGCCTCGTCCTGCTGATCTTCGGCCTGGCCCGGACCGGCCGCGACCGCTTCGCCCCCGCCGCGGTCGCCTCCTACATCGGCGCCGCCTACTGGTTCACCTCCTCGACCTCCTTCGCCAACCCGGCGGTGACCATCGGCAGGGCCTTCACGGACAGCTTCGCCGGCATCGCCCCCGCCTCGGTGCTGCCGTTCGCCGTCGCCCAACTGGTGGGCCTGGTGGCCGGCCTCGCACTCCTCGTCCTGCTGTTCGGCCGCCCGGCACCCGCCCCGATCGAACCCGCTCCGGTGCCGCGCCCGGCCACCACCACCGCCTGACCCCGTCCAGACCGCGAAGGATCCAACTGCCGTGAGTGCTCCCGCCGTTCCGTCCGTGCTGTTCGTCTGTGTCCACAACGCCGGCCGCTCCCAGATGGCCGCCGCCTTCCTGACCCATCTCGGCGGCGACCGGGTCGAGGTCCGCTCCGCCGGTTCCGCCCCGGCCGACTCCGTGAACCCCGCGGTGGTCGAGGCCCTGGCCGAGGTCGGGATCGACATCTCCGCCGAGACCCCCAAGGTGCTGACCGCCGAGGCCGTCCGGGCGTCCGACGTGGTGGTCACCATGGGCTGTGGCGACGCCTGCCCCTTCTTCCCCGGCAAGACCTACCTGGACTGGAAGCTGGACGACCCGGCCGGCCAGGGCGTCGAGGCGGTCCGCCCGATCCGCGACCAGATCGAGGCCCGGATCCGTGGCCTGCTCGCCGACCTCGGCGTGCCGTCGAACGTGCCGACCAGCTCCTGACGGCCGCCCAGGTTCTGACGGCCCGTCAGTCCGCTGGTGCGGGGCGGAGGCGGGAGCGGCGTTCGCGGACGGAGACGGTCAGGAGGGTGCCGAGGTTCAGGGTCAGGATGAGGAGGAAGCCGAGGCCGTCGAGGCGGGAGAGGAGGTCGTCGGAGGCCAGGGCCTCGACGGAGCGGCGGACCAGGGAGACGGTGGCGGGGAGGACCAGCCAGCAGAGGTTGGCGAGGGCGACCAGGATTCCGGCGACGTGGAGGGGGAGGTAGCGGCGGACGATGCGCTGCTCGCGCTCCGGGATGCCGGTCAACGGGAGCTGGGGGCGGCCGCGCAGACGGTTGGTCAGGTTGCGCAGCATCAGGCGGGCGTCGGCGTTGAGGTTGCCGAGGCGGAGCCAGTTGGTGAGCACGTAGTAGAGGTCGGTGCGCAGGAAGACCGCGCACTGGAAGACGAACTGCACGGCGCACAGGTAGGCGACGGCCCGGGCGTAGCCGCTGTCGAGGCCGGCCAGGCGCAGCGACCAGCAGGCCAGCAGTACGGTCAGGTCGAAGGTGATGCCGGCCAGGTAGGGCGCGTAGCGCTCCTTGCGGGGGAGGGCGCGCACGCCGGTCATGTCGGTCTGGGCGACCAGGAAGTACATCCGGCGGCCGACCGAGAGGGAGCCGACGCAGCCGCGGGCGCGGGCGGTGAGGAGGTGGGCCAGCTCGTGCAGGAAGATCAGGGCCCAGCCGATCAGAGTCAGGATGATCATGCTGGTCATCGGGCGGGAGTTGACCAGGGCGTCGCGGGAGTGCGGCAGGAGTTCGGGGCGGGCCAGCAGCAGGGCGGGGACGGCGAGCCAGACCAGGACGTACAGCGCGCGCAGCGGTGGCGCGAGCAGCCAGCCGACGGCGGACTGCGGGAGGCCGGCCAGCAGCCGCCACCCGCGTGGCCGGGCCGGGTCGGCCGGTGCGGCCTCGGCTGCCACCGGCCGTCCGTCCACGGCGCGGACGAAGCCGCACTCCTCCAGGGCGGCCAGGAAGTCCGCCAACTCCGGTGCTGCGCCGTAGCGTTGGGTGAAGCGTTCGCCCACCTCGGCCAGCGTGAGGCCGTCGGACAGCCACTCGATGATCGCCACGCCCTCGCCGGGGAGGCCGATGAAGGTCCCGGTGTCGGGGCGCCCCACCTCGTGCACGCCGTCCTCGGGCGGGCCGATGTGCAGGGGGTGGAGGGCGACGGTGCTGGTGTCGGTCAGCGGGCCGGTCATGTCCGGTGCTCCGTCGGGGAGTTGGCGGTGGGTGGGGCCGAGCAGGTCGGGCAGTCGGGGCGGCGGACGCCCTCCGCGTAGTCGACCTCCATCCGCTGGAGGTCGAGGATCAGCCGGCGGCCCCTGATGGCCGGGACGGCCGCGCCGGTGAGCTGTTTGGTGACCTCCAGCGCGGTGATGTTGCCGACCAGACCCGCGACCGGGGCGGTGCAGGGGTTGACCCCGGTCTCGCCGAGCTGCTCGACGATGTAGGTGGCGGCCGCGGCGTAGTCCGCCGACTCCTCGCGCGCGGTGCGCTGCACGCAGTCGAAGCAGGCCGTCTCGTACGGCACGTGGAGGAACGCACTGACCGTCAGGCCGGAGTTCCCGGCCCGCACCCACGGGACGCCCTCGGCCAGGGCCGCCTCGTTGAACCACTCGTAGATCCGCAGCCGGGGCCGGTCCGCCGCGCAGACCACCAGGTCGCGGCCGGCGGTCCAGCGCCGGGCGTCGGCGACCCCCGCCACCCGGGCCACGTGCGCGGTCACGGTGCTGTGCGGGTTCACGGCGGCCAGGCGCTCGGCGGCGGCCTCCGCCTTCGGGCGGCCGACATCCGAACTGCCGTACAGCACCTGGCGGTTGAGGTTGGAGGGATCGACCGAGTCGTGGTCCACCAGGACCAGGTCACCCACGCCGAGCGCGGCCAGCGACAGGGCGGTGAAGGTGCCCAGCCCACCGAGGCCGACCACGGTGACCTTGGCCAGCTTCAGGCGCTCCTGGTAGTCGAAGCGGGTGGTGCCGGGTTGGTGGAAGTGCGAGAAGAACTCGAAGTTGCGCCGGTAGCGCACCACTTCGGCTTCGCTGAGCACGGCAGGGGGCGCGTCGGCGGCGTCCTCCAGGAAGCCCGCCTCGTCGAGCCCGGCGATGGCCGCCTCCACCTCCGCCGCGGACACGGTGGGGTCGAATTGGAGCATCGCCTCCGAAACCTGAGCTGTCGTCAGGCTGCCGTCGAGCAGGCGCAGCAACTGCCGGACGTGCCCCTGCGCGTCGTCCTGGAGGTCGGCGGCGATGCCTAGGTCGGTGCCGAGCCGGATCCGGCCGCCGCCGAGCGGAATCGGAGGCAGGACGGGCTTCACTCTGGGCCGTATCACGGTGTTTCCTCTCCGGTCCGCGGACCGGGAGGGGAGCCGGCGTCACGCGACCGCCGTTGCCGGCTCCCCTCCCGGGAGTGGATCAGCAGTCGTTGGTCAGCTCACAGCCGGCGGTGGTCTCGATCTTCTCGAGCCGGCGGACGACGATCGCCATGGGACACCTCCCTCCCGGGTGTCGGGTGCGTCTCCGGACCGTCGGCCTCGGAGTCGCACCACCATCACCCGCCCGCCGTCCCGAGCACATGGGCCGCCGGTCCTCTGTTCCGCCCGGGGCTCCGTACGGGCCGGTGCGGCCTGGCGGCGTGCACAGACGCTGAAGTGGACTGCGATGTAACCGAGTTGAACCCAGGGGTGGGCTACTGCGGCAGTTGGAACGTGATGGCGGAGGGGCCGGTGAAGTCGGAGGCGAGGGCGTCCATGACCAGTTCGTCGCAGACGCGGCCGAGCCAGTACCCGGCCTCGCGCAGCGTTCCGGCGGCCTTGAAGCCGGCCTTCTCGTAGGCGCGGACGGCAGCTCTGTTGGGAGCGAGGACCTTGAGCCAGATCATCCGCAGGTTGGTGATGTGGAAGGCGTAGTCGAGGGTGAGGCGGGTGGCGGCGGTCCCCAGGCCCTTGCCGCGGGCCTCGGGGGCGAGCATGACGACGTACTCGGCGGTGCGGACGGCCTGGTCGGGCAGCAGGGTGGTGACCCCTGCGGGGACCGGCACTTCGCCGGTGAGGTCGTAGACGGTGAAGCGGATGTTGTCGCCGCGGAGCTGGTGGGCGGTGCCCTCGGTGCGGGCCTCCAGGGATTCGGGCTGCTGGCGGCCGTAGCCGACGAGCAGGGCCGGGTCCTGTTCCCACCGCCAGTAGGTCTCCACGAGCCCGGCGCGGTAGGGGCCGAGGCCGCAGGTGTCGTCGCGGACCTAGTGCCGGGCACGGCACTAGATGATCGGCTCAGCGGTGGCGGTGATGGCGGGCTCCGAGGGGGAGGACGGGCGTGTAGGCGAGGGTGGAAGGTGGTTCGGCCACCGCTGCGCCGTCCTCAGTCTGCACCCAGGCGTGCAGCCGCAGGGGGTCCGCAGCGATCCCGTGGCACCAGGCAGGCGGCGCGGGCCGGGGAGCGCCAGTCGGGGCGGCGGCAGGTTGACGCGGCGCGCTCGACGGCGCGGACGAAGCGGAGCACCGCGAACGGCGGGTCGCTGACCCATGGAGCCCAGTGGGCTGCGGTGACGGGCCGTCAGGGGCTCTTGTGCCGTGGGGGTCGGAGTGAGCGGGTGAGGAGGGCGGCGGTGGTGAAGGCGGTTGCGGCGAGGGTGGCGGAGAGGTGGAGGGCGGTGGTGGGGTCGGGGGAGGTGGCGGCGAAGGTGCCGAAGAGGGCTACGCCGAGGGTGCTGCCGATCTGGCGGGAGACGTTGAAGACGGCGGTGGCGATACCGGTGCCGGCGGGTGGGGCGGAGGTGATGACGGTGGCGACGGCGGCGAGGGCGGTGGTGGTCTGGCCGAGGCCGGTGGCGGTCAGGGCGAGGAGGAGGGCAGGGTAGGGGGTGTCGGGGCCGGCGAAGGTCCAGGCCAGGAAGCCGGCGGCGCCGAGGAGGAGGCCGGCGAGCATCGGGAGGTGCGGGCCGGTGCGTGCGGCGATGCGGCCGAAGAGCGGGGCGGCGAGCAGGCCCATGCCGGCGGAGGGCAGGAGGGCCAGGCCGGTCTCCAACGGGCCGAGGTGGCGCTGCTGTTGGAAGTAGAGGGTGGTGAGGAAGAGCATCCCGTAGTAGCCGAAGCTGATCAGCAGGCCGATCACGGTGGTCGCGGTGAAGGCGCGGGAGCGGAAGAGGGCCGGGTTCAGCAGCGGCAGGCGGGCGGCAGCGCGGGTGGAGAGGGCGCGCTCCACCAGGACGAATGCCGCCAGGGCCGCGGCGCCCACGCCGAGGGCGGAGAGCGTGACGGGAGACGTCCAGCCGCGTGAGCCCGCCTCGTTGAGGCCGCCGGCCACCCCGGCGAGGCCGAGGACGGCGAGCAGTTGGCCGGCCGGGTCCGCCTTCCGGGCCGTCAGACGGGCTGTGGTGGAGGGGAAGTGTCGCAGGGTCAGGAGGAGGGCGAGTGCGCCGAGCGGCAGGTTGAGCCAGAACACCGCGCGCCAGTCCGCCGCCGCGACGAGCAGTCCGCCGACCGCCGGCCCGGCGCCGAAGGCGACCGCCGCGACGGCACCCCAGACGGCTACGGCCCGGGCCCGATCGGCGCCGCCGGGGAAGGCCGCCTGGAGCAGGGCCAGCGAGGCGGGGACGAGCAGGGCCGCTCCCGCGCCCTGGCCGAGCCGGCCGGCGATCAGCGCGCCGGAGGTTGCGGCCAGGCCGCAGCCGGCGGAGGCGGCGGTGAACACCCCCAGCCCGGCGAGGAAGACCCGGCGCGGGCCGTACCGGTCGGCGAGTCCGCCGCCGAGCAGCAGCAGGGCGGCGAAGACGGTGCTGTAGCCGTCGACGATCCACTGGAGCGCGGAGGAACCGGTGCCGAGGGCGGACCGGACGGAGGGGAGCGCGACGTTGACGGCGGTGACGTCCAGCATCACCAGGAAGTAGCCGAGGCTGAGGGTGATCAGGGGTGCCAGGGCCGGGCGTCGGCGGAGGCGGATGCCGGTGTCGCGGTGGGGCGCTGCGATGGTCATGGTCACGAGCATCGGCGCCGGACGCTTCGTTGCCTGACGAAACGTCATGGTCCTAGGGTGGGTCCGTGCCGAACACCAGCAGCCGACCCGTCGACCCCCGTCGGGCCCCCGCCCTCAGGCGGCAGACCGACATCGCCCGCGCCGCCGCGCTGATCGCCGATCCCTCGCGGGCCGCCATCCTCAAGTGCCTCGCCGACGGCCGTCCGCTGGCGGCGGGCGCCCTGGCCGAGGAGGCCGGCATCGGCGCCGCGACGGCCAGTGTGCACCTGGCCAGGCTGGCGGAGGGCGGGCTGGTCACCGTCGAACGGCGCGGCCGGCACCGCCTCCACCGGCTCGCCGGCCCGGAGGTGAGCGCCGCGCTGGAGGCTCTTGCCGTGATCGCCCCGCCGCTGCCGATCACCTCGCTGAAGCAGGGCAACCGGAGCAACGCGCTGCACCGGGCCCGTTCCTGCTACGACCACCTGGCGGGCCGGCTCGGCGTGGCCCTGATGCGCGGCCTGCTGGAGCGCGGGGTGCTCACCGGCCACGACGGTGTGCACCGCCCCGCCGAGGCCCGCCACGACCGGCCGTCCTCCTACGGCCGCGATGTCCGGTACGTCATCGCGCCCGACGGATGGATGGTGCTCGCCGAACTCGGCGTCGACCCCGATGAGTTGGCGCCGCGCCGGCCCGCCGTTCGGTACTGCGTCGACTGGAGCGAACACCAGCACCACCTGGCCGGCGGCCTCGGCGCCGCACTCACCGCGCGCCTGTTCGCGCTCGACTGGGTGCGGTGGGGCGCCAGTCCGCGGGTCGTCCTGCTGACCGAGGCGGGCGCCGAAGGGCTGGCCCGTACCCTCGGGGTCGACCTGACGGACCAGCAGCCGACGGACGGCAACCCCTAGAAACCGTCCTCCGGTGGCAGTCGGTCGCCGGGGAGGCCGGGGGCCAGGCGGCGGACCACCTCGGCCAGTTCGACGCAGGCCTGTTCGAGGCGGCGGTTGGTGTCGCGCTGTTCGGCGACGATGGTCGACAGCAGCAGGCCGGTGAGCGCGGCGCAGGCGTTGAGGGCCTGGAGGGTCACCATGTCGGCGACCAGCCCGTGGTCGGCGAACGGGCCGTCGTGCCGGGTGGCGGCGGTGATGGTGAGCACGGAGACCACCGCCACGCAGGGCGCGGCGCCGAGCATCTGGAACCGGATCGCGGCCCAGATCAGGAACGGGAAGACCAGGAACAGCACGCTCAGCTTGGTGGAGGTGGCGATCACCGTGACGGTCGCCGTCCCGGCCAGCAGGACGAGCGGCTCCGCCCAGTCGAGCGGCCCGGTGTCGTCGGGGATCCGGGCGGCGCGCAGGGCGAGCAGCAGCGGGGTGATCACCAGGACCCCCATCGCGTCCCCGGCCCACCAGGCCGACCAGGTGGGCCAGAAGCCGCCCTGGGGCAGGCTGCCGCTCAGCCCCAGCACCGCGGTGCCGATGGTGGCGCTGATCAGCATCCCGGCGAAGGCTCCGAGGAAGACCAGCGCCATCCCGTCCCGCAGCCGGTCCAGCTCGATGCGGAAGCCGACCCGACGGAGCATCAGGTACGCGGCGACCGGGGCCAGGGTGTTGCCCGCCACGATGCCGATCGAGCCCCAGTGCGGGGCGGCCGACGAGGCGATCACCAGGAAGGCGCCGAGGGCCACCCCGGGCCAGGACCGGAGCCCGAAGATCAGCAGGCAGGTGAGCGCGATCCCGGTCGGCGGCCAGAGCGGGGTGACCTTCGCCCCGCCGATCACCACCTGCTGCAGCAGACCGAGCCGTCCGGCCGCGAGGTAGACGGCGGTGACGGCCAGCAGGAGGGCGCCGGTGGCCGCCGGGCGGCGGAGGTCGCGGGCGCGGGGAGTGATGGGTAGCGGCACAGGAGCCATCACACTACGGTCGGGCGGCGGACCGGCCGGTGACACGCACGGAGAGCGGGTACGGAGACCGGGTACGGAGCCGCAGGTACGGGCAGGGCGGCCGGCTCAGCCGTGGCGCAGTACCAGGACGGCGGCGTCGTCGGTGTGCCCGGTCAGTTCGGCCACCGCCAGCAGCTCGGCCGCGAGCTGCTCCGGGTCGGCCGCCCGGCCGCGGTCGCGCAGGACGGCCGCGACCTGCGCCAGGCCGGCCTCGATCGGGAACCGCGGCCCCTCGACCACACCGTCGGTGACCAGGGCGACCACCTCGGACCCGGTGAGCCGGTGGTGGTTGACCGGATAGCGCTGGCCTGGCAGCACGCCCAGCGGGGGGCCGCCCTCGTCGGGGCGGGAGAGCTGGTCGTCGTCGGCCCAGACCGGCGGGACGTGCCCGGCCCGGGCGTGCCACAGCTCTCCGGTGGCCGGGTCGTAGCGCAGGAAGACGCAGGTCGCGAACCGCCGGACGGCCAGGGATATCAGCAGGTCGTTGGCGCGACCGAGGACCTCGCCGGGGTCGGTGGTGGTGGTCGCCAGGGCCCGCAGGCCGACCCGGACCTGGCCCATCACGGCGGCCGCCTCCACGTCGTGCCCCTGGACGTCGCCGAGCGAGAACGCCACCGAGCCGTCCGGGAGCAGGAAGCCGTCGTACCAGTCGCCGCCGATGCTCAGCCCGTGCCGGGCCGGGGCGTACCGGGCCGCCACCCCGAGGCCGGGCACCTGCGGCAGCGCGGCGGGCAGCAGCTCGCGCTGCAGCGCCTCGGCCAGTTCCACCCGGGCCTTCTGCAGCTCGGCCTGCTCCAGGGCGGACGCCGTGAGCCGGCCGAGCTCGGTCAGCAGGTCGTCCGCGCTGCGGCGGGCGGTGGGGCGGCGTCCCGTCATCGGCCCTCCGGCGGCGAGTGGAGCGAGGTGGTGAAGGTCAGCCTATGTCGGCCGAACGGGCGATGGCTGCCCCGGCGGGCAGGGCCGTCACCAGCCGTGCGGGGACGGTCACTGCGGGCTGACCGCCGGTGCCGGGCGCACGCTACTTCATGACGGCGAGGACGGCGTCGCGGAGTTGGTCGCGCTGCGGTTGGAGGGCGCGGTCGAGGGCGGGGGCGAAGGGGAGGACGGTGCCGTCGGGGCGGGTGATGCGGCGCGGCGGGGCGGTGAGGCGCATCTGCTCGGCGGCGGTGGCCAGGACCTCGGCGCCGATGCCGCAGCTGCGGTTGGAGTCGTCGATCACCACCAGGCGGCCGGTGCGCTCCAGGGAGGAGGCCAGGGCGTCCCAGTCGAAGGGGTAGAGGGTGCGGGGGTCGAAGACCTCGACCGAGATCTCGGGGGCGAGCTCCTCGGCAACGGCCAGGGCGTCGTGGACGAGGTGGCCGACGGCGACCACGGTGACGTCGGTGCCCTCGCGGTGGACGCGGGCCTTGCCGAGCGGGATCGGGGCGAGCTCCCAGGTGACGGTCTCGCGGACGGCCAGGGCGGCGGCCGGGGCGAAGACCACGACCGGGTCGGGGTCGGCGACGGCCGAGCGGAGCAGTCCGTAGGCGTCGGTGGGGGTGGCCGGTACGACGGTCTTCATCCCCGCGTGGGCGAACAGGCTGTAGGGGTGGTCGGAGTGCTGCCCCGCCCAGCCGTCCCGGGAGCCGGAGCCGGGGACCAGGCAGGTCAGCGGCACGCTCGCCTGACCACCCGTCATCAGCGAGAACTTGTGGGCCTGGTTGACGAGTTGCTCGAAGACCAGGAAGAGCAGCGAGGGGATCTGGAACTCGATCACCGGCCGCCGCCCGGTCAGCGCTGCGCCGATCGCCATCGAGGTGAAGGCCTGCTCGGAGAGCGGGGTGTCGACGATCCGGCCGGGGCCGAACTGCTTCAGCAGGTTGAGGGTGGGGCCGGCCATGCCCGCGCCGATGTCCTCGCCGAACACGCAGACGGCCGGGTCCTCGGTGAGGGCGTCGGTGAGCGCCCGGTTGAGCGCCTTGGTGTAGGAGAGCCTCATGCGGCCACCCCCGCCCTCGGGCGCAGCCCGTCGGCGTAGAGGTGGTCCAACGCGCCGTCGGGGGAGGGGAGTTCGGAGGAGAGTGCGAACTCCGAGGCGGCGGCCAGCTGTTCGGCGACGGAGGCGTCCAACTCCGCGGCGAGGCCGGGCGGCAGGAGGGCGGCGGCGCGCGGCAGCGGGTCGAGGCCGCGCCAGCCGTCGATCTCCTCGGGGGTGCGGTAGTGCAGTTTCATCAGCCGTTCCATGGTGTGGTGGCCCTCGTAGCGGTAGGTGCGGCACTCGAGGAAGCCGGGGCCGCCGCCGGCGGCGGCTCGTTCGACCGCCTCGGCGGCGGCCGCGCGGACGGCCTCGGTGTCCATCCCGTCCACCTCGGCGGACGGGATGCCGAAAGCGGCGGCCCGGCCGACTGCGCTGCCCGCCACGGCGGTTGCGGCCGGGAGGGTGGTGGCGTAGCCGTTGTTCTCGCAGACGAACAGCACCGGCAGCTGCCACATCGCGGCCAGGTTGAAGGCCTCCAGCAGGACGCCCTGGTTGAGGGCGCCGTCGCCGAAGAAGGCGACGGCGACCCGGTCCTCGCCGGCCTGCACGGCGGACCAGGCGGCGCCGACCGCGATGGCGCCGCCCGCGCCGACCATGCCGTTGGCACCCAGGATGCCGAGGGAGAAGTCGGCGGCGTGCATCGAGCCGCCCCGCCCCTGGTTCAACCCGCCGGTGCGGCCCAGGAGTTCGGCGAGCAGCCGGTCCGGGGCCGCACCCTTGGCGAGCACGTGGCCGTGGCCCCGGTGGGTGGAGGTGATCCGGTCCTGCGGGCGCAGCGCGGCGCAGACGCCGACCGCCACCGCCTCCTGCCCGATGTAGGGGTGGATGCCGCCGGTGATCTCCCCGGACCTCACCAGGCCGAGCGCGAGCTCCTCGAAGCCGCGGATCAGCCGCAGCATCCGGTAGCGCCCGGCGGGGGAGTCGAGGTCGGTGGGGGAGTCGAGGTCGGTGGGGTCGGTCACGGGGTGCCGGTCCAGACGACGGGGCAGATCTCCGGGTCGGCGTAGTCGGGGCGGCCGTCGAGGGTGCGGCGGACCACCACGTCGTGGTTGTAGGAGGCGGGGCTGCCGTCCGTGCGGGTGGCGTGGCGGTACTCGTTGGCGCCGTCCTGGAGGTGCAGCGAGACGGCCCGGCGCGGGGTGTCGGCCAGGTTGGCGCCGCTGCCGTGGTAGGTGCGGCAGTGGTGGAAG
The DNA here is from genome assembly GCF_055584905.1 of Kitasatospora sp. NPDC088742. Classification (NCBI taxonomy): domain Bacteria; kingdom Bacillati; phylum Actinomycetota; class Actinomycetes; order Kitasatosporales; family Streptomycetaceae; genus Kitasatospora; species Kitasatospora sp. NPDC088742. Next base: position 37,452 of record NZ_JBVJLD010000057.1, on the reverse strand, counting down.
GAGACGTGGCCGCGCGGGATCTCGACCGGGACCTTGACCACCTCGGCGCCGTTGTACGCGGCGTTGGCGGCGAGGATCTCGTCCAGTTCGGAGCGGTCGCGCTGGGCGAAGTGGCGGGTGGCGTCCTCCCCGGAGGGGAGCTCGCGCCAGCGGTGGCTGCCGTCGACCATGGTGATGGTGCCGTTCTCCACCCCGCAGTCGTGGAAGGGGATGAAGGCGGTCAGCATGTCGTCCGAGGTCGAGGTGTGCCAGTAGTGCTTGTCGAAGTGCCACGGCACGTGGTTGGAGGGCTCACCGGCGATCGGCGGCTTGAGGATCAGGGTGGACTGGAAGACCCGGATCTCCTCCGCGCCGGCGAGCAGCGCGGCGACGGCGCCGACCAGCGGCTTGCGCAGGATCGCGCCGATCGCGTCGCTCTCGAAGTGCACGTAGTCGTTGTGCCGTTGGACCGGTCCGTGCGCGGGCTCCCAGGCGGCCAGGCGCGGCGGGCGGACGGCGAGGGTGCGGTCGCGGTGGCCCTCGTAGTACGTCTCGGTGGCGGCCTGGAGGGTGTCCAGCTCCTGGTCGGTGAACAGCTTCTTCGAGAGGTACCAGCCGTGCTCCTGGTAGCCGGCCACCTCCTCGGGCGTGGGCAGCAGGGCGCGCTCGGCCTCGGTCAGGACGAACTCGGATGCGGTGGTGGTCATGCGGGGTTCCTCTCGGGAGGGCGGACGGCGCGTCAGACGGCGGCGGAGGCGGTGGCGCGCTGGCGCTCGACGGCCTCGTAGAGGGCCTTGATGTTGGCGGTGCCGAAGGTGCCCGCGCCCTGACGCTCGATCAGCTCCAGGAAGAAGGTCCGCCGGGGGTGGGTCGAGCGGGCGAAGATCTGGAACAGCTGGCCGCCGTGGTCCTGGTCCACCAGGACGTCCAGCTCGCGCAGGGTCTCCACCGGGATCGCGGTGCCGCCCAGACGTTCGGTCAGGGCGTCGTAGTAGGTGCCCGGGGTGGAGAGGAACTCGACGCCCTGCGACCTGGCGGCGCGGACGGCGGTGGCGATGTCCCCGGTGCGGAAGGCCAGGTGCTGCACCCCGGCGCCGTCGTGGTCGGCCAGGAAGCGGTCGATCTGGCCGGCCCGGCGGCTGGTGTCCGGCTCGATCAGGGTGAAGGTGACCTCGCCGGAGGCGCTCTGCACCACGCTGGAGTCCATCGCCTGCTCGCCGACCTCGATGTACTCGCCGAAGATCCGGTGGAAGCCGAGCGCGGCCTCGCAGAACGTTACGGCGGAGGCGAGTTGACCGGCCGGGACGCAGATCGCGGCGTGGTCCAGCGCGTCCAGCAGCCCGCCGCCGGCCGGGGTGGGAGCCTCGTCCAGGGGGACGAAGCGCAGCGCGGTGTCGCCGAAGCCGGCGATCAGCCGGGCCTCCCGGTCCAGCACCGCGGCGCCGTGCCGCTCGGCCCGCTCCAGCGCGGCCTGCGGGTCGGTGCAGCCGAGGGCCAGTGCGGCGACGCCCTCGCCGTGCCGCTCGACGTAACGGGCCACCGGGTGGTCGGTGTTCTCGCTGGAGCGCAGCCGGATGCGGGCGCTGCCCTGGTGGAGGTGGACGGCGCGCGCCCCCGGGTGCCAGGCGGGCTGCTCGGCGTCGCGCCGGAAGCCGTAGGCGGCCTGGAGGTCGGAGGCGGTCTGCGCGGCGTCCGCGCAGTGGTACTCGACGTGGGCGATCGTCTGGATGGACAACGGGGCTCCTGTCGGGAGGAGTTGGGTGCAGAGGGGAGCGGGGTGCGGTGGCCTGCCCGGCGGCTACCTGGCGGCGCTGGTGGGTGTCCGGCCGAAGATCAGGCTGGTGTTGTGGCCGCCGAACGCGAAGGCGTTGCTCAGCGCGTAGCGCAGCTCGGCCGGGCGGGCCGCGCCGCGGACGTGGTCCAGGGCGCAGGCCGGGTCGGGCTCGGCGAGGTTGAGCGTGGGCGGGAGCAGTCCGCGGGCCACCGCGAGCACCGAGACGATCGCCTCCAGCGCGCCGGCCGCGCCGAGCAGGTGGCCGGTGGCGCCCTTGGTGGAGCTGACGGCGGGTCCGTCCGGGCCGAACACCGCCCGCAGAGCGGCCGATTCGGCCACATCGCCGATCTTGGTGCCGGTGCCGTGCGCGTTGACGTAGCCGATGTCGGCGGCGTCCAGCCCGGCGTTGGCCAGCGCGGTGCGCATGGCGTCCGCCGCGCCCTCGCCGTCCGGGCGGGGCATGGTCGGGTGGTGGGCGTCGGTGGTCGAGCCCCAGCCGACCAGCTCGGCGTAGCCGGCCGCGCCGCGGGCGGCGGCGTGCTCGGCGCTCTCCAGCACCAGCACCCCGCTGCCCTCGCCGAGCACGAAGCCGTTGCGGCGCAGGTCGAAGGGACGGCTGGCCTGGGCCGGGTCGTCCCAACCCTGGGCGAGCGCACGGGCGTTGGTGAAGGCGGCGGCGATGGTCGGGTGCAGCGAGGACTCCGTCCCACCGCACACCACCACGTCCGCGTCGCCGGCCCGGATCAGCCGCAGCCCCTCGGCCACGGCCTGGGCCCCGGCCGCGCAGGCCGTCACGATCGCGGTGCTGAAGCCCCGGATCCCGTGCTTGATCGCCACCCGGGCGGTGGCCATGTTGGAGAGCATCCCGGGCAGCAGGTACGGGCTGACGCCGGGGCGGCCGCGCTCCAGACGGCGGTGCGACTGCTGCTCGAAGGTCTCCAGACCGCCGCCGCCGGTGGCCAGCACCACGGCGGTGCGGCGGGGGTCGACGTCCCGGCCGACCACCAGGCCCGCGTCGGCCAGCGCGTCGTCGGCGGCGGCCAGGGCCAGCAGGACGAAGCGGTCCACGCAGCGGGTCTCGGTGGGCGGCAGGACCTCGGTGCCGTCGATGTGCGGGGCGATCCCGGCGAACGGCAGCCAGCCGTGCGCGGCATGGCCCTCCGGCACGGCGACGATCCCGCTCCGACCCGCCGTCAGCGCCTCGAAGACCTCGGCGGGCTTGCGGCCCAGCGGAGTGAGCAGGCCCATCCCGGTGACGACGGCGCCGGGACGCCTGGTGCTTGCGGAGGCGGTGGTGGCGGCGTTCATCGGGCGACCGCCGAGGCGAGGTAGCGCTCGCGGAGCAGGACCTTGCGGACCTTGCCGGTCGGGCCGAGCGGGATGTCGTCGCCGCCGACCACCAGGACCGAGCGGACGGTGGCGGCGGTGTGCTCGTCGAGTGCGGCGACCACCTCGGCGGTGCGGTCGGCGGCCGGGTCGCCGCCGTCCTCCAGGGTCAGCAGCACGTCGGTGACCACCTGGTCGCCGTCCCTCACCGCGACCACCGTGCAGTCCAGCACGCCGGGGACCCGGGCCAGCACCCGCTCCTCGGACATCGCGGTGTACAGCCGGTGCCCGTTGCCGAGGTCCACCGAGTCCACCAGGCGGTCCACGTGGTAGTAGTAGCCCTCCTCGTCCCGGTACATCAGGTCGCCGGTGAGGAAGCGGCCGCGCAGCCGGGTGCGGTAGGTGGTGACCGAGTCGTTCCAGTAGCCCGGCGCCAAGGTCGGTGAGGCGGTGGCGAGTTCGCCGACCTCGCCGGGGCCGAGCGGCTCGCCGTCCGGGCCGACCACCTCGCAGTCCACGAAGGTGTGCGGGCGGCCGACGCAGCGGCCGTACTTCTCGGTGCCGGGGGCGTGGGTGATGAAGAAGTGCGAGTGGCCCATCTCGGTGGAGCCCAGGCCGTCGACGAAGACCGAGCCCGGCTCGCGGCCGCGGCCCTGGCGGGTGACGGTCTCGCGGGAGCCGGCGGCGATCAGGCGTCGGATGTGCGCCTCGTGCGCGCAGTCGCCGGTGTTCCACCAGAGCGCGACGGTGTCCAACGTCCGGGCGGACAGGTCGTGGTGGGCCAGGTCGGCCCAGGTGGCGGCGAAGCCGATCACGCCGCGCGGCTGCCAGCTCTCGATGGCGTCCAGCACGCCGTCCCCCGACTGCCTTGACAGCAGCGCGAGTTCACCGTGGGTGCTGAGCGCGAAGTTCACCGCGATGAGGGTGGCCGCGTGCGGGGCGGGCAGCGCGGAGAGCATCCGGTCGCCGCCCTGCGGGCGGGGCAGTGTGGCGCGGTGGCGGATCGCCGCGTACAGGCTGGCGTGCGAGTGCACGACCGCCTTGGGCATCCCGGTGGTGCCGGAGGAGTGGGTGATCGCCACCGGGTCCTGCTCCGAGTGCCGGTACGGCGCGGGCGCGGAGTCCGGGTCGCCGGAGCCGAGTTCGGCGGCGTCGGCCAGCACCGGGGCCAGCGGGTCGTACCCGGCCAGCTCGGCCCGGTGCTCGGGGTCGGTGAGGATGCCGACGGCGCCCAGGCGGGCGATGTAGCGGGCGGCGCGCTCGCCCTCCACCTTGGGGTTGAGCAGCGCGGGGATGGCGCCGAGCCGGGCCAGGGCCAGGAAGGAGAGGACGTGGTCGGCGGCGGCGGTCGCGTACACCGCCACCGGGTCGCGGCGGCCGACCCCGAGGGCGTGCAGCGCGGCGGCCCGGGCCCGGACGGCGCGGTCCAACTCGCGCAGGGTGAACGGCTCCCAGGCGGCGTGGTCGTCCACCGGGGTGTCGAAGGTCAGCAGCGGGTCGTCGAGACCGATGCCGAGCGCGATCCGGGTGGTCAGCACGTTCCCGGCGCCGACGTCCGGGTCGTTCGCCAGGATGTTGCGGATGGTGCGGATGCTCACGGTGATTGATCCCTCCCATGGCGCTGGCCATGCGGGTGCGGTGTGCGGCGTCGGGGACGCGGTCGGTCGGGGTTCGGGGTGGGGTCGATGCTTCGTCAGGCGGCGGCGACCAGGGCGGCGGTGCCGTGGTCGGCCTCGCCGGCGTGGACGGCCTGTTCGGCGGCGATGACCAGGACCTGGTCGGCGTCGCCGTCGGCGAGCAGCAGGGCGGCCAACTCCAGTGCGTCCGGCGGGAGTTCACCAGGAGCGGCGGGCTCGCGGGGGCTGATGGCGACCACCGGGCCGGCCAGCTCCCAGCGGGCGGCGACGTGCCCGAGGACGGCGTTGGGGTTGGACTGGAAGAACAGCAGCGGCGGCATCCGGCGCCCGGAGGCGGCGGCGGTGTCGATGGCCAGCGCGGTGGCGCGGTCGCCCCCGGCGCTGGCGAGCAGGAGTGCGGTGCGGCCGGCCCCGGGGGCGGCCCCCGTGGTGTCGCGGTGCCGGGTGAGGCAGAGCTCGGCGACGGCCGCGACCAGGGGGTTGAAGCTGGAGACCACGAAGCCGGGCAGCGGCGGGAGTTCACCGGCGCCCTCGGGCGGTGGCCAGGTCGCGGTGGCGAGGGTGCGGAGACCGGTCGCGCGGAGGTCGTTCATGTGGAGGTCGTTCATGCGGAGGTCGTTCATGCGGCGGCGACCAGGAGTGCCGAATTCGCCCCGCCGAAAGCCGAGTTGAGGCTCAGGGCGTAGCGCGGACGGTCCTTGCGGGGCCCGGAGAGCACCAGGTTCAGGCCGATCTCCGGGTCGGTGCCCAGCCAGCCGGCGTTGACCGGTAGCCGTCCGCTCTCCAAGGCGCCGATGGTGACGGCGAGTTCGAGCAGGGCGGAGGCCTCCAGGGCGTGGCCGTGGACGGATTTGCTGGAGCTGACGGGCAGTCGGTGCAGGGAGCTGCCGAACACCTCGCGCAGCGCCCGTGCCTCGGCCAGGTCGGAGAGCGGCGAGCCGGTCCCGTTGGCGTTCACGTAGCCCACCTCGGCCAGGGCGACCCCGGCCCGGGCCAGCGCGGCCCGGACGGCGCGGACGACGCCCTCCCCATCGGGCCGTGGACGGCAGACGTGGTGGGCGTCCCCGGACCGTCCCCAGCCGGCCAGCCGGGCCAGTGGGCGGACGCCGCGCCGGTCGGCCTCGGCCTGCGCCTCGACGACCACCGCCACCGCGGCGTCGCCGAGCACGGTGCCGGTGCGCCCGCTGCTGAACGGCCGCGGCTCGCCGTCCCGGGCCAGGGCCCGGCCGGCGTCGAAGGCCGCGAAGACACCGGGCTCCACCAGGTGCCCGGCCGCGACCACCACCCGGGGGTAGCGCCCGGAGGCGACCAGCGCGGCGGCGTCGGCCACCGCCGTGGCGGCCGCCACGCAGGCGCCGGTGTAGACCCGGGTGACCTCGGGCAGGCCGAGCGCGGCTGCTCCCTTGCCCACGGCCTCGGCCACCTCGCCGGTGCGCAGGTCGCTGTGCAGGGCGAGCAGCAGCGGCGTGTCACCCGCCCCGGCGGGCAGGCCGGCCTGCCGCCGGGCGTCGGCGAGGACGTCGAGCAACGCCCGTTCCAGCGGCGGCGGTTCGGGCAGCAGGGCCGCCCGGGTGGTGCCGCGCCGGGACACGTCGAAGCGGGTCACCTCGGTGAAGCCGGTCCGGCCGTGCGCGGCCGCCTCCGTCAGCGGTGCGAGCCCGGAGCCGAAGGCGCTGAGCACCCCGAGTCCGGTGAACACCGGACGGGCGTCCGGCGGTGCGCTGGTGCTCATGACCGGGCGACCCCGGCGGTGGCTCCAGCGGTGGTCCTGGCGGCGCGTACGGCCTCGCCCAGGACCGCGACGGCGTCGTCCACCGTGCGGACGGCCTCGAACTGCTCGTCGGAGAGGTCCAGTTCGACCCCGTAGCGCTGCTCGAACTCGGCGGTCAGCCAGGTGAGTTCGAGCGATCCGAGCGCCTCGGGGACGCTGTCGGCGGAGCGCTGCCCGAAGGCGGCCAGCATCTCCACCACCGCGGCCCGGTCCGGCAGTGCGGGCGTGCTCACGCGGCGCTGCCGGCCGTGGCCGCGGTGGCGGAGGCCTCGGCGACCCGCCGGGCCACGTCGGCGGTGAACTGGTCGAGCGTCATCAGCGCGGTGGTCTCCATCTCGTCGAGGTCGAACTTGACCCCGAACTCGTCCTCGACCTGCACCGACAGGTCGGCGAGCGCCAGCGACTCCAGGTCCAGCCCGGCCGGGCCGAGGTCGGTCTCGCCGGTGACCTCGGCGACGTCGTAGTTCATCTCGGCGAGGGCGGCCAGGACGAACTGGTGGATGCGCTCCTGCATGGTGGTACTCCTCGTGCTGTGTCGGGGTGTCGGTGCGGTGGTGCGGTGGTGCGGTGGATCAGAGGGAACGGGCGGCGGCCTCGTGCAGGACGGTGACGTCGCGCACGAGCTTGCCGGTGGCGGTGCGGGGCAGCGCCGGGAGGAAGGAGAGCCGCCGGGGTCGCTTGTAGGCGGCCAGTTCGCGGACCAACGCCTGGCGGACCGTCTCCTGGTCGGCGGACGGGTCCGCGGTCTGACCGGTGGTCAGGTAGGCCTCGATGGCGCCGTCGGCGAAGACCACCACGGCCTCGCTGACCTCCGGCAGGGCCGCCAGGGTCTGCTCGACCTCGGTGAGGTCGACCTTGAGGCCGCCGATGGAGACCTGGGAGTCGCGGCGGCCGAGCACGGTGACCAGGCCGTCGGGGTCGACCACGGCGGCGTCCCTGGTGTGCAGCAGGCCGTCCGACCAGCGGGTGGGGTCGGTGAGGCCCGGGTAGGGCGATGCGGCCATCGCGATGTGCAGCTCGCCGCCGTCCTCGCGCAGGTCGGTGCCGTGCACCGGACGGGCCCGTGGGTACAGGCTGCCGTCCAAGTCGGTGGCGATGACACCGAGTTCGGTCATCCCGTACATGGTGCCCAGGGGCACACCGTAGCGGGCGGCGAAGGCGGCCGGCAGCCCGGGGCGGACCAGCTCGCCGGCCACGATCATCCGGCGCAGCTGCGGCAGCGGCGGGGGAGCGGTGGCGGCGGCCAGCAGTTCGGCGTGGAACGGCACGCCGATCAGCGTGGTGGGGCGGTCGTCCTGCCCGACGGCGGCCAGGATCCCGGCCGCCGTCATCCGCTCGGGGACGGTCAGCGGGACGTGGGCGTACAGGCTGTTGAGCAGCCCGCCGACCAGGCCGAGGACGTGCACCACGGAGGAGAGCAGGACGACCCGCTCACCGGCCTTCGGGAAGGCCTCCAGCCGCCGGTAGCAGTCGAGCTCGCGCAGCAGGTCGTCCGCGGTGCGGGCGATCACCTTGGCGGGGCCGGTGGAGCCCGAGCTCAGCTGGAGCAGGGCGTGGCCGGTGGCCGCGGGGCGGCCGCCGGGGAGGGCGATCGGTTCGGGGTCGGTCTCGGCGAAGCCGCGCAGCGCGGCTCCCGCGGAGCGGTGCGCCGACTCCACCAGCACCTGGGGTGCCAGCCGTTCGACCGCGAGCGCCACCTCGTGGTCGGTCAGCCGGTGGTCCAACAGGACCACCTGGGCGCCCAGTTGCCAGCAGGCCAGCAGCGCGGCGGTGTAGCCGAGCGAGGGCGCCAGCCGCAGCGCGGCCCGCCCGCCGGCCGACAGGCCCGCGGCCGTCAGCCGGGCGGCCTGCTCGGCGACGAGCGCGCGCAGGGTCCTGCGGTCGACGGGAGTGCCGAAGTGCAGACACTCCTCGTCATCGGGGCCGGCCAGGAGGAATCGATCCACCCAGCCACGCGGGGCCTTGGTGTTCGAGGTCCCGGCCGGCAGGGGAGTCTGGGAAGAAGAGCCGGTCAACGCCACTCCACGAGGGGCTGGTTGCATGGACACCGACCTCGATCGACGGGGCCGGTTCGGTTTCTGACGATTGCACAGACGATCGAGCCAAGGCAAGGTCTATACCAATCGGCGCTACGCTGCCGAATCGGGACCGGCCCGCGTGAGGCCTGCCCGGAAGGGAAGTCCGTGCAGCCACTCGAACTCGCCGACGTCGAACGCGCGGCCCGTGCCCGACTCTCCGAGGAGCTCTGGGACTTCGTCCAGGGCGGCAGCGGCGCCGAGCGGACCCTGGCCGCCAACCGGGACGCGTTCGAACGGTCCCGGCTGCGCCCGCGCACCCTGGTCGACGTCTCCGCCACCGACCAGGGCCTGACCCTGCTCGGAAGCCCCCTGCGGACCCCGGTCGGCATCGCCCCCATGGCCTACCACCAGCTGTTCCACCCCGAGGGCGAGGTCGCCACCGCCCGTGCGGCGGGCCGGGCCGGGGCGCTGATGGTCGCCGGGATCTTCGCCAGCCGGACGCTGGAATCCATCGCGGAGGCAGCCACCGGCCCGCTCTGGCTCCAGCTGTACTGGCTGCGCCGCCGCGACGCGCTGGCCGCCCTGATCGAGCGCGCCGAGGCGGCCGGTTACCGCGCCCTGGTGCTGACCGTGGACGCGCCCCGGATCGGCCGCCGCCTGCGCGACGCCCGCAACGGCTTCGCCGTCCCCGGGCACGTCCGCGCGGTCAACCTCGACCACTCCGTGATGGCCGCCAGCCACCGTGCGGAGCAGGGGAGTTCGGGCATCGCCGGCCACGCCAAGGAGCAGTTCGACCCCACCCTGAGCTGGGCGGACCTGGCCTGGCTGCGCGAGCGCAGCACCCTGCCGATCGTCCTCAAGGGGATCCTCACGGCGGAGGACGCCCGGCTGGCCGCCGAGCACGGAGTGGACGCGATCGTGGTCTCCAACCACGGCGGACGCCAGCTCGACGGTGCCCTCCCGGCTCTCGAAGCTCTGCCCGAAGTGGCCGCCGCCGCACCGCAGAACCTGCCCGTCCTGCTCGACGGAGGTGTCCGGACGGGCACGGATGTGGCGGTCGCCCTCGCCCTCGGGGCCCGGGCCGTCCTGATCGGCCGTCCGGTCCTCTGGGGCCTGGCCGCCGACGGGGAGGACGGCGTCGCCGGGGTGCTCGACCTGCTGAGCGGCGAACTCGACGACACCATGGCCCTGCTGGGCCGCCCACGACTGGCCGACCTCGACCCCACGGCAGTGACCTAGTGCCGTGCCCGGCACTAGCCCGCCGACCGCTGACCGACCCGCGCCACCGAACGACCCGCGACTCCCTGGAGCACCGATGCCACTGCACCCCCAGGCCGAAGCCCTGCGCAGACAGCGCGCCGAGGCCGGTACGCCCCCGCTCTACACCCTTGACCTGGCCACCGCCCGGGCCGCCGACCTGGCCTCGATCCAGGCCGCCGCCGGGAACCCGGAACCGGTCCACGCCGTCGAGGAGTTCACCGTGCCCGGCCCCGGCGGCCCGCTCACCCTGCGGGTCTACCGCCCGAGCGAGGCCCCCGCGCTGCCCGCCCTGCTCTACCTCTTCGGCGGCGGCTGGACCCTCGGCTCGCTGGACACCGGTGACGCGATCTGCCGCCGCCTGACCAACTCCGTCGGCTGCGTGACCGTCGCGGTCGGCTACCGCCTCGCCCCCGAACACCCCTTCCCCGCCGCCGTCCACGACGTCGCCGCGGCCGCCCGCTGGACCGCCGCGCACGCCGCCGAACTGGGTGTCGACCCCGCCCGGCTGGCCGTGGCGGGCGACAGCGCCGGCGGCAACCTGGCCGCCGCGCTCACCCTGCTGGCCCGCGACGGGGACGGCCCGGCCCTCTGCCACCAACTGCTGGTCTACCCCAACACCGAGCACGGCGCCGACACCCCGTCGGTGCGCGAGCACGACGACCCGCTGCTCTTCAACCGCCGCTCGGTGGCCTGGTACTGGGGCCACTACCTGAAGGCCGAGGCCGACGGGGCGGACCCGCTGGCCTCGCCGCTGCGCGCCGACGACCTGTCAGGACTGCCGCCGGCCACGGTGATCACCGCCGAGTACGACCCGCTGCGCGACGAGGGCGAGGCCTACGCCGCCGCCCTGCGGGCCGCCGGCGTCCCGGTCGAGACCCGCCGCTACGAGGGCATGCCGCACGGCTTCTTCGCCATGGCCGGCGCGCTGGACGACGGCCGCGCCGCGCAGGAGTACGCCGCCGGCCGCCTGCGGGAGGCCTTCGCATGAACTCCCTGCTGCTGACCGACCTGCACGGCTCGCTCTCCGACCCGCTGCTGGACGCGATGACCTTCCTCAACGAGGTCACCGAGCGCTACCCGAACGCCCTCTCCTTCGCCCCCGGCCGCCCGCACGAGGGCTTCTTCGAGACCGACCAGGTGGCGAAGTACCTCGACGTCTACCTGGACCACCTGGGCGGACGCGGCCTGACGGAGAGCCAGGTCCGCACCGCGCTGTTCCAGTACGGCCCGACCAAGGGCATCATCGCCGACCTGATCGCCCGCACCCTGGCCAACGACGAGGGCCTGACGGTCGATCCGGCCTCGGTCGTCGTCACCGTCGGGGCGCAGGAGGGCATGCTGCTGGTGCTGCGCGCGCTCTGCGCCGGGCCCGAGGACGTGCTGCTGGTCAGCTCCCCGTGCTACGTCGGCGTCACCGGCGCGGCCCGGCTGCTGGACATCGCCACCGTCCCCGTCCCCGAGGGCGACCCGGCCGCGCTGGCCGCGACCGCGCGCCGCCTGCGCGCGGAAGGCCGCCGCCCCCGGGCGCTGTACGTGGTCCCGGACTTCGCCAACCCCTCGGGCGCCAGCATGCCCGTCGAGGCCCGCGGCGAACTCCTGGAGGCGGCGGCCGCCGAGGGCTTGCTGGTCATCGAGGACAACCCCTACGGCTTCTTCGCCCGCGAGCCCGGCGAACGGCCCACCCTGAAGGCCCTCGACCGCCACCACCAGGTGGTCTACCTCGGCTCCTTCGCCAAGACCTGCTTCCCCGGCGCCCGCCTCGGCTACGTGGTCGCCGACCAGCCGGTCACCGCCCCGGACGGCTCCACCAGCCTGCTCGCCGACCAGCTGTCCAAGCTCAAGAGCATGACCACCGTGAACACCCCCGCCCTCAGCCAGGCGGTGATCGGCGGCATGCTGCTCACCCACGACTGCCGGCTGCGCACCGCCAACGCGCCCGCCACCGCCCACTACGCGGCCAACCTCACCGTGCTGCTGCGGGAGTTGGAGCGCCACTTCCCGGCCGCCGAGCGGGCCCGCCTGGGCGTGGCCTGGAACGAGCCCGAGGGCGGCTTCTTCGCCGTGCTCGACGTCCCGTTCACCGCCGACGAGGCGGCCATGGAGCGCTGCGCCCGCGACCACGGGGTGCTCTGGACCCCGATGGCCCCGTTCTACCCGGCGGGCGGCGGCGAGCGCCGCCTACGGCTCTCCATCAGCGCCCTGAGCGAGCGTCAGATCGTGGAGGGCGTGGCCCGCCTGGCGGACTTCATCCGGGCGTCCGGGTAGCGGAGACGACGGCGTCCCCCTGCCCGCTCGAGACAGCCCCGAGGGCAGGGGGACGTGGGTCGGGGGTGGGTCACTCGCCCCAGTTGCACTTGGTCTGGAGCGCCTTGCCCGCGTCGTAGGGGACCAGTTCGTAGTGCCAGGCCTCCAAGTCCCAGGTGGCGCCGCCCCAGTGGCCGCCGCTGCCGTTGGAGTAGGAGTACGAGGCGTGGCAGTACAACTGCTCGTAGGTCGAGTTCAGCTCGCCCTGCGAGGCGTGCGGGAACCTGAGGGTGTTGGACCAGACCTGCTTCCAGTTGTCCGCCGAGTCGCTGGAGGCGGTGTCCGAGTGCGTGGTGCTCGCGAACGCGGCGTCGGTCGGGGTGACGTGGGTGGAGCGCTTGTTCTGGTCCGCCAGGTTCATGTAGACCTCGGTCTTCTTCACCCACTTCGTGTTGGTGATGCCGCCGTAGCCGACGCACGCGGTGTGGCAGCTCTCGTAGGCGTTGGGCTGGCCGCCGCTGTACAGGATGTAGCGGCCGTTCTGGAAGTTCTGCCGCACGCCGATGTTGCCGCTCTCGACGCCTCCGACGTACTCCTCCCGGTACTCGTCCGAGGTCGGGTAGCCGTAGAAGCCGCTCTCGAACCCGTTCTCCCCCCACCACCAGCCGGTGATGCCGTGGACGGCGTGGGCGCCGGTGTACTGGCTCCAGTAGACGGTCCCGCCCTGGAACTGCTGGCGCACGCCGTAGCCGTCGGGATTGGTGAGCTCGTCGCTGAGGGGGTAGCCCAAGTAGCCGCGCTCCCAGCCGAGATCGGCCCAGTGCTGGCGGATCAGGCCCCAGACGGCGTGGGCGCCGGTGTCGGGGGTCCAGTAGATCGAGCCGCCGGTGAAGACCTGGAAGCGGCCGACGCCGTCGGGGGTGCCGAGTTCGTCGGTGGTGGGGCAGCCCAAGGACCGCTGGACGCCGGGGGTCTGGGTGTATTCGGTCCAGATGGCGCCGTCCACCGAGTGGGACCCGCAGAAGACCTCGGCGGACGCCGGGGTGGCACCCGCGGTGAAGCCGGCGGCGACCAGGGTGAGGGCGGCGGCCGGGGCGGCCAGGAGCGTTCGGATACGCCCGGATGAAGGATGCATGCCAATCTCCTGCCCCGCCCCGGGGTGTACGAACCTACCGCCCTGCGGGACGCCCGCTACCGGACCCGGGCCGAGAACAGGCGGGCCGACCAGTAGACGGCCGCGGCCGTCAGGACCGTGACCACCAGCAGGCCCTGCCAGACCACGCTGTCCCCGAGGCGGCCGGAGAACAGTGAGCGCATGCCCTCGACCGCCCAGTAGAAGGGGTTCCACTTGGCGGCGGTCTGGAGCCAGAGCGGGGCGAGCGCCAGCGGCAGCAGGGTGCCGGAGAGCAGGGCGATGGGCTGCGCGACGGTGTTGACCACCGGCGCCATCGCGGCGTCGTTGGGGAGCACCAGGGCGATGCCGTAGGAGATGGCCGAGGTCATCAGCGCCAGCATGCCGAGCAGCAGGTAGGCCAGGGCCAGGTTCAACGGCCCGACCCGCAGGCCGAAGGGCAGGGCGAGCAGGGTGATCACCACCGCCTGGGCAAGCAGCGCCGCGACCTCGCGCAGGGCCCGGCCGAGCAGCAGGGCCAGCCGGCTGACCGGGGTGACCCGGGAGCGCTCGATGATGCCGGCCTTGAGTTCGCCGAGCAGGCTGAACCCGGTGTACAGGCCGCCGAAGATGCAGAGCACCGCCAACAGGCCCGGTACGTAGACCTGGTAGGCCTGGGCGTAGGTGGTGGCGCCCATCGGCTCCAGCGCCCGCTTGAGCAGCGGGGCGAACAGCAGCAGGTAGAAGACCGGCTGGACCAGCCCGACGACCAGCCAGATCGGGGTGCGCCACATCAGCAGCAGTTGCCGCTGGAAGACCAGCCAGGTGTCACGGGCGAGCTTCACGAAGGGACCTCATGGATCGTCAGGACTGGTCGATGGAGCGGCCGGTGCGGGCCAGGAAGACGTCGTCCAGGCTGGGGCGCTGGAGCTGCACGGTGGCGGGGGTCAGCCCGGCCTCGGCGAGGGTCGGCAGCAGCTGCGGGATGGCGCTGGCGCCGTCGCGGACGTACAGCCGCAGGCCGCCCTCGGCGGGTGTCTCGGTGCGGTGCAGGTACGGGGCGTCGGCCAGGGCCTTGGCGGCGTCCTCGGCGTCGAGGCCGCTGAGCACCACCACGTCCCCGGAGACCTCCCGTTTGAGCTCCTCGGGGGTACCCTCGGCCACGACCTGGCCGTGGTCGACGATCGCGACCCGGTCGCAGAGCGCGTCGGCCTCGTCCAGGTAATGGGTCGTCACCACCACCGTCATGCCCTCGGTGCGAAGCCGGCGGATCTCCTCCCAGACGCCCGCCCGGCTGGCCGGGTCGAGGCCCACGGTCGGCTCGTCCAGGAAGAGCACCTGGGGGGAGTGGATCACCCCGAGGGCGATGTCCACCCGGCGGCGCTGGCCGCCCGAGTAGGTCTGGCAGGCGCGGTCCGCGAACTCGGCGAGCTCGAAGGCCTGGAGCGCGCCCTCGGCCCTCCGCTGGGCGTCGGCCTTGGAGCTGCCGTGCAGCCGGGCCTGGTGCACCAGCTCCTCGCGGGCGGTGACGGTGTCGGCGGTGCCGCCGCCCTGGGCGACGTAGCCGATCCGGCGGCGGACCTCGGCCGGGTCGGCGAGCAGGTCGGCCCCGGCGATCCGGGCCTCGCCGCCGTCCGGGCGGATCAGGGTGGCGAGCATGCGCAGCGTGGTGGTCTTCCCGGCCCCGTTGGGGCCCAGGAGTCCGAAGATCTCACTTCCCCGGACGTCCAGGTCGATGCCGCGGACTGCGTCGACGACGGTGCGGCCGCGTCTGCCGGACGGATAGGACTTGCGAAGCCCCTTGGTCTCGATCAACCAGAACTCCCGTGAACAGTGGAACGGATCAGTGCGAAGGGGATGTGGGCGCGGCCGGGGCCAGGGCCTCCAGGCGGTCGGCGGCCGTCACCGCGCCGCCGCCGGCCAGCAGTTCACGCCGGATCAGCTGGGCGGCCGCGCGGAAGGAGGGCTCGTCGAGGACCCGTCGGAGCCGCTCGGCGATGGTCGCGGGGGTGGCCCGGGTGAAGGGCACCCGCAGACCGGCCCCGGCTTCGGCGACCCGCTGGGCCACGAAGGGCTGGTCATTGCGGATCGGCGCCAGGAGCAGGGGCACGCCGTGGGCCAGTGCTTCGCCCACGGTGTTCATCCCACCATGGCAAAGTACCGCGTCCAACGCGCCCTTCGACAGCAGCTCCAGGATCGGTGCCCGTTCCACCACCACCACGTTGTCCGGAAGGGCGGCCGGCAGTGCCCCGGCGGACGCGGCCACCACCGCCTGGATGCCCTCGCCGTGCCGGGCCAGCGCCTGGACGGTGCGGGCCAGGAAGTCCGCGCCGACCGCGTCCGAGAGGGTGCCCATGGTGACCAGCACGGTGCGCCGGGACGGGTCCAGCCGCTCCCAGGGGAAGGCCGGGTCCGGCGGACGCTCTGTCAGCACCGGCCCCACCAGCGCGTAGCGGGGCGTGTCCGGCAGGTCCTCGGCGAGCAGCGCCCGGCCGCTGGTGGCCACCACCAGGTGCGGCGAGAACCGGGGGTCGGTGAACTCCTCCTCCGGCAGCCGGGCCCGCCTCCAGAGCGCCTCCAGATGGCCCGTCATCCAGGCCTCCACCTGCGGCACGGCCCGGTACGGGCGGCCCAGCTCCATCGCCCCCGGCGCGAAGCTCGCCCAGGGCAGTCCGTGACGGTGCGCCAGCAGCGCGCCCGCCGGGGTGTACTGGTCCACCAGCAGCACGTCGGGCCGGTACTCGCTGACCACGGCGTCCAGCGGCTTCATGGTGAACTTCGCGTACGGGACGACGAAGCCCTCCCAGAGCGAGCGCACCGAGGCCAGCCCGTGGCCGCCCAGGGCCCGGAACGCCCGGGTGCCGGTGCCGAAGACCCGGGCCCGCGGCCCGAGAAGCGGCTCCAGCACCGTCTCGGTGCCGGTCCAGGCCACCTCGTGGCCGCGCGCGGCCAGCTCCTCCGCGATCCCGGCGGCCGGGTTGACGTGCCCGGCCAGCGGGGGCATCACCAGCAGGAAGCGGCTCATCGGCGCACCTGCCCGCTCCGCGCCACCAGCTCCATCAGGTCGGCGACGGTCAGCGCGGCGAGCCCGTCCAGGTCCAGGCCGGCCCGAAGGGCGGCCAGCTCGGCGCCGAAGCGCTCGCGCAGCAGGGTGTCCAGGACGGCGAACTCGCTCTCGTCCAGCGCCAGATCGGCGTCGAGTCGGGCCTCGGGGACCACCGACTCTGCCCATTCGGGCAGAGCGTCGGCGGCCTCGACCAAGGCGGCCACCAGCTCCGGATCAAGTCCGGGGTGTACGAAGGAAGTCTGCGGATCAGGCACGAAGGGGCTCCACGGATCGGGCATGAAGGGCCTCCACCTGCTCGACGGCACGGGGGCGGAGGGGGAGGGCTCCGGGTCGTTGATCACTTGTGCGACCTGCCGGGCGTGGGAATACTAGCCCGGTGACCGCACTGGAGGCAGTGGCCGTCCATCTCCCCCCGCGACTCGAACCGATCGAGGACGTGGGCGCCCGGATCGGCCTGACCCCACGTCAACTTCGACTCTTCCGCCGCTTCCACGGCCTGGACCAGGTCCGCCTGGACCCGGACGGGACGCTGCTCGACCTGCTGGACGCCGCCGTCCGGGCCCTGCCCGAGCTGCGCGGCAACGAACACCGGGTCCGGTACCTGCTGCACGCACGCGGCATGCCGGTCACCGTGCCCTACCCGCTCAACCCCGTGCACGAGCTGGCGGAGCGCTTCGGCCTCGGCCACGCCGCCGCCTTCACCGTCACCCAACAGGCCTGTGCCACCTCGCTGTTGGCCGTGGACCTGGCCGGAAGGCTGCTGGCGGACGACGGCGACCCCTCGGCGCTTGCCCTGGTGGTGGCGGGGGAGAAGACCTTCACCCGGGACGCCCAGCTCGTCCCCGACACCTCGATCTGCGCGGAGGCCTCGGCCGCCTGCCTGGTCGGCCTCGGCGGCACCCGGGACCGGGTGCTCTCCTACGTGGTGCGCCAGCGCCCCGAGTTCGACGGCCGGCTGGCCGAGGACCCGGAGCTGCTGACCCGCTACCAACGCGAGTACCAGCCCACCATGATCGAGACCCTGCTGGCCGCCGTCGACCAGGCTGGTCTAAACCTCTCCGAGATTTCTCTACTGCTTCCGCACAACGTCAACCAGGCTTCCTGGCGCATGATTTGCCGAGAACTGGACTATCCTGTGGAGCGGGTCATGCTGGACAACGTGCCCGCAGTGGGGCACAGTTTGGCCGCAGACGCCTTCGTCAACCTCCGCACCGCCACCACGAGCGGAGCGCTCCGGCCGGGCGATCACTACCTGATCGCCGCCGCAGGCATCGGCGCCACCTTCTCGGCCATGGTCCTACGGCACTGACGCGCCGTCAGCGGGCCCGCGGCGACCCCTGGCACCCCGCTCTCCCTACGCCCACCACGGACGGTTCACCCATGTCAGACTCCGCCCTCTCCACCACCGCCGAACCGGTCGACGCCGAGCTGCGCACCAGGATCCGGCGGGGAATCGAGGAGGCGCTGCCGCGCGTCCTCACCGTCGAGCTCCCGGAGAACCTCGACAACGTCTGCTTCTTCGACGACCTCGGCCTCACCTCGGTCGGCACCATCGAACTGGTCCTGGAGATCGAGGAGACGCTCGACATCCAGGTCAACGTCGAGCGCCTCGGCCTGGACGACCTGCGCTCGATCGACCGGCTCACCGACTACGTCGTCGGGCACATCGTCGAGGAGGACTGACCCGGTGCCGGCCGGTACCCCGGCGCGCGGACTGCGCGTCACCAAGGCGCTCTCCGCCGGGTTCGACGGCCGCTCGAAGGCCTCGCTCCACCCCGACCTGCGCACCTTCACCGCCGACCTGGTCCGCCCGTACGGCCTGCCGCTGCGCGAGGACCTGCTGAGCGAGGGCGCCGGCCACGACTACGGGGAGATGGCCTCCGGCCTGCTCGGCGCGGTCCTCACCGAGGACGGGCCCGCCGACCTGCTGATCCTGGCCTTCTCCTCCCACGACGTCCGGCCCGCGGCTCCCTCGGCCCTGTATCTCAGCCGCCACTGCCCCGGGCGGCCGACGGCCTTCGCGATCTGCGACCAGGGCAGCGCGGCGGCCTTCACCGCCCTGCGCATCGCCGCCGCCCACCACCGCACCGGCGGCTGCCGGCGTGCCGTGGTCGTCCTCGCCGAGCAGAGCGTCCTGCACTACGAGACCCCGGAGCCGGTCGGACTGCCGGAGGAGCACCGGGCCGTGGTGCTGGTCTGCGAGGAGGGCGAGGGGCCGGGGCTGAGGGTCCGCCAGGAGGCCGAGCCGGCCAGCGCCTCGGCGCTGGCCTCGGTGCTCGCCGCTCATCGCGAACTCGGATCCGACGCCCGGCTGTTGCTCGCCGACGGCCTGCGCTCCGACGAGGCTCCGGAGGCCGCCGCGACGGCGCCGCCGGGGCAGCCCTTCACCGGCGTCTGGACGCTGCTGGCCGAGCACCTTGCGCGGCGTAGCGCCCCGCTGCTGGTGGCCGACCACGACCGGCGGCTGGGGCGGCTCAGCACCCTGACGCTCCCGTGAACGCCGAACTTCTGTCCAGCGCCGCCGATCCGGTCGACCTGTGGGTGATCCCCACCGACCAGCCCCCGGCCGTCGTGCGCCTGCTGCGCGGGCTGCTCGACCCCGGTGAGCTCGCCCGTGCCGACGCCGCCCACGACCCCGTCCAGGGCGCGCGCTTCACCGTCGCCCGGGGCGCCGTCCGCCTGCTGGTCGCCGACCGCGCCGGCATCGGGGCGGCCCAACTCGCCTGGCAGCACGGCCCGCACGGCAAACCCGCCCCCGCGCTCCCGCCCGCCTCCGGCCCGGTCCAGGTCAACTGGTCCGGGTCGGGGGCGCTCGCCGTTCTCGCCGTCGCCGAAGGGCGCCGGGTCGGCGTGGACGTCGAGGAGCTCCGTCCGCCCGGCGTCGGCGCGCGGATCGCCCGGCGCCACTTCCCGCCCACGGACGCGGCGTTGGTCCTGGAGGCCCCCACCCCCGCCGAGGCCGCCGAGCAGTTCACCCGGCTCTGGTGCCGCCGCGAGGCCTGCGTCAAGGTGCACGGCGGCAGGCTGGCGCAGGGGCTCGGCCTCGCGCTCGCCGGCCCCTCGCCGCTGCGCCTGCCCGACGCGGGCGCGCTCGGCCCCGGGCCGCTGTGGCTGGCCGACGTCCCGGTGCCGGGCCCGTTCCGCGCGGCGGTCGCCGCTGACCTCGGCCGGCCCTTCACGGTCCGTCAACACATCTGGAGCGCACCGGAGTTGACATGAAACCCGGACAGGGCCGGGGCGCCTCCTCCCGGAGGCCCCGGCCCTGTCCGCACGGTGGCCTTCAGCCCACCGGCATCGACATGTAGACCGCCCGCCGCCCGTAGGACGCGGGGACGGCCACCTCCCGGTGCGCGCGGTAGCCCATCAGCCGCAGCAGGATGTCGGTGCCGCGCACCGCCACCATCGAGATCTCCTCGAAGCCCAACTCCGCAGCCCGCGCCTGGAAGTAGCGCATGAAAGCCTCCGCGACGTCCCGGCCGCGCAGGTCCTCGGCGATCACCATGTCGTGCACGTGGACGTTGGCCGACTCGAAGACGGTGGACTCCGCCCGGGCCAGGTCCGGGCAGCGCAGCGGCGGGTACGGCAGGCTCAGCAGGTAGCCGCGGACCTCGCCGTGCTGCTCCAGCACGAAGCAGGTCCCCGGCGAGGCCAGGGCGCGCGACTGCAGCGCCTCCCGGCCCTCCGAGAGGCCGTCGGCCGCGTAGGCGTCGTGCTCCAGCGCGACCACGGCGTCCCAGTCCCCGTCGGCGAGTTGGCGGATCAGGTACTCCGCGCTCACGCCGTGGCCCCGACCGCGTCGAAGCCCTTGTCCCGGGTGGCCGCCACCATCGCGGCCCAGGACTCGATCAGCACCGCCCAGCGCTCCGCGTCCTCCTGGGCCTCGTCCAGCAGCTGCTGCCGCCGCTCGGCCACCACGTCCGCGAGCTCGGCGTACTGGCCGCCCAGCTTGCGGTAGGAGCTCTCCGCGACGTCCAGGCAGTGCTCGTTCCCGGCCCGGTCCCAGTCGAAGGTACCGCGCACCAGCTCCAGGATCGGCTCGACCTTCAGCTCGTCGCGCTCGTTCAGCAGCCCGCGCCCGAGGTCGATCATCCCGCCGTAGACCGGGTACAGGTACAGCATCGAGAGCAGCAGCTTCACGAAGCGCAGCTGGTAGTTGACGAAACCGGCGCCGATTCGGCGCTCGGGCGTGTAGTAGTTGACGATGTGCCGGTTGTGGACGACGCCGGGCGTGCCGGAGTGGACCAGGGCGTGCAGCAGCGCGTAGTCGCAGCCGAGGGTGTCGACCGAGGGCAGCAGCGGCAGCACCTCGTACGCCCGGTGGTCCAGGGCGACGTTGCACATGTAGACGTTCCAGATGTCGGGCACGCCGAGCACCGAGCGGTCGGTGTCGAACGGCTCGGCGCCGACGCCCTTGAAGGAGAGGTCGACCATCGCGTCCCGGTCCTCGTCCGGCCAGACCGGCGGGGTCCACAGGCGCACCAGGTCGTGGTAGACCTGCGGGTCGAGTTCGCGGATCTCGCCGATGTCCACGTTGAGTTCGCCGATGAACGAGCCGCTGACCACCATCACGGGCATCGCCGCGTCGGCCGGGTCCAGCTCGGAGACGGTCACTCCGGCGACCGCCTCGCCGGCCGGCTTGCCGACCGAGAGCAGCTCGTGGTGGATCGGGTAGAGCTTCTGCCCGTCGGCGCTCTGGTACTCGAAGTCGTCGTTGCGCAGGTGCACCGAGGTGCAGCCCAGCGCGGCCGCGCCCAGGAACAGCCGGTTGACGCAGGAGCCGTACGCGACGGCCGGCGGCAGCATCAGCTCCAGCAGCAGCTCCGGGTCGGCGGCGGAGCCCGAACGCTCGGCCACCCCGCGCAGCCAGTCCCGCTGCTGACGCTCGCTCAGGTGGTGGACGAACACCCCGGGGGCGGTGGCCAACGAGGCCACGGCCTCGGCGTTCTGCGCGAACGCCTCGGCGGCGGTGGTGTCGAGGACCAGGAGGTGCACCTCGACCCCGAAGGTCGCGACGGCGTAGGCGGCCTCCTCGGCGAGGTCCACGATGGTCTCGGGGCAGGGGCGCATGGTGGGCAGGGCGAGGCAGACTCGTTGCATGCTGCGGGACTCTCCGTCTGATCAAAGCCGCGCTGAGGTACGCGAGGTGACCTTGTCCCACCAAAATGGACTAGACCAACTCGGCTGTCAACGCCGTACCGCCGACGGTCGCGGACCGCCCTCCGACACTGCCCGAACGGGCAGGCGGCCCTGCCCTCCCGAGGTCGGGCTCAGCCGCCGGAGCGGGAGGCCGATGGCGCCGGTCCCCGGATCGGCGCGAACGCGGGATTTCGTGCTTGATTCTGACGGGCCGTCGGATCATGCTGGTGCGGGAATGTACGAAAGTGGTGCAGGGGGAATCTGATGAATCGTCGGCGAGTCCGCTCGTGAGGGGAATGGACCGGCATTTCCACCGGTCGGCGCGGAATTTCCCCGACCGGATCGCGGTGGCCGATCAGCACCGCGGCTGGACGTATGCGCAACTGCGCGACCGGGTCGTGGAACTGGCCGCCGAACTGACGGCGGCCGGGGTGGCGCCGGGTGACCGGGTGGTGGTCCTGGCCGACCGCTGCGGTCCACTGGTCCTCGCCCTGCTGGCCGTGCTGCACGCGGAGGCCGCCTTCGTGGTGGTCGGCCAGGACGCCTCGGCGGCGCAGCGGTCCGCCGTGCTGACCGCGAGCGGGCCGACGGCGCTGGTGGTCTGCGGGGAGGCGGCGGACGCCGAGGCGCCGGCCCCCGGGGTGCCGGTCCTGCGGCTCGGGGCGGACGGGGAGACCCTGCGCGGCGCCCGGCCGGACGTGGTCTCACCGGGCGCCGCCGCCGCTGCCACCGCCGCTGCCACCGGCGCGGCCCGGCCCGGAGCGGGCGGGGCGGCTCCGCTCGCCTATGTCGCCTTCACCTCGGGCACGACCGGCGCCCCGCGCGGGGTGCTCGGTGCCCACGCTCCGGTGTTGCGCCAACTGGACTGGAGCATCGCCGAGTTCGGCTACGGTCCGGAGGACCGGTTCGCGCTGCTGGGAGGACTGGGGCACGATCCGCTGCTGCGCGAGATCCTCACACCGCTGTCCGTCGGCGGCCGGCTGGACGTGCCGCGGCCCCGGGTGTGGGCGAACCCCGCAGGGCTGCTCTCCTGGCTCGCCGACACGGGCTGCACGACCGTGTTCCTCACCCCGACGACGGCGCGCCGTCTCGGACGGAGCCCGGCGGTCGGGCTGCCCGCCGTGGCCCGGATCTTCCTCGGCGGCGAGCCGGCCACCGCCGCGGACCTGCGGATCCTGCGCGAGCTTGCCCCGGCGGCGAGGATCCACAACACGTACGGCGCCACCGAGACGCCGCAGACCGTCTCCCAGCAGGACGTCACGGAGTTCGACGCCGGCGGCGACCCCACCACGCCCCTGCCGATCGGCCGGGGCGTCCCCGGCACCGCCGTCCTGGTGACGGACGGGACGCGGGCGGTGGGCCCGGGCGGGGTCGGTGAGATCACCGTGGTCGGGGCGCAGGTGGCGGAGGGCTACCTGCCGGGGCCGGGTGTCGACGGGTCGGCGTTCGGGACCACCGAGGGCGTCGAAGGGGCTCGGGGCGTACGGTCGTTCCGCACGGGGGACCGGGGCAGGGTGCTCGCGGACGGCTCGGTCGTGGTCCTCGGCCGGGCCGACCGGCAGGTGAAGATCGCCGGTCTCCGGGTGGAGCCCGCCGCGGTCGAGGCGCACCTCCGGGCCCTGCCCGGAGTGGACGACGCCGTCGTCCGGGCCGAGCCGACCGGTGTCGCGGACCGGCCGACGGCGCTGCGCGCGGTGGTGGCGACCCGGGATCCGGCGGTGACGGCCCAGGGCCTGCGCGCGGCGCTCCTCGGCCGCCTCGACCTCCCGGCGGTGCCCGAACGCATCGACCTGGTGGCGGAGTTGGCGATGACACCGAACGCCAAGGCCGGGGCCACCGGGCCCTCGGCCGGGGCGGAGCGGGCCCCGTCGCCCGACCGGGAGGCGGTCGAGGCGGTCGAGGCGGAGATGCGGGAGGTGCTCGACGTCGCCGCGCTGGACGGCGAGGCGGACTTCATCGGCCTCGGCGGAGACTCCCTGAGCGCGATGGAGCTGGCGGTGCGGCTCTCCGACCGCTTCGGGGTCCGGCTCACCGCGCACGACGTCCTGGCCGCCTCCAGCGCCGACCGGCTGGCGGTCCTGGTCGCCGGCGAGGTGTAGCCGCGGAGGCGGCCGGCGGCTGCACCACGCCGCCGGCCGCCGGACGGTGCGGCCACCGGGCCACCGGGCCGTCAGCTGCGGCTGTCCGCGGTCCGGTTGAGGCTGCGGTCGGCGAGGTAGCGCAGGTACTCCTCGGGGTTGAGCGGGTTCCCGTCGCGGCGCTCGCGGGTCGGTACCTCGCCGCGGACGGCGCGGTCGCTGCCCTGCTGGGACCAGGCCACGCCCTCGCCGGCGGAGAGCCCCGGCAGCGCGCGGGCGAACTCCTGGGCGCGCCGCGCGGGGAGCTCGGCGGTGACCAGCCACGCGGCCCCGGACTCCTCGGAGCGGGTGATGTCCGCGCCGAGCGAGATCAGGCAGCCGACCACGCCGTTGAGGGCGTCGGGCGGGATCTCCACCTCCAGCGAGTGGCAGGGTTCGAAGACCTGGGTCTGCGCGGCCCGCAGCGCCCGCATCATGACCAGCGGGGTGAGGTGCCGGAAGTCGGCGGCCACGGTGATCGGCGCGTCGTAGCCGATGTGGGTCACCGTCACGGCACAGTCCGTCACCTCCCACCCCTGGAGGCCCTGCCGGAGCGACTGCAGGGCGGCCTCCTCGATGGCCCGGTGGAAGGCCCGCGGCAGGGCGCCCCACTCGACCTCGCGGCGGAACTCCACGCCGCTGGCGACCGGCCGTGGTTCGACCCGCAGCCCGACGGTGGCCCAGAACTCGTTGGGGCCCCGGCGTTCGAACTCCGTCACCGCCTCGCCCCGGGAGCGGGGCCGTTCGAAGTACACCGGGCGGATGGGTTCGAACTCGACCTCGACGCCGAAGTCGCGCTGCAGGCGGGCCGCGATCACCTCCTGCTGGACCGCGCCGTAGAGCAGCACCGACGTGCCCCCGTCGGCGGCGGTGCGGGCCTGGATCAGCGGGTCCTCGTCGGCGATGCTCATCAGGGCGGCGTGCACCCGGGCGTCCTGCCCGGTCGCGGTGGCGCGGACGACGGTCTCCAGGCTGGGCGGGGAGAAGTGCAGCTGTCCGGCGTGCCCGGCCGGGTCACCCAGCCGGTCCCCGACCCGGACCTGCGGCAGGCCCCGCACCTTGCCGATGCTGCCGCCGCCGAGCCGGTGCCCGTTCCTCGCCCCGGCCCCGGCCCCTGCCGCGTTCGCGGTCCCGGGCGCGCTCCCGACCACTTCGAGGCCGGTCACCCGATGGGTGAACTGCCGTACCGTGCCGTCCGGTTCGTGGCGCCAGAGGGTGAGGCGCTGACGCTCGCGCACCTCGCCGGAGAACAGCCGGAGGTAGGCCACCTTCTCGCCGGCCCCGACGCGCTCGACCGCGAACACCGTCCCGCTGGGCTCGGCCCCGGCCGCTCCAACCACCCCGTCCGTCCCGTCCGTCCCGGCCACCCCGGCCGCCCCGGTGCGGCGGGCCGGTCCGATCAGCCGGCGCACCCCGTCGGTCAGCGCGGCGATGCCCTCGCCGGTGACGGCCGAGCCGAAGTAGACGGGGTGGACCAGGCCGGCCGAGACCTGGGCGGCGAGCACCGTCTCCAGCTCCCGGGCCGAGGGCCGGGAGCCGTCGACCAGCCGGGCCAGCAGCTCGTCGTCGCGTTCGGCCAGGGCCTCGGCGGCCTCGGTGCGCATCGCGTCCCGGTCCATCGACCGGGGGAGGCTGCGGGCCTCGGCCGTGCCGATGCCGGACACGGTGCTCAGGGCCAGGATCGACGGGGCCAGCTTGGCCCGGATCTCCGCGAGCAGGCTCTCCTCCCGCGCGCCGCGACGGTCGATCTTGTTCACGAAGACCAGGGTGGGTAGGCCGAGCCGGCGCAGTGACCTCATCAGGACCCGGGTCTGCGCCTGGACCCCTTCGACCGCGGAGACGACGAGGACCGCACCGTCGAGGACCGACAGCGCCCGCTCGACCTCGGCGATGAAGTCCGGGTGGCCGGGGGTGTCGACCAGGTTGATCTGCAGGTCGCCCGAGGTGAACGAGGCCACGGCCGAGCGGATGGTGATGCCGCGCTCGCGTTCGAGCTCGTTGGAGTCGGTCTGGGTGCTTCCGGAGTCGACGCTCCCCAACTCGGAGATGACTCCGTGGTCGAAGAGCAGGCGCTCGGTCAGGCTGGTCTTACCGGCATCGATGTGCGCGAGAATGCCGAGGTTCAGGGTGGAGTCGGGCACAGCAGTCCTCAGGGGCGGGGGGAGTTGCGGACGACCTGGTGTCTCCGTGGCACTGCCGCATGTCCGGCCCCTCCGCGTTCGAAGTACTGCTGCCCGCCCGAGATCAACTCGCGCGTGGCGAGCCTAACATGACGGCCGGTCAGAGCCCGGGGCTCGACGGCGCGGCGTGGTCCATTGTGCTGGCCGGCCGGTGACCGCCCCCCAGTGAGCGCGCTGTTCGGCCATCGGGCCGAGGGTCCGTTCCGGGTGGATTCACCACCCTCGCGGTGACCGACCGTGAGGCCCCACCGGGCCGGGTCGAAGGCGCGTCACATGTGACATCGTACTGTGGGGCGGTGGCCGGAGAGCGGGAACGCCGAGGTCAGTGGGTCGCGGCGCCGTTCGTGGGCCCAATGGGGCTGCTGTGGCGGCCGGTTGCGGAATCCCTCACTCAATGTGCGCGGCAATTCCCGGACATGGCTGATCATCATGGCCTGAAAGCGCGTCACCCGATTTTCGCTGTGGTCCAACTCCGGACGTCTGTGCGATGCTTCAGTCACACCGCCCCACCCAGCACCAGTGGCCACGGCAATAACAGCCCCCCCGATCGAATGGGGGAGGCGAGTCAGCAGTGCGGGCCACCGGATCGCTTCCGATCTCCGGAATGGGTGCGGTCGTTTCATGCGTCGGAGGGTTCAGCGCGGTGCCGGGTGGGATCCCGGCCTCCTGCGGAGGTTCGCGACCCGTTCCGTGCCGTCCTCCGGCAGTCCCAGTCAGCACGACATCGCAGAGGAGTACGAAATGGACAGCATGCTGGAGAAGAAGCCGGCCTTCTTCCCGTTCGTGAGTGCCGAGGTCTTCTTCGAGGCCGAGGCCGCCGAGGGTGACGTCACCGAGTTCCTGACGCCGGTTCAGGACGTGGACGCCGAGCTCGACGCGATCCTCGACCTCGCGTGACCTGTGGGCGGGGGCAGGCGCTCGGCCGGCCTGCCCCCGCCCGACCCGCCACGGACCGGATCGGAGCGGACAGGGGGACCGCCGTGCCTGAGCAACTCACCGTGCAGCGCAACGCTTTCCAACAGACCCTGGTGGGCCTGGAGTTCGACACCGGACGGGACGCGGACATCTTCTCCCGGGCCTGTGTCGACTCCTACCGGGAGGCGGACTGGTCGCGCTTCGGATACCTCTTCACCCAGCTCTTCGAGCCGGCGGTGCTGCGGGAGGTCGCCTTCTTCGAGGGCGTCGGCCCGGAGGCGCTGGCGGAGCTGGAACACCGGCCCACCGCGGCCATGACCCGGCTGGCCGCGATGGCGGACGCGGTCGCGGACCTCTCGGTGACCGAGGCGGTGAACCTGGCCTCGGCGCTGATCAGCGTCTCCCGGCTGTCCGCCGCCGAGCGGGTGCTCCGGCGGGCGGCCGCCGGGGCGGCCGACGACCGGGAGCGCTTCGAGATCGCCTGGCTGGACTTCCTGGTCTCCAACCGCACGGACGACGGCGCCCGCTCGGCCGGCGCGTTCGACCGGATGCGGGCGGCCGCGGCCACCGGCCGGGTGCCGGACGGTCGGGTGCTCGACGCCTGCACGCAGGCGGTGGTCTGGTACCTCAAGCGGCGCGAGGTGTCGAAGGAGACCTTCGACTGGGCCGTGCGGACCGGCGGTGCGATGGTCGCGGCACCGGAGCGGCTCGACCTCGGGACGGTCTCCTCCTGGTACCGGGGCATCGCGATGCTGCCCGCGGCCCGGGCCGACCGGGCGGGCACCCGCGCCTCCATGGAACTCGCCCGCGAGGCGGCCGAGAAGACGGTCGGCGAGCGGCCCGGAGCCTTCGAGCTGAACACCGTCAAGACGTACCACGAGTCCTCCCTCAAGGAGCACATGTACGTCACCCGCGACCGGGAGGCGGCCGAGGCGGCGGGAGCGGCACTGATCGCCCTCGACCCGGCCTGGTCGCCCAGCTACGGCGAACTCGCGGACGCCCACCGGCACTTCGGCGAGTTGCGGCGGGCCGCCGAGCTCTACGAGCGGGCCGCGGCGGCGGGCCCGCCGTACGTCGCCGTCCACCTGCTGCGGGCGGCCCGGACCCGGGCCGAACTCGGCGAGGACGAAAGGGCGTTGGAGCACCACCTGACCCTCGCCGGATGGCTGCCGGGCAGTCGGACGGTGCTGACCGGCGCGCTGGAGCTGGCCGAACGGCTGGCCCACCCGGCGCGCGCCGCGCTCCGGCGCGGGCTCGAACTCGCCGACGGCCCCGAGCCGGGCGAGGGCCCCGCGTCCGCCGACGGCACGGAAGGCGGGACCGCTCGTGCTGCGCGCGCCGACGTTCCGTCATGACCCGCTGAAGTCCGTCCTGGTGCTCACCCCGGCGGAGGGCGGGTCCGACTGGGGCCGCGAGCCCGCCGTCTGCGGCCACCGCCGGCTCACCCACCGGGCGCCGGACGGCACGGTGCGGCCCGTCCCGGTATGCGGCACACCGGTCGCGGTGACCGGGGCCGGGGCGGTGGTGGCCGGCTACGACGGACGCGTCCGCTTCCTCTCCCGCGACCTCGGCAAGGTCTACTGGGAGCGGCGGACCGGTGGCCCGGTCTACGCCTCGCCGGTCGTCGACCAGGAGCGCGGGACCGTGCTGGTGGCCACCACCGACGGCCGGGTCGTCTGCTTCGACCTGCGGGGCCGCACGGTCTGGTCGGCCGTCACCGGTGCACCGCTGTACGCCACTCCGACCCTTCTGCCCGGGGCCGGCCTCGTGGTGCTGGCCGCCTTCGGCAGCCGCTGCACCGGCCTGGACCTCGGCTCCGGGCGGGTGGTCTTCGACCGCGAGCTGCCCCGGCCGTGGCACGCCGCCCTCGGCGGGAGCGCCGCCCACCGCGACCCGTACGCCTCCCCGGTGGCCACCGGGGAGGGGACCGTGGTGGTGGCCTGTGCGGAGGAGGTGCTCTGCCTGGGCCCGGACGGCGGCGAGCTGTGGCGGACCCCGGTCGGTCACGCCGTCCGCTCCTCGCCGGTCGCCCTGCACGCCACCGGCGAGGTGGCGCTCTGCCCGGTGGACGGTCGGTGCCTCTTCCTCGACAGCCGCTCGGGCGAGCAGCGCGGGGAGGTCCGGCTGGACGGCAAGGTCACCGCGAGCCCGGCGGTCTCGGGAGGCGTCCTGGCGGTGGGCACGCAGACCGGAACCGCGTTCGGCGTCGACGTGGCGGACCGGCGGATCCTCTGGTCCGCCGCCGCGAGCGCGCCCCGGGACCACACCTCGTTCAGCGTGCTGCCGGACGGTTCCTTCGTCTCGACCTCGGTGCGCGGCAACGTGCTGGCCATCGGCCGCGAGGACGGCCGCTTCCGTTGGGAGTCCAGCCAGTTGCTGGGCCTGGCGGAGCACGACCCGGGCCTGGACACCACTCCGGTGGCGGGGCCCGACGGGAGCATGTACTGCGGTTCGTACTCCGGGACGGTGTACCACTTCCGATTCCCGCCGACCAGGAGAGGGGGCAGCGCCCCGTGACCACCACCGAGACCGCCGTCCCGGCTGCCCTGACCGCCGTCGAGGAGCAACTCGCCTCCCTGCGCGCCCGGTTGCGCGAGCTGGCCGGCCCCTCCGACGACCCGGCCGGCCGGTACGCCGAGGTGACCGCCGGGTACGCCAACGCCGCCTTCCTGCTCGCCCATCTGGAGGGCAACCAGCGGCACTACGACTGCGCGCCCCTGCTCGACCGGCTCGCGGAGCTCCTGGACGACCCGGAGACCGCGGCCGGGGTGCTGGGGGCGCTGGAGCCGCCGACGGCCTCCGACCCGGACGCCGTACGGGAGTTCCGGCGCTGGGCCGACTGGCTGGCGGAGTCCGTGGCGGGCACCCGCCGCGGGGATCCGGGGGAGCGGCCGCTGGTGGAGGCGGCCCGCCGGACCGCCTCGGAGGTCCGGCGGACCAGGGCCGGCCTGCTGAGGCGGCTCGGCGTCGAGGTCGGCGCGGCCGATCCCGCTCCGGCCTTCCACCGGCTGCTGAACACCTCGGGGAGCACCGTCACCCGGGGCAAGCTCCACCGGGCCTGGAACCGCGAGCGCGACCGGCACACCGACGGGCTGGCCCTGGCGGTCGACCGGGTGATCGACCGGCGTCGCCGCGCGGCGGAGGCGGCGGGCTTCGCCGGTGTCACCGCGCGGACGATGCGGCACTGCCGGATCTCCGAGCGGCAGGCCGGTGAGCTGCTCGACTCCTTCCTGGAATCGGCGCTGCGTCAGCACGCCGGACTGGCCGAGGAGGTGGCGTGGTCGCTCGGGGTGACGGACCGTCCGATGGACCACTTCGGCCACCACCTGCGCGCCCAGGTGCCGCCGGAGGGTCTGCCGCTGCTGCCGCTCGACGCCTGCCTGGACTACCTGCGGGAGGTGACCGGGCGGGTCCTCGGCGTGACCCTGACGCCGACCCCGTCCACCGGTGGGCGGGCGGGCCGGCCCGGCGTCACCATGGCGGTCGGCGGCCCGGACGGCGCGTGCGGCGAGGTCGTGTTCGACCTGCTGGAGACCGGCTCCGCCTCGGCGCGGCCGGGCGGACCGGCGGGCGGGCAGCCCCGGGCGGGCGGGCGGATCGTGCCGACCGGCCGGGTCCTGTGCCGCGTCCAGTCCGGGCCGGACGGCGAGCGCCTGGCCACCTTCGAGGCCGTGCACAGCGTCTTCCACGAGTTCGGCCACGCCCTGACGCATGTACTGGCCCGGCCGCCGCGGCCCAGCCGGTCGGGCCTGGACCAGCTCCCGTTGGAGCGGCTGGAGGACCTGAGCTGCTGGTACGAGAAGTGGGTTCACCACCCCGGGTTCGCGGCCAGGACCGGTCTCCCGGCCCGGGAGCGGGAGCTCCTGGCGCTCTGCGGGCGGCTGAAGGCGCTCGAGTTCCTGGGGTCGGTAGCCGAGCGCGCCGTGGTCGCCGCCGTCGACTTCGACGTGCACACCCGGCGCGCCGGTGGTCTGCGCGAGTCCTACCGGGAGCTGGACGAGCGCTTCGGCCTGGCGTCGGCCTGCGACTTCGACGCGGTGGTCGGCCACTTCACCTGGCCGCTGTTCCGGGCCCGGCCCGGCGCCGCCGGGCTGGCCTACGCGCGGGGCGCGGTGGTCGGCGCGGAGCTGTTCCGGCCGCTGTACGACCGGCCGTTGGACGGGATCGGCCCGGCCGCGTGCACGGCCGCGCTCGCGCCCTGCTTCGACCCGGGCCTGCCGAGCGCTCCGGCGGACGTGGGCGCGCTGTTCGACCTGTACGACCGCTTGGCGGGGGCAGCGGTAGAGGCCGGGAGCGAGGTGGGCGGATGAGACGCGCGATGGTGATCGGCGCCGGCCAGGGCCTCGGCCTGCACCTGGCGACCCGGCTCGCCGAGGAGGGGTGGGAGGTCACCGGCGCCGGCCGCCGGCCGTTCGAGGAGGAGGCCCGGGGACGTGGCTTCGGATACCTGCGGACGGACCTCGCCGATCCGGCCTCGGTGGCCCGGCTGGCGGGCGAACTCGCCCTGCTCGCACCGGAGCTGATCGTGATGAACGCCGTGACCTACGGCGAACGGTCGGACGACCCACCGGAGTTGGCGGAGCTGGAGCGGCTCTTCCGGGTCAACGCCCTGGCGCCGTACCGCCTGTTGGCGGAGCACCTGCGGTCGCTCGACCCGGCGGACCGCTGCACCTGCGTGGTCGTCAACTCCGACTCGGTCTACCACGCCAACGAGCACTCCGGCGTCTACGCGGCCGGCAAGGCGGCCCTGCGGGTGCTCACCACCACGCTGGCCGCCTCCTGCCGGGGACGCTCCGCGAGCGTGGCGACACTGCTGCTCGGGCCGCTGGCGGACGAGCGCAAGCTCGCCGAGCTGCGGGCCGTCGCCGAGCGGCGCGGCGTCACCGAGGCGGAGATCACCAGAGCCTACCTGCGCAGGTCGAACCCGAGCTTCGTCGTCGACTCGCTGATCGACCTGGAGTCCTGTTTCCAGAGCCTGCAGTACATCGCCGGGCTCGGCCCGGCCGCGAACGGCATGCTCTGCCGGCTCGACGGCGGCTCCTCCGGATCCCTGGTGTGAGCCCGGCCGCGACCGATCCGAACCGACCGGGAGGTACCCGTATGGCCGTGGAAGCGGTCACCGCACCGCAGCACGAGAGCCTGGTGGAGACCGAGGCCTCGCTCGCCCTGATGATGAGCCGGCTGAACGAGCTCCTGGACGCACCGGCCCTGACCGAGGCCGGTTTCGTGGAGGTCGCGGCCGTCCTCGACAACGTCTCCTACGTCTTCCTCTACCTCGACTCCAACGAGGTGCACGTCGACCACCGGGCCCTGCTGCCCTGGCGGGAGGCATTCCAGGCGGACCCCGCGCTGGACGCCCGGCTGCTGGGCAGGCTCCGGGAGTTGAGCTGTGCGCACCCCGACGCCGAGGCGTCCCGGCAGGCCTACGTCCGGTACCTGGAGGCCAAGTGGGCCGAGGACGGCTCCGGACGGCCGGACCCGGCGGCCGACGAGCTCCAGACGGCCGCGAGGGTGCTGCTGGCCGAAGTCCAGTACGAGCAGCGGCAGTTGCTGGATCGGCTGGGCGTGGCGGGCGCGGTCCGGCCGGCGGCCGCGTTCTACACGCTGGTGAGCGGGACCGCGAGCGCCACGACCAGGGAGAAGCTGACCAGGGCGTGGACGGTGCTCCGGGACCGCCGGCTGCCCGAACTGCTCGGCACGGTCGACGAGATGGTGGCGCTGCGCGGACGCGCCGCCGCCGCCCTGGGCCACCGCAGCGCGGCGGCCCGGACCTTCCGGCTCTGCGGCGTCACCGAGGAGACGGCCGAGGCCTTCCTGGAGGGCTATCTCCTGCGCGCGCTGGAGGACCACGACCGGCTGGAGCAGGAGATCCGCGGCGCCCTCGGGCCGCTCGCGCGTCCGACCGACCACTTCGGCCGCCACGTACGGGAGTTGGTGGCGGGGCGGCGGACCTCGCTGGTCCCGCTGGACGAGTGCCTCGACTTCGCCTTCCAGGTCGCCCGGCGGGTGTTCGGGCTGGAGGTGCGCCGGGTCGGTGACGCCAGGCCGCACGTCACCACGGTGGAGGTGAGCTCCGGCGGCCGGGAGGTCGGCCGGATCAACTTCGACCTGTGGGACAGCGCCGAGCGGCCCAAGAGCGCCAACCAGACCCTGGGGGTGCGCAACCGCACGGACTGGCCGGGCGTGGTGCAGCTGCCGGTCGCCTACGTGTCCTGCCGCTTCCAGCGGGCCCCGGACGGCGGACGGCGGATCAACTTCCAGAACGCGCACAGCCTGTTCCACGAGTTCGGCCACGCGGTGAACCACCTGCTCATCCGCAAGCGGCTGCCCAACCAGTCGGGTCTGGAGTACCTGCCGCTGGAGCGGCTGGAGAACCTGAGCATGTGGTTCGAGAAGTGGGTCTACCACCCCGACTTCGACCGCTCGCTCTCGCTGACCGAGCAGGAGCGTGCCGGGCTGGCGGTGAGCCGGCAGGTCAAGCGGCTGGAGTACCGGCGGACCCACGTGGACCGCTCGGTGACGGCCGCCCTCGACCTCGGCGTCCACCGCCGCCCGGGGACCGGCCTCGCGGAGGCCTTCGCCGACCTGGACGAGCGCTTCGGCGTCGCGCGGTTCTGCGCTCCCGGCGACTTCCCGGGCTACTTCACCTGGCCGATGCTCCAGGCCAACCCGGGCGCCTACTTCAGCTACCTCTGGGGCGCGGCGGAGAGCGCGGAGCGGTTCGCGCCGTTCCTGGAGGACGGGGACGGTGGGAGTCCGGCCGGGGCGCCGGACTTCTCCGCCTGCTTCGACCACGACGCGCCCAGCGTCGAGCCGGGCCTGGACGCGGTGTTCGGCTTCTACCGGCGGCCGGACGGGGCGACGGACGGGGAGCGCGGATGACCACGATCCCGAGCGGCTACCTGCGCGGCCTGCGCGGGCCGCGCGAACCCGTGCTGGACGAGGTGCTCCGGGGGTCGCTGCTGGGCCACGGGCTGGTCCCGATGCAGGTCGACGACAACGCGGCGCGCGTGCTGCAGCTGCTGACGCTCGTTCAGCGGCCGCACCGAGCGGTGGAGATCGGCACCTACTTCGGGTACTCGGCCATCCACATCGCGCGCGGACTGCCCCCCGGCGGCCGGCTGACCACACTGGAGTCGGACCCCCGGACGGCCGACCTGGCCCGGCGCAACCTCGCGGCGGCCGGGGTCGCCGACCGGGTGGACGTGGTGGTGGGGGACGCGGCCGACCACCTGGCCGGGCTGGCCCCGGAGAGCGTGGGCCTGGTCTTCGTCGACGCGGACAAGAAGTCGTACCCCCGGTACCTCAAGCTCGCCTTCCCCGCCCTCGAACCGGGCGGTCTGCTGATCGCCGACGACGTGTTCCTCCAGGGCGACTTCAGCCGGGAGGCCGCCGACGGCCCGGTGGACGGCGAGGCGGAGGCCGGGGAACGGGAGCGGCGGGCCGTCCACACGTACAACCGCGCGGTGTCCGGGAGCCCGCGCCTGTTCTCGGCCTTCGTCGGCACGGAGAACGGGCTGGCGGTCAGTTACAAGGAGGGGGCGCACGGGCCCCGGTCAGGAGGAGCGGTGTGATGCGCAAGTCGATCGAGGTCGTGGACGGTTTCCTCCGGGATCCGGCGGCGGTCCGGGAGCGTGCCCTGGCGGCGGGCCACTGGCTGGCCGGCGACGGCCGGGAGGGGCATGACGCGCGGACCGAGGAGGTGCCCGCGGATCCGGAGACGGCCGGGCTGCTCGCGGGGCTGCTGGCCTGGCCGGCCGAGGGCCGGCCGCGGGTGACGAGCCGCTTCGAGTGGGCGGGGGAGGTGACGGGCCGTCACTCCGCGCCGCGCACCAGCGCCTCGCGGTGGCTCGCCGTGGTCTGGCTCACCCGTCCCGAGGACTGCGAGGGAGGCATCTCCTTCCTCCGGCAGCGACCGGCGGAGCCCGGTCGGGAGCCGGACTGGGAGGAGACGATGTACGTACCGATGAGGCACAACCGGCTCGTGCTGTTCGAGGGAGCGGTCCTCCCGCACCGCGCGACGTACGGTTCCGGCAGCGATCCGGCGCACGGCGGGCTCGCCCTGGTGCACCGGTTCGACAGTCCCGGCAACGGATCGGAGGGGCAGCTGTGAACAGCAAGATCATCATCGTCGACGACTTCTACTCCCGGCCGGAGGCGGTCCGGGAACGGGCCCTCACCTCCCGGTACGCCGACATCGGGCCGACCGACTACCCGGGCTACGCGAGCCGGCTGCGGCTCAACACCAAGAGCCTGGAACTGCGGTTCAGCGAGCTGATCGGCTCCGGCCTCTACGTGGACACCGCCCGCTTCACCTGGGGCGGATTCCGGTTCATCACCGCCGAGTCCGGCCGGACGCCGAAGGTGCACGCGGACGTCGCCGCCGACTGGGCCGGGATGGTGTACCTCACCCCGGACGCGCCGATGGAGACCGGCACCGCCTTCTACCGGCACCGGGCGACCGGCTTCGACACCCCGCCGACGGACCGTCAGGCCCGGGCGCTGGGCTTCGCCGACGCGTCCGAGTTCGACGACGCGGTGGTCCGCCCCGACAAGGCGGACCTGTCGAAGTGGGAGGAGACCACCAGGGTCGGCCCGGTGTTCAACCGGCTGGTCCTGTTCCGCGGCAGCGAGTTCTACCACGCCCCGCTGGGCGGCTGCGGCGACGGCCCGCAGAACGCGCGGCTGACCCACATCTTCTTCTTCAACGAGCGTCCTGACCCGGGGAGGGCGGTCCACCCCCTCGTCCGTCCGGGCCTCGTCGGCGCGGACCGGTGAGCGCGGTGGAGGGCGCGGGCCGGCGGACCCTGCTGGAGGTCGCCGCCGAGGCGTGCGGCGTGCCGGGCCCGGCCGGGGACTACCGTCTGGCAGCGGTGGACGCGGCCGAGCTGGGCGCGGCCGGAGCCCCGGCCCTGGCCGCGGCCGCGGTCGCCGCCGGGCGGCTGCACCGGACGGCCGTGGAGCTGCGGGCGGACGGTGCGGGCCTGCGGACCCTGCTGCTGATCCGGCCCGGCGCACGGGAGTTCGGGCCGGCCGACCTGCTGATCGTGGACGGGTGGGCCCTGCTGCGGGCCCACGGATCGGGGGTCGACCTGCGCGGCGCCGACCTCTCCGGGGCCGGCCTGCGCGGGGCCGGCCTGGCCGGCGCGGACCTGGCCGACGCCGACCTCTCCCGGGCCGACCTGGAGAAGGCGGACCTGTCCGGGGCCGACCTGACCGGAGCGGTGCTGGACGGGGCGAACCTGTTCAGCGCCAGCCTGCAGAAGGCAGACCTCACCGAGGCCAGCCTCTGCCGGGCCGACCTGCGGCACGCGGACCTGCGCGAGGCCGGGTGCGACCGGACCGCCTTCCGCGGCGCCGACCTCTGGGGCACCTACATGTGGGCGGTCGACGTCTCCCGGGCCTTCACCGACGGGGCCGACTTCCAGCGCTCGGACTACCTGAACGAGAAGGTCTCGTGAAGCGTGAAGGAGGGCACGGCATGACCCGTACGACCGAAGAGCTCTGGCCGCTGATGCTGCCGCCGGACCGGCAGGGCCGGGAGGACCTGTGCGCGGTCTCGGCGCGGGGCGTGCGGATCCGCTTCGCCGACGGCAGCGAACGCCTGTGCGGGACCAGCGGGTTGTGGAACACCAACCTGGGCTACGGCAACGAGGCGATCGCCGAGGCCGCGGCCCGGGTGCTGCGCGAAGCCTCCTACCTGACCGCCTGGGGGTACGAGAACGTCCACGCGCGCCAGGCGGCCCGGGAGTTGGTGGAGCTGGCCGGGGCCGAGCACTACGGACGCGTGCTGTTCTCCACCTCCGGCGGCGCCGCCAACGACATGGCGATGAAGCTGGTCCGGCACCACCAGTCGCTGACCGGCCATGCCGAGCGCCGCGGCGTGGTCGGGCTCAACGGCGGCTTCCACGGCCTGACCTTCGGCGCCTTCGCGCTGACGGATGCTCAGCTCGGGCAGCGGATGTACGGCGTCGACCGCCGGCTGGTGCGCCACGTCGAGCCCAACGACGTGGCCGAACTGGAGCTTCTGATGGAGCAGTTGGGCCAGCGGATCGCCGCCGTGGTGGTGGAGCCGGTGCTCGGCACCGGGGCGCTCCCGCTGACCGACGCGTACATCGCCGCCCTGCTGCGGCTGCGCCGCGAGCACGGGTTCCTGATCGTGGTCGACGAGGTCTCCACGGGCTTCGGGCGGCTGGGCCGGGAGGTCTTCGCCAGCCGGAGCTGGCCCGAGCAGCCGGACGTCCTGGTCACCGCGAAGGGGCTCACCAACGGCACCATCGCGGCCTCGGCCCTGATCGTCTCGCGGGCCGTCGCGGAGGTCTTCGACGCCCGGGGGGCGCTGCTGGGCCACGCCGAGACCCAGGCCGGCAGCTCGGTGGCCGGGGCCGTCATCTCGGCCACCGTGGCGGAGACGCTCAGGCTGGACGCCGTGGCGTCCAGCGCGAAGGTCTCGGCCCGGCTCGACGTGGAGCTGGCCCGCCTGGTCGAGGAGGTGCCGCTGGTCGGCTCCACCACCGGAGCGGGCTGCCTGCGGGCCGTCCACCTGACCGGGCCGGACGGCACGCCGCTGGACCAGTCGCGGGTGCCGGAGGTGGTGGGCCGGATCAGGGAGGCCGGAGCCCTGGTCCACCCGGGGCCCGGCTGCGTGCAGCTGCTGCCCGCGCTGGTGTACACCGACCAGGACCTGGACGAGCTGCTCGCCCGGGTGCGGGCCGGCCTCACCGGCTTCCTCGAAGAGGCGTTCTGACGCTGCCTCGGCTCCGCCGGGCCCGCGGGGCGGGCCCCCCCCCCCCCGCGCCCCCCCCCCCGGGGGGGGCGGCCCCCCCCCCCCCCCCCCCCCGCGCGGCCCCCCCCCCCCCCCCCCCCCCCCCCCCCCCCGGGCCCCCCCCCCCCGCCCCAGCCCGCCGCCCCACCACC
>NZ_JBVJLD010000056.1:50158-60981 GCF_055584905.1 Kitasatospora sp. NPDC088742 | reverse complement strand
TCGTCGGCCAGCAGCATGGCCGGGGCCGTCACCAACGCCCGTGCCACCGCGACGCGTTGCTGCTGACCGCCGGAGAGCTCGTTGGGCTTGTGCCCGGCCCGCTCGGCCAGGCCGACCCGCTCCAGCGCGGCCAGCGCCCGGCGGCGGCGCTCGGCCTTGCGCACCCCGGCATAGGCGAGCGGGAGCTCGACCTGGGCCAGCGCGGTGGTGCGCGGCACCAGGTTGAAGGACTGGAAGACGAAGCCGATCCGGCGGTTGCGCACCAGCGAGAGCTGGCTCTCGTCCAGGTGGCCGACGTCGGTGCCGTCCAGCAGGTAGCGGCCGGCGGTCGGCACGTCCAGGCAGCCGAGGATGTTCATCAGGGTGGACTTGCCGGAGCCCGAACTGCCCATCACCGCGACGAAGTCGCCCTCCGCGATGTCCAGGCTGACCCCGAGCGGCCGCCCGTCGGGGCCGTCCGGGCCGCGCAGCGCGTACACCGTGGCGTCGCCGCTGCCGTACCGCTTCACCACGTTCCGGAGCTGGATCACCGGACGGGGGGTCACGCTCCGGCCTGCCACGATCAACGCCCGCCGCCCGTACCGCTGTTGCGGGCGCCGCCGCCACCGCCGCCGAAGCCGCTCTGGCCGCCACCACCGAGACCGGGGAACTGTCCGCTCGGGAATCCGTTGCCACCGCTCACCGTGGTGCTCACCAACTGCACCTTCTCGCCCTCGGTCAGACCCTCCGTCACCTGCACGGTGGAGTCGCCCTCCACGCCGACGGTGACCTGGACCCGCTCGGTGGAGCCGTCCTCCTTCACCACCGTCGCGGTCCGGCTGGAGCCGGTGCCGGAGAGCGCCGCCGTCGGCACCGAGAGGGCGTTCTGCGCCTCGCCGGTGACCACCGAGATGGTGGCGCTCAGGCCGGTGCGCAGCTTGCCGGTGTCCCCGGTGATCTCCAGCACGGCGGCGTACTGCACCGCGCTGCTGCCCTGGCCGCTTCCGCTGCTGCTGTTCGGCAGCGAACTCACGCTCAGCACCTTGGCGTTGAGCTTGGTGTCGGACTGCGCGTTGAGCGACACCGTGGCGGTGGCGCCCTTCTGCACCTTCAGCGAGTCCAGCTCGGAGAAGTTCGCCGTCACCCGCATCCCGGCCGGGTTGGTCAGCACCACGAACCCGCTCGGGGCAGTGCTCGAACTCGTGCTCGTCCCCGTGGTCTTGGCGCCGCTGCCGGTACTCGCGCCGGTCCCCGACACCGTGTCGCCGACCTTGCCGGCCACCGAGGCCACCGTGCCGTCGGCCGTGGCGGTCAGCGTGGTGCCCGCCAACGCGGCCTTGGCGTTGGTCAGTTGGGTCTGCGCCGTCTGCACCTGCTGCTCCGCCTGGGCCACCTGGGCGTCGTCCACCGTGACGGTGGTCGTGGTGGTCGGCTGGGACTGCTGGCCGCGCTCGTCGGTCTTGCCCGGCGTGGTGGTGGTGACCTTCTGGCCGGCCTCCGCCTTGGTCAGGTTGGCGTTGGCGGTGGTGAGCGCCCGCTGCGCCGCGTCCACCTGCTGCTGGGCATCGGTGGTGGCCACCGTGGCCAGCACGTCGCCCTTCTTCACCACGTCCCCGACCGCCACCTTCACGGCCGTCACCTTCCCGCCGGTGACGAAGTCCTGCCCGGCGTCGCTGGGCGAGGACAGGGTGCCCGATCCGGACACCGTGGCCAACACCGTCCCCTTGGTGACGGTCGCCGTACGGGTCTGCGGCTTGCTCGCCGCCACCCCGCTCTCACTGCCCACGGTCGTGTACGCCACAGCGCCTCCGGCCGCCAGGGCCACCACGAGCGCGGAGTTCACAAGGACGGCGGCCCGCCGCCGAGGAAGCACCTTCATGGCACACACCCTGCCCCCCGGCGCTTTCCAACCCCTGTGGCCCACCTGGGAACTGACTGGGAGATTCACCAAGGGTTCCCCAGCCCCCGGCCTCCCCCACCTCCCCCTCTCCAGGCGGCACCCGCCGGGGCTCCCAGCCGCCTCCCAGCCTCCGCCCAGAACCCTTCATGGTGCCCGGAACGACGGAGGCCCGCCGCCGGCGTTCCGGCGACGGGCCCCCGGGCCCCGAGGTGACGGGCCGTCGGCCCCGGCGCGGTGTCAGAGCGACTTGCGGAAGGCCTCGGCGGTGGCCAGGAAGATGTCGTTGCCCTCGGGCTCGCCGATGGTGACGCGGACGCCCTCGCCCGGGAAGGGGCGGACCACGATGCCGGCGGCGGCGCAGGCGGCGGCGAAGTCGAGGGTGCGCTCGCCGAGCCGGATCCAGACGAAGTTGGCCTGCGTCACGGCCAGCTGCCAGCCCTGGGCGGCCAGCGCGGCGGTGACCCGGTCGCGCTCGCCGACCAGGTGCTCGACCCGGACCAGCAGGGCGTCCTCGGCGCGGAGCGAGGCGACGGCCGCGTCCTGGGCCAGCTGGGAGACGCCGAACGGGACGGCGGTCTTGCGCAGCGCGGTGGCCACCGGCTCGTGCGCGACGGCGAAGCCGACCCGCAGGCCGGCCAGGCCGTAGGCCTTGGAGAAGGTGCGCAGCACGCAGACGTTCGGGCGGTCGCGGTAGAGGTCGATGCCGTTGGGCACCTCCGCGTCCCGGATGAACTCGATGTACGCCTCGTCGACCACGACCAGGACGTCGCCCGGGACTGCGTCCAGGAAGCGCTCCAGCTCGGCCCGGTGGATCACGGTACCGGTGGGGTTGTTGGGGTTGCAGACGAAGATCAGGCGGGTCCGCTCGGTGATCGCGGCGAGCATCGCGTCCAGGTCGTGCTCCTCGCCCGCGGTGAGCGGGACGGGCACGGGGGTGGCCCCGGCGACCTGGGTGATGATCGGGTACGCCTCGAAGGAGCGCCAGGCGAAGAGCACCTCGTCGCCCGGGCCCGCGGTGGAGAGCACCAGGGACTGGGCCACCGAGACCGAGCCGGTGCCGACCGCGACGTGCTCGGCCGGGACGCCGAAGCGGGCGGCGAGCTCCTCGACCAGCTCGGTGGCGGCCATGTCCGGGTACCGGTGGAAGGAGGTGGCGGCCGCGACCGCGGCGTCCAGCACGCCCGGGAGCGGCTCGAAGGGGTTCTCGTTCGAGGACAGCTTGTACGCGTCGGCGCCGGCCGGCTTGCCGGGCTTGTACGTGGGGATGCCGTCCAGCGTCGGCCTCAGGCGGGGGCCCTGTGCTGCCGTACCGGTCACGGTGCGCTCCTTGTCGAAATCGTGGTGCCGTACGCGGCCGGGATCGCCGTACGCGCGCTCGGCCCCGTGGTGCGTACCCGTCCCACCCCGGTCGGGTGCCCCGAACGATGGCGGCCACGCTCACCCGTGAGGGTGAGTTGCTCGTTCGGGGTACGGGTACCGATCAGCCATTCTGCCGGGTTCCCATGGCACATGTCAGAGGTAAGAAGCCTGGATTGCGACCGGTATCGAAGGGATGCGCGGCCGAAGGTTCATGGAGAAACGGTTCTTCTGACTCTCTGTCGGTACCGGTCACACAGCGCGGTCATGCGCCATACGATCGGTCCGCCATGACAGCAGCAGCCAACCAGAGCGGTCGGCGACCCACCACCTCGAGGCGACTGGAACGGGCCGGCATCCGGGATGTGGCAGCAGCCGCCGGAGTGTCGATCACCACGGTCTCGGACGCCCTCAACGGTAAGGGCCGCCTGCCCGACGAGACCAGAAGCCGCGTGCGCGAGGTCGCCGAGCGCCTCGGCTACCGCCCCTCCGCCGCCGCCCGCACCCTGCGCACCGGACGTTCCGGCCTGATCGGACTGACCGTCACCACCTACGGCGAAGAGCCGTTCACCTTCACCGAGTTCGCCTACTTCGCCGAGATGGCGCGGGCCGCCACCAGTGCCGCGCTCAGCCGCGGCTACGCGCTGGTGGTGCTCCCCGCCTCCTCCCGGCACGACGTCTGGGGGAACATCGCGCTGGACGGCACGGTGGTGATCGACCCACCCGACCAGGACCCGTTGGTGAGCGAGCTCTACCGGTCCGGCGTCCCGGTGGTGAGCGACGGGAAACCGGGCAACTGCCCGGTCACCGCCTGGGTGGACAACGACCACGAAGCCGCCGTGCTCGGCATCCTGGACCACCTGAGCGAGGCCGGCGCCCGCCGGATCGGCCTGCTCACCGGGACCTCGACCGACACCTACACCCGGCTCTCCACCGACGCCTACCTCGGCTGGTGCGAGCGGGTCGGCCAGGAGCCGGTCTACGAGGCCTACCCGGCCCACGACCCGGCCGCCGGGGCACTGGCAGCCGACCGGCTGCTGGCCCGGCCGGACCGCCCGGACGCGGTCTACGGGCTCTTCGACCCGAACGGCACCGACCTGCTCGCCGCCGCCCGGCGGTACGGGCTGCGGGTCCCGGAGGACCTGCTGCTGGTCTGCTGCAGCGAGAGCGACGTGTACGCCGGCACCGAGCCGCCCATCACCACGCTCTCCCTGAAACCCCGTCGGATCGGCACCACCGTGGTCAACCTGCTGATCGACGCCATCGAGGGAGTCGACTCCTCCGGGGTCTCCTCCTCCGATCCGGTCAAGGGCAGCCGGCTCTTCCCACCCCGGTACCGGACCGCCTCGGCCGGGCCTCCCCCCGGCACCCTGATGCCGACCGAACTCATCGTCCGGGCCTCCTCCCAACGCCGGAGCCCACGCACCACGGTGAGCCCGCCGCGGCCACCGGGAGAGACGTAGGACCGGCCGTCGGACGATTGGTGGGCACCAGGTGGGGACTCGGGGAGAGCGGTCTTCCTATGATGGGCGAATGACACCCGAGGACCGCCTCCCCGGGCCTGAGCTCCCCGAGTCAGGCCCCCGCCAGCCGCAGGACCTCGACGTGCTTCCGTACGGCTCCTACTACGAGCCTCCCGAGCCTCCCGGCGGCTACGGCTACGACGCCACGTACAGCGGCTACGGCGGTGCCCGGTTCCTGGAACAGCACTGGCCGACGGCCAGTCAGGCCGCCGTCGGCTACGGCCCGGAGGCCGTCCAGGGGGCCGCCCACGAGGCCGTGCACGAGTACGGGCACGAGGCGGCGGGCTCCGACGACCCGCCGACCATGGAGCTGGCCCAGCCGGTCCCGCCGGAGGAGGTCCACTACCCGTACCCGCAGCCGGAGCCCGGCGAGGCCCCCGGCCCGCTGTACGTGGTCGGCGACGTGCACGGCTACCTCGACGAACTGCTGGCCGCGCTGCACCAGCAGGGCCTGATCGACGCCGAGGGCCACTGGTCGGCCGGCCGCTCCCGGCTCTGGTTCCTCGGGGACTTCACCGACCGGGGCCCGGACGGCATCGGCGTGATCGACCTGGTGATGCAGCTGGCCGCCGAGGCGGCCGCGGCCGGCGGCTACTGCCGGGCCCTGATGGGCAATCACGAACTGCTCTTCCTGGGCGCCGCCCGGTACGGCGACGAGCCGGTACAGTCCACCGCCGGGACGGCCTCCTTCCTCGCCGCCTGGCGGCTGAACGGCGGTCAGCAGAGCGACCTGGAGCGGCTGGAGTCGCACCACGTCAGCTGGCTCTCCCGGCTGCCCGCCATCGCCCTGGAGGACGGCCACCTGCTGCTGCACTCCGACACCACCGCCTACCTGGAGTACGGCGCCAGCCTGGACGACGTCAACGACGCGGTGCACCGGCTGCTGGCCGACGAGGGCGCGGACGAGTGGTGGGACGCCTTCCGCCGCTTCACCAAGCGCTTCGCCTTCCGCGGCCCGGCCGGGGCCCAGGCGGTGCACGAGCTGCTCGGCGCCTACGGCGGCCACCGGGTGGTGCACGGCCACAGCCCGATCCCGTACCTGACCGGCTCCACCCACGCCGAGGACGGCGTGCCGCCGCACGTGCCGGGGCCGTACATCTACGCGGACGAGCTGGCCGTGGCGATGGACGGCGGGGTCACCATGGAGGGCCGGCTGCTGGTCGCCCGGCTGCCGCTGGACTGAAC
The DNA here is from genome assembly GCF_055584905.1 of Kitasatospora sp. NPDC088742. Taxonomy (NCBI): domain Bacteria; kingdom Bacillati; phylum Actinomycetota; class Actinomycetes; order Kitasatosporales; family Streptomycetaceae; genus Kitasatospora; species Kitasatospora sp. NPDC088742. The sequence goes on along the minus strand of NZ_JBVJLD010000056.1, from coordinate 55,038 downwards.
CACGGGCCGGGCCACGGACTGAACAACCGTCAGAACGCCTCCTGAACGGTCACGTTCACGTCCCGGCCGCGCACCGGAACGTGTGGAAAACCGGAAAGCGACTGTGTTCAGGCCGCCTCCGGCCCCTACCATCAAGGCGATCTCGCACACCCGCACCTCTCGCACCGCGACGACGGAACGGGGGTTCCCCGATGGACCAAGCCCCGATGGACCAAGCCCCGCAGCACACCGCGCACCTACTGCCCGAGGACCGGCCGGACTTCGACCGCGCCCTGGACGAGGCCCTGCGCGACTCCGCCCTGAGCGGTGCCTTCGCCGCGCCCGGGCCGCACCTGAACCCGGCCCAGCTCCGCACCAAGGCGGCCCGCTCGGCCGACCTGGTGGCCGCCCCGGCCGACCCCGAGTACCAGCGCTACACCGCCCTGCGGGCCGCCGGGCCGCCCGCCCCGCGTGGCCTCACCGACCGGCTGCGCAGCGAGGAGGGCGCCGGGCTGTTCCCGGTGCTCACCGTGCTCACCCCGATCCTGGCCGGGATCGCCGGGCTGCTGCTGCTGGCGATCGGCTACGCGGTCCGCGGCGCCTCACCCGGGCTGGCCCTGGCCCGCGCGGTGGTGACGGCCGGCTGGATCTCCCTGGCGGTGGCCGTCACCGCCCTCCTGATCGGCATCGTCGGCCTCCTCCTGACCGCCCTGCGGGACGGCGCCGCCCCCGCCCAGGACGTCGCCCTGGCCGAGGCCCGGCAGGCCTGGCTCACCGCCCTGCACCAACGCGCCCTGCTCCCCTGGCTGGTGGCCAACCTCTACACCGACCCCGCCCCGGCCCCGCCCACCATCCCCCGCCCGGGCCCGCGCCCCGGCTCCCCCGGCTACTCCAGCCCCGGCTTCACCAGCCCCGGCGTCGAGGGCGTCACCACCCCCGACGGCCGCACCCAACGCCCGGCCGACTTCACCGGCCCGGGCTACTCCTCCCCCGACTACGCCTCCCCGGACTTCACCGGCCCGGACGAGGTCTGACCGGGCGTCAGAGGTCCTTCGACCTCACCGGGCCGGCGGCCGCCTGAGGATCCGCCAGGTCCGCCGAGGCGGCCTCGGCGGCGGCGACGGCCGTGGTGCGACGGGTGACGGCCGGGCCCAGGAGGTACTGGGCGAGGGCGGCGCCGAGGCCGATGGCGGCGCAGGCGAGCCAGAGCGTGGCGGAGCCGTGGCCGAGCAGCCAGGCGCCGACCAGCGGGGCGGGGAGGCCGCCGAGCGACCAGGCGAAGCCGTAGACGCCGCTGTAGCGGCCGCGCAGGTGGGGCGGGGCCAGGGCGACGGCGGTGGCGGCGCTGGCGCCGGTGAAGGCGATCTCGCCGAGGGACCAGATCACGGTGGTGGCGGAGAACCCGAGCGGGGAGGAGGCCAGGGAGTTGAGGCCGAAGCCGATGCCGACCAGGACCATGCCGGCCACCAGCACCTTGTTGAGGTCGGCCCGGCTGAGCCGGGCCGCCGCGAGCGGCTGGACGACGCTGATCACCACGCCGTTGACCGCCATCGCGACACCGAAGGCGGCGGGGGACAGGCCCTCCGCCCGCATCGCCAGCGGCAGGGTGGACATGGTCTGCATGTAGACGAAGGCGTAGCCGCTGGTGGTGAGGACGAAGGCGGTCATCACCTTGTCCCGGAGCACCGTGCCCAGGCCCTCCGCCCGCTTCCCGGCGGCCGCCACCGCCGCCGCGGCCCTGGCCGGCGCGGTCTCGCTCACCGCGAACCAGACCATCAGGCCGAACGCGGCGCAGCTGGCCGCGTCGACCCAGAACAGCCACTGGAAGCCGAACGTGACCAGCACGCCGCCGATCAGCACACCGGCGGTGTAGCCGAGGTTCACCGCCCAGAACAGCAGGCTGTAGGCCCGGGTGCGGTCCTGACCGGGGATCAGGTCCGCCACCAGGGCGGTGGAGGCGGGCCGGTAGACGTCGATCGCCACCCCCAGCAGGAACAGCTCCACCGCGAAGGCACCGATGCTGTCACTGCTCGCCAGCGCGACCATCAGGGCCGCGCTGGCCAGCATCCCGCCGAGCAGGGTGGTGCGCCGGCCGAACCGGTCGGCCAGCGCACCCGCGATCAGCTGGGAGAACACCTGGCCGATCGCGAACAGCGCCAGCAGGCCACCGGCCGAGGCCACCGAGAAGCCCCGGCTGGTGGTCAGGTAGAGCGCGAAGAAGGGCTGGACCATGGTGCCGATCCGGTTGACCAGGGTGCCCGCCCAGAGCACCCAGAAGGCCCTCGGCAGACCGCCCAGGCCACCCAGGCCGGCGCGCAGTCGGGACGTCACGGAGCTCCTGCGGAGCGGTTCGGTCGACATCCGGTCATCCTCCTCCGGTCACGATCGGATCGGCAACGTCCTTGTGGTGCGGGCTTGCTGGCGTGACGTCAGAGCCGGACGTGCACACGGGTGAGGTTGGGGAAGGAGTACAGCGCACTGACGAACAGCCCGCCCACGGCCGGCCCGACCAGCGAGAACTGCCGCTTGTAGAAGACCGGGATCAGCGGCGCGTGGTCGGTCATGATCTCCCGGTCGATCTCGGCGTACCCGGCGGCCGCGGCGGCCCGGTCGGTCTCCTTGCCGAGCGCGGCGAGGCGCCGGCTGATGTCCGGCACGTCGAAGTAGGAGAGGTTCATGTTGCCGGTCGCGGTGATCCGGTCGCCGCGGAACAGCACGTCCATCACCCCGGCCGGGTCCGGGAAGTCCGGTCCCCAGACGCCCCAGATCAGGTCCACGTCGGTGTCCCGGCGGCCGACCGTGCTGTAGTACGCGGCCCGGTCCACCGGGACCAGCTCGATCCGGAAGCCGGCCCGCTCCAGCGCGGTCTTCACCACCGGGGCCAGCTTGCGCAGCGGGGCGATGTCCTGGAAGGCGTACCGGAGCACCGGCACCTCCTTGCCCTCCAGCAGCCGCTTGGCCTGCTCCACGTCGCCGTTCGGCCCGGACGGGTAGGCGTCGTAGTGCTGGTGACCGGGCATCAGCGGGGCCAGCACGGTGGTGGCCGGCTCCGCGGCGGCCGCGCCGCCGGCCGCCTCGACGTAGGACTCGCGGTCGAAGGCGTGGATCAGCGCGCGGCGGACGTCGAGGTCGGTGACCCGCTGCGTGTTGATGTAGACGTACTGGGCGTACGGGGTCGGCCCGTCCAGCACCCGGGAGAGCTTCTCCGGGTCGATCTGCACGGAGAGAATGTCGGCGGGTGCCACGTCGGTGGTGGCGATCGAGGTGGCGTCGGCCGCGTCGGGCTCGGCCAGCCGCCGGGTCTGCGCGGACCGGTCCACCCCGAACTCCCAGCGGATCCGGTCCACGTACTGACGGCGGATCGGGTCGGTGGCCGGGCTCCAGTGCGGGTTGCGCTCCAGCACGAAGTACTCGCCCGGCACGCTCTCCCCGCGCCGGTACGGGCCGGTGGAGAGCCACTCGGTCTCGTACTCGGCGCCGGGGGCGCGGTCGGCCGGGACGGGGGTGGTCGTGGTGGTGGCGGCGAAGAACGGGAAGTCCGGGTACGGCTCGGCGAGCCGGAAGACGATGGTGCGGTCGTCCGGGGTGGTGACCCCGGGGGCGGGCAGACCGGCCGGGCCGGGGCCGCGGTAGGTGCGCTCCGGGTCCAGCGCGCGCTGGACGAACTGCGGCCCGTAGTCGCCGAGTTCGGAGAACGCGCGGGCCACGGCGTGCGCCACGTCGGCCGATCCGATCGGGGTGCCGTCCTCGAAGGCCAGGCCCTCGCGCAGGGTGTAGGTCCAGGTCAGGCCACCGTCGTCGGTGCGGCCGGCGTTGGTGGCCAGGTCCCCGACCAGGGTGAGCACGCCGTTGTCCGGGTCCTCCACGTACCCGGTCAGCGAGCGGTGGAACAGCGCGGTGGCCACCGCGAGGGTGGTGCCGATGTAGGTCTGGGCCGGGTCCATGTGCTCCGGCGGGGCGTCGGCGAGGAGGGTCACCGTGCCGCCGCGCCGGGCACCGGGCACCTCGGGCGCCGGAGCCGTCACCACTCCCTGGTGGTCGATCACCAGCCGCTGGCCACCCGGGTGGGCGGTCGGCTCGAGGGCGGTGTCGTCCTGGGGGCCACGCCGATCGGTCATGATGCTGGATCCTTCGGTCCGGGCCGGCGGGTGGTCGCCGGCGGGTGGTCGGGGCGGGTGGTCGGGGGAACGACGGGGTGTCAGAGCAGGCTGCGGGTGGCGCCGCCGTCCACCGGCAGCACGGTGCCGGTGACGAAGGCCGCCCGGGTGGAGGCCAGGAAGGCGGCGGCCGCGCCGAGCTCCTCGGGCTCGGCCAGCCGGCCCGCCGGGATGTCGGCGGTCAGGCCGGGGATGCCGCCGGGCAGGCCCTTCGCCCAGTGCTCCAGCTCCGGGGTCCTGGTCATCCCCGGGGCGAGCACGTTGACCGTGATGCCGTCCGGACTCAGCTCGTGCACCAGCGACTTGGCGTAGCCGAGCAGACCGGGGCGGACGGTGTTGGAGAGCGCCATGCCGGAGATCGGCTGCTTGGCGGCCAGTGAGGTGATGAACAGCACCCGGCCCCAGCCCGCGCGGCGCATGTGCGGCACGGCGGCCGAGACCAGCGAGACCGCCGAGAGCAGGTTGAGCTCGACCGCGTCCCGGTACGCCTGCACGGTGTGCGCGGTGGCGTGGCCGGGGCCGGGGCCGCCCGCGTTGGTCACCACGATGTCGACCCCGCCGTGCAGCTCGGCGGCCCGGGCCACCCAGTCGGCCACCGCCGCCTCGTCCCGGACGTCGAGCGGGAAGCCGCTCACCGAGCCGCCGGCGGACTCCTTCTCCAGCGCCGCCACCGCCCGGGCCAGCCGCTCGGGGTCGCGCCCGGCCACCGAGACGGTGGCCCCCTCCCGGGCGAAGGCGGTGGCC
>NZ_JBVJLD010000056.1:32226-50060 GCF_055584905.1 Kitasatospora sp. NPDC088742 | reverse complement strand
TCCTCATGTGCGCTGTAGTGGTGAAGTCTCCTGCCCTGTCGGCAGGTTGGCCGGTCCGTCGGTCAGGCCAGCAGGCCGGCCCGCTCGGGCTCAGTCGTGGGCGGCGGCCTCGGCGGCGGCCAGCACGGCCGGCAGGTCGAGGCCGAGTTCGGCCAGCACGTGGTCGTGGTCACCGCCGTGCGACGGCCAGCCCTGGCCCGCGTTGACGCCGTGCACGGTGGCCTGCCGGAGCAGCAGGGCCAGCGCCGAGGCCACCCCGCCGGCCGCCCGGTGCTCCTCGACCACCACGAACCGCCGGTACCGTCCGGCCAGTTGGGCGGCGGCCTCGGTGAGGTGACCGTGGTCCAGGTAGCAGAGGTGGGCGTGCGCCAGCTCCGGCCGCTCCCGGTGGGCGGCCAGGCTGAGCTCGGTGCCGACCTCGCCGACCGAGACCAGGCAGACCTCGGCGCCCTCCGGCGTGGCGTCCCAGCGCAGCGCGCCCAACTCATCGCCGTCCCGGTGCAGTCCGACCGGGTTGGCGCTGCGGCCGGTGCGGATCCAGTGCGGCCGCCCGGAGGCGGCGGCGGCCCGGATCACCGCCCGCATCTCGGCCTCCCCGTACGGCGCGGCGATGACCACGCCGGGGACGGCGCCGAGCACCGCGAGGTCCTCCAGGCAGTGGTGGGTGGTGCCGAACCAGGCACCCGAGACCCCCGCGTACGGGGCCACCACGCTGATGCCGGCGCCCAGGTAGCCGAGCGCCAGCTTGAGGCTCTCGGCGGCCCGCAGCGCGGCGAACGGCGCGAAGGTGGAGACGAACGGGCGGAATCCGGCCAGCGCCAGCCCGGCCGCCATGTCGATCATCGCACCCTCGGCGATCCCGACATTGAAGAACCGGTCGGGGTGCTCCTCGGCGAACGGGTGCTTGCGCCCGCCGAGATCGGCCTCCAGGCAGAGGATCCTCGGATCGGTCCTGGCCAGTACGGTGAGCTCGGCCCGGTAGGCGTCCCGGCCCGACAACACCGTCGGCTCTTCGAGGAGTTGACTGGCAGTCATCGGACGAACCGCTTCCACTTGGCCGCCCGGGCGGCGTCGACGCTGACGTAGTGCGAGGCCGCCTTGCCCTCCAGGGCAGGGACGCCCTTGGCCTTGACGGTGGCGGCGACCACCGCCAGCGGCGGGCCGTCGGGGTCACGGTCCGGGGCGAGCAGCGTGTGCAGCGCGCCCAGGTCGTGGCCGTCCACCTCGGCGGTCTCGAAGCCGAAGGTGGCGAACCGCGCGGCGAGGTTCGGCAGCGGCGAGATGTCCGCCACCAGCCCGTCGTTCTGGCCGCCGTTGCGGTCCACCAACACCACCAGCCGGCCCAGTCGTCGGGCCGCCGCGACCTGGCAGCTCTCCCAGACCAGCCCCTCCTGGAGCTCGCCGTCCCCGAGCACCGCGAAGGTCAGCCCCGGACGGCCCGAGAGCCGCAGGCCGAGCGCCCAGCCGGCCGCGTACGGCAGCCCGTGGCCCAGGCTGCCGGTGGGGAACAGCACGCCGGGGACGGCGTGGTTGGGGTGTCCGGTGTAGTGGTGGGCCGGGTCGGCGTAGAGCGGGGCCGGGTTCTCCTCCAGGATGCCGCTGACGTGCAGGGCGGCGTAGAAGCCGGCCGCCGCGTGGCCCTTGCTGAGCACCACGTGGCCGCCCTCGTCCTGCCCGGCCCGGTGCAGCGCGGCGATCAGGAGGTCGGTGGCCGAGAGGCTGCCGCCGAGGTGGCAGCCCCGGGGGGTGGCGGCCATGTCGATGACCAGCTTCCTGGCCTCCCGGGCCCGGTCGGCCAGAACGGCCACTGTCCGTTCGGCGTCGGTGAGTTCGGCCTGCAGCACACTCATGACGACACCTCCGCCCGGGCCGGGGCCGCCGCGAACCACTCGGCCACCGCTCCGGCCAGCACCGTCCGCGCGGTCCGGTACTCCTCGGCCGTCACGTGCTCGCGGTCGGTGTGGTCCAGCGCCGCGTCGCCGCCGCCGTAGGCGACCATCGGCACGCCGTGCCAGCCGGTGGCCAGGGTGTTCATGTCCGAAGTCCCCTTCTTCACCAGGTACCTGGGCCGGATGCCGGCCTTGGCGAAGGCCCGGGCGAAGGCCTTGGCCGGCGTGCTGGTCCGGCCGCCGCTGTGGCCGGGGGTGGCCCGCAGCTCGGTCACCTCCACGCCGTCGCCGGCCTGGTCCGCCGCCGCCTTCCGCACCGCCGCCAGATCGGCGCCCGGCGGTACCCGGAAGTTCAGTACGGCGGTGGCCCGTTGGACCTCCCGCTCGGTGCCGGAGCCGAGCGAGATCAGCGCGTCCAGGGCCTCCGGGGCCTCCTTGAGCACCGCGGCCCGGATCCGCTCCAGCGCGCCGAGCAGCGCGTCCGGCGCGGAGAGCGCGTGGTAGCCGGCCGAGTGGCCGCTGAGCACCGTCGCGGTGATCCGCAGCTTGAACAGGCCGAAGTACCCGAGGGTGAGCGCCCCGGAGCCGCTCGGCTCGCCGACCACCACGGCCTCGGCCGGGTAGTGGTCGCGAGCGTGGAAGGCACCGCGCGAGGAGGAGATCTCCTCCTCCACCGCACCGACCACCAACAGCTGGGCGCCGTCCGGCACTTCGGCCTCGGCCGCGACCTCCAGGAAGGCGGCCAGCGCGGCCTTGGCGTCCACGCTGCCGCGGCCGTGCAGGGTCTCGCCCTCCCAGCGGACCGGCCAGTGGTGCGGCACGGTGTCCAGGTGGCCGAGCAGCAGCAGTCGGCGCGGGCCGGCTCCCTTGGCCGCGACCAGGTTCCCGGCCTCGTCGATCCGGGCGGTCAGACCGTGCTCGGCGGCCCACTCGGCCAGGTACTCGGCCAGCTCCCGCTCGTCCTCGGAGACGGACGGGACCTGCACCGCGCGGCTCAGCAGTTCGAGGTCGGGCGCGGGGGCCGGGGCCCGCCAGAACCTGGTCCGCCCGGCCGGACGGGCCAGCGCGTGCGGGCCGGTGATCGCCACGTCCGCGCCGCCGCCGGCCAGCGCCAGCTCGGCCGCCCGGACCTTCTGCCTCATCCGGCCGCCCGCGTACCGCCCGGCCTCGCCCGGGTGGGCGTGGCGCAGGGTGGCCGACGGGTCGGCCGGGTCGGTGAGCAGCCCGGCGGTGCCGGTGACCAGCCGCAGGTGGTCGGCGCCGATGGCGTTGGCCAGCTCGGCGGCCAGCACGTCGGCGTCCACGTTGAGCGCGGCGCCGCCGTCCAGGTCGAGCACCGGCGGGCTGACGCAGACCACGTCGTAGGCGTCCAGCAGCACGCTCAGCCGCGCCCCGTCCACCGCCGCCACCACCCCGGCCCGGTGGTCCCTGACGACCCGTGACCTGCCGTCCACCGACACCTTCAGCGGCCGGTTCGCCTTGCCCGAGACCAGCCCGGTCCGCGCCGCCACGCCCGTGAAGACGGTCAGCCCGTGCGCCGTCAGCCCCTGCGCCACCAGCGGCAGGGTCAGCTCCTCGTAGGCCGCCACCACGTGCGGCACCTCGTCGGGCGGCAGGTAGCGGACCTTGTCGCCGTTGGCCAGCTCCAGCCAGCGGATGGCCCGGCCGGTCGCCCCGTAGTGCCGCTCGATCCCGGCCGCGCCGCCGGAGACCAGCAGGACCCGGGCGCCCCGGCGGGACAGCTCGGCCACCTCGGCGAAGACCTCCGGGTGGTCCAGCGTGCTGCTGCCGAGCTTCACCACGTACAGCGGCCGGGTCACGGGGCCACCGCCGTGAACGGCAGGCCGGTCGCCTCGGGCAGACCGTGCAGCCGGTTGAAGGCCTGTACGGCCTGACCGGCCGCGCCCTTGAGGAGGTTGTCCAGGGCGGCCACCGTGACCACCCGGGTGCCGCGCACCGCGACAGCCACCTCGGCCACGTTGGAGCCGACCACCGACTTGAGCATCGGGAAGTCCTGCGGTGACTTGGGAGCGGGGCGGAACCGGACGAACGGCGTGCCGCCGTACGCCGCCGCGTAGGCCCGGCGGACCTCGAGCGATCCGGCGCCCTCGCGGAGCCGGCTGTAGGCGGTGGCCACGATGCCGCGTGCGGTGTCCAGGCTGTAGGTGGAGAACTGGAGGTCGGGGACGGCACCGGCGTGGTCGGCCAGCGCCTGCGCCACCTCGGGGCCGTGCCGGTGCCCGAAGGGCTTGTGCACCCGGAAGTTTCCGCTGCGCTCGGCCGGGTGCTCGGAGATCCTGCGGCCGGAGCCGGTGGAGCCGGTCTTCACGTCCACCACCACGTCGTCCTCGATCAGCCCGGCCGCCAGCAGCGGCTGGAGGGCGTAGAGGGTGGTGGCGGCCATGCAGCCGGGCAGGTTGACGAAGCGTCCGGTCGGCAGCTCGCCGAACTCCGGGACGTAGTAGGCGAACGGCTCGGTCCACTGGGCCGAGGCCGGGTAGTGAGCGGCGGCCTGCTTCGGGTCGCGCAGCCGGAAGTCCCCGGCCAGGTTCAGCACGCGCTGGGCCCGCTCGGCCACCAGGCCCATCCGGCCCGGGAGTTCGCCGCCGGGCAGGCAGCCGAAGGCGACGTCCACCTCGGGCAGCTCGTCCAGCGGACGGTACGTCAGCTTGGCGGCGGCCGGGTGGTTGCGCAGCCAGGGCAGCACCGAGCCGACGGTCTTGCCGGCCGAGCGCTCGGAGGAGACGAAGACCAGCTCGGCCGCGGGGTGGTCGAGCAGCAGCCGGATCAGCTCGGAGCCGGTGTACCCGGTGGCGCCGAGCACGGCGACGGTGAACCGTCGCTCCTGGGAGGCAAGTCGCTCAGCCAAGGCGGGCCGCCTTCTGCTGCGGGCGGAGGTGCTCCTGCTCGGTGGCGAGCTTGCGGATGGCGTCCGGGCGGCGGGCCACCTTGCGGAAGGCGTCCGCGTAGCGCAGTGCGCGCTCGTACTCGACCGGGGAGCGCAGCTCGCGGCAGAGCACCAGCGTGCTCTCCAGCATCGCCACCACGTTCGGGAAGTCCTCCGGGCGGTGGTCCCGGACGGCGCCGGGGTTGAGGGTGAACGGGTACCCGTTGCCGAAGCCGTCCCGCTGCCGGAACGGCAGGTGGCAGGGGATCGGGGTGTTCTGCCACTCGCGGGCGGGCACGCCCTCGGCCACCAGCAGGCGGTGCACCGCCTCCTTCACCGCGTGCACCGGCAGGTCGTCCAGGCCGACGCCCTCGGGGGTGAGGGTGACCCGGTACATGTTGTAGGCGTGGGTGCTGCCCTCGGGCACGTGCGGGGCGCGGAACAGCCCGGTCCCCTCCAGCGCCTCGCCGAGCAGCTTGGCGTTCCGGGCCCGGACGGCGTCGTAGTACGGCAGCCGACGCAGCTGGCTGCTGCCGAAGGCGGCGGCGATCCAGGACATCCGGTAGTCGATGCCGTGCCGCTCCAGGTAGTCCACGGCCCGCTGGTGGGCCTCGTCGGTGGCGAAGAAGGCGATGCCGCCCTCGCCGCCGAGCGGGAAGTTCTTGTCGGCCATCAGGCTCTGGCCGGCCGCGTCGCCGATCGATCCGGCCACCCGGCCGTGCTGGGTGGCGGAGTGGGCGTGCGAGGCGTCCTCCACCAGGGCCAGGCCGTGCCGGTCGGCCAGGGCGCGCAGCGCCGGCAGGTCGGCCGGCAGGCCGTGCACGTGGACCGGCATCAGGGCCCTGGTCCGCTCCGTGACCAGGGCCGCGGCGGCGGCCGGGTCCAGGCAGTAGGTGACCGGGTCGATGTCGGCGAAGACCGGGACCGCCCCGGCCGCCACCACCGCCTGGGCAGTGGCGATGAAGGTGAAGGCCGGCACGATCACCTCGTCGCCGGGCCGCACCCCGGCACCGACCAGCGCCAGGTGCAGGCTGGAGGTGCCGCTGGCGGTGGGCAGCGCCCGGTGCGCGCCGACGTACTCCCGGTACGCCTCGGTGAAGTCGTCGACGGCCTTCTGCGGATCGCCGCGCTGGGCGAGCAGCATCCCGAACACGTCCTCCTTGGTGATGACCGGGAAGATCGTCCGGCGCAGCTCCTTGGCGATGATCGGGTCACCGCCGAACTCGGCCAGCTGGGCGTCGAGTTCGGCCGGGTCGGGGAGCGGGAGCGGGGCGGCGGGGAAGTCGGTGATCACGTCGTTGCTCCTGACGTGGCCGGGACGGCGGTCGCGGCCTGGAGGAGGGCCAGCCGGGCGCAGGCGGCCACCAGCGGGCTGAGGCGGTAGTTGAACTGGACGCCGGGGACGAGCTCGGTGCTCTCCTCCTCCTGGGTCCACATGGTGCGCAGGTCGAAGGCACCGAAGATCTTGAGCCGCTCGGCCCGGGCCCAGAGCCGCGGGTCGTCGGTCAGCACGGCCGCGGCCGGGCCGAAGCCGAGACCGGTGAGGTCGACCACCAGGGCGGGAGCCGCGGCGGCCGGGCCGGTGCGGGCCGACTCGCCCAGCCGGTGGGCGTTGTGGCCGTCCAGCGAGATCTCCACGAAGGACGGGATCTCGCCGTCCTCCCGCACGGTGACGCCCAGCCAGGAGACGAAGGCGGCGGTCGGTCCGTCCAGGCCTGGCAGCACGGCGGTGTCGCCGTACCCGATCTCCTGGCCGGTCAGCGCGGCGTGCACGGCGGCGGTCCTGGTGTTCACCAGGACCGCCTTCCGGCGGCCGGTGATCTTGGTCAACTGCCGTTCCAGACCCGGCAGTTCCCGGTCACTCTTCTCGATGCTCATCACGGTCCCCGAGGTCAGCACCCGGGTCAGGACGACCGCCGTGTCGAACAGTTCCATCGAACCCTCTTCGTCGGTGTGGCAAGGGAGTCGGCCGCTCCGGCCGGCCCCGCCCGGTGGCGGGGCCGACCGGTCAGCCGAGCAGGGACGCGGCGAGGTGGTCGGCCAGCCGGCCGGCCACGTCCACGCCGTGCCGGGCCGAGGACTTGGCGAACTCGGGGTTGGCGTTGACCTCCAGCACGGCGGTCTCACCGGTCTCCCGGTCCTCGATCAGGTCGACCCCGTAGAACCCCTCGCCGAGCTGGTCCACCACGGCCAGGCAGAGCTTGGCCATCTCCTCGGTCAGCTCGGCCCGTTCTACCTGGGCGCCGAGGTGGGTGTTGGTCCGCCAGTCCTCGGAGACCCGGCGGAAGGCGACCACCGGCTCGCGGCCGACGACCACCACCCGCAGGTCGTGGCCCGGCTTCTCCACGTACTGCTGGACCAGCACCGGGAAGAGCTTCCCGGCCGCGTCCACCGACTCGCGGGCCCCGGTCCAGACGTCCAGGCACTCCTCGTCCACCAGCCGGACCACGCCCCGGCCCCAGGAGCCGCTCACCGGCTTGACCACCGAGGGCCAGCCCAGCTCCTCGACCGCCTCCCGGACCTGGTCATGGGTGAAGGCGTGCAGCGAGCGCGGGTGCGGGATGCCGTGCCGGGCCAGCAGCAGGGCCTGCAGGCCCTTGTCGTTGCAGACCTCGATGGCGGCGGCCGAGTTGAAGGTGGGCACCCCGGCCTGCTCCAGCCGGCGAGCGGTGCCGATCGCCTCCCGGTGCGAGAGGTTGCGCAGCACCGCCAGCCGGGGCGCCGCCTCCCGGCCGGACAGCACGCCCGCCAGGTCCGGCGGGAGCACGGTGCGCACGGTCAGGCCGCGGGCCCGCAGGGCGTCCAGCAGCAGCCGCTCCTCCGGCCGCAGCATGGTGAGCGAGAGCAGGACGTCGGCCGCCTCCCGGCTCACTCGCCCCAGTCCTCTTCGACCTCGGGGGCCAGCTCGACCTTCACGGTGGCGTCGGTCTTCTCGACCACTTCGTGCTCCTGGCCGCAGGCCCCGCACTCCAGGATCTCGCCGACCTCCCAGCCGGGCTGGACCTCGATCGGGCTGTCACAGACCAGGCAGGCGGGGGCGGTTGTGGTTGCGGACATGGTTCCTCTCCTCTGCGTTCGTCGGGTACTGGTTCGTCGGGTACTGGTTCGTCGGGTACTGGTTCGCCGGGTACTGACGGTTCGGGCGGCTCGGGTGCTGACGGGGGCTCAGCCGGCCGGTGCCGGGTCGACCACGACCCGGACCCGCTCGGCGAAGGTCTTGGTGGCCTGGCCGATCGGCTCGCCCAGCGGGGCGTCCAGGATCAGCGAGGCGGAGCGGTGGCCGGAGTCCACCTGCGGGCCGAGCAGGTCGCCGGGGCGGCGGCCGGTCAGCACCGCGTGCAGCGCGGCCGGGGCCTCGGCGGCGAGCGGGGCGAAGGACGGCCAGCGGTCGTCCCGGGCGGTCCAGTACACCTCGGCGCCCTCGGCCGTGACGTCCGCCAGCATGCCGTGCCCGTGCTCCAGGAAGTGCTGCCGGGCCCGCCGCCGGGGCTGCGGGTAGGAGGCCGGGACGCCGAGCGCCAGGTCGAGCATCACCGGCTCGACACCCTGGCCGGTGGCCAGCTCCCAGAGGAAGGTGATGCCGTCCCCGGGCAGCCGGGCGGCCACCTCCATCAGCACCACGCCGCGCTCGGTGTACCGGTACTCGGCGTGCGTGATGCCGTCCCGCAGGCCGACCAGCCGGAGCACCTCGCGGTTGGCCGTGACCAGCGCCTCCCGGGCCTCCTCGTCCAGCTCGGCCGGGGAGGTGTGCTCGACCTCGGTGAAGTAGCGGCCGCCGGCCTCGTTGCTCTCCTTCCCGGTGACGCCGGACCAGATCACCTCGCCGCCCTGCACCAGCGCCTCGACGGAGTACTCGGGGCCGCTGACCCGGGCCTCCACCAGTGCGGTCTCGTGTCCGGCCAACGCCCCCAGCGCCTCGGTCAGTTCGGCCTGGGTGTGCACCATCCGCACCCCCGAGCTGTAGAACCGGCCGGCCGGCTTGACCACCACCGGGAACTCCCCGGCCGGCAGTGCGAAGGTGGCCCGGTCCTCGGCCGGGACGGTCCGCCAGGCCGGTGCGTGGGCCGGGGCGGCGATCCGCTGGAGCAGCTTGTCCCGGCAGATCAGCGCGGCCGCCGAGCCGGTGCCGGGCAGGCCGAGCGCGTCGGCCAGCACGCCGACCGGCTCGACGAAGACCTCGCCGACCGAGATCACCCCGCGCACCCGGTAGCGGTGCAGCAGCGGCGCCACCGCCGGGGCCACGGTGGACGGCTTGGCGTCGGCCACCCGCACCACCTCGGCCAGCCCGGCCAGCGGACTGGCCGGATCGGCCCGCAGCTCGGCCAGCCGGTCCTGGTCGGTGTCCGGGCTGACCACCGCGATCGGTGCCAGGCCGCGCCGGACGGCGTCGGTGATCAGGCGGCCCTGACGGGCCAGCACCACCAGGTCGCCCATCAGCAGCAGGGCGTCGGGAAGGCTCTCGGGCGGTTCGGTCCGGTGGTCGGAAGGCATGATGATTCGTCACTCCGTGGGTCAGGGGGGCCGGTGCGGGTGGGGTCCGCGGCCGGCCTCGGAACGGGTGCGCGGGTACGGGTGCTGGTACGGGTCGTCAGGCGGTGGCCGGGACGGCGTCCCGGGCGGAGGCCGGGTCCTCGTGCCGGCCGCCCTCGCCGTCCGAGCCGGAGCGGATCAGGGTGACCGCGAAGACCAGCCAGCCGAGCAGCAGGGCCACCGCCGCCACCAGCAGGGCCGGCCGTAGGCCGAGCCAGCTGCCGGCCGCGCCGCCGAGGGCGGCGCCGATGCCGATGGTGCCGAAGGCCACGAAGCGGTTGGTGGCGGAGGCCGGGGCCAGCAGCTCCTCGGTGGTGGTGCGCTGACGGGCCGTCAGGCTGAAGATGTTGAAGACGGTCAGGCCGAAGCCGTAGACCACGAAGGAGGCGGTGCAGAGCGCGGCGGTCAGCCAGACCGGGCCGGAGACCAGCGGGAAGACCAGCGGTCCGGCCGAGGCCAGGCCGATCCCGGCGATCAGGGTGCGGGCCGCGCCGAGCCCGCGACCGATCCGGGCGGCGGCCATCGAGCCGAGCACCGAGCCCGCCCCGCCGATGATCATCGTGACCCCGAGCAGGCCGGGGGAGAAGTCCAACTCCTTGACGGCGTAGACCAGGTAGAGGGTGAGCACGGCCTGCTCGAACAGGTTGAACCAGGCCGCCTGAAGAGTGAGCCGGCGCAGCAGCGGCACCCGCCAGGAGAACGCCAGGCCCTCCCGGACGAGCCGGACGATCCCGGCCCGGGGAGCCGCGGCCCCCGCCGGGACGGCCGGGGCCGCCCGGTGCCGGATCAACGTGAAGGAGAGCACCGCCAGCAGGTAGGCCGCCACCCCGAGGGAGAGGGAGAGCGAGCCGCCGAGCGCGCCCAGCAGGATGCCGCCCACCCCGGGCGCCGCCACGGTGGCCAGCGCGTAGGTGGTCTCCAACCGGCTGTTGGCCACCACCAGCCGCTCGCCGTCCACCAGCGCCGGGGCGTAGGCGAGGGCGCAGACGTCGGCGAAGCAGGTGATCGCGCCGATCGCGAAGACCACCGCGTAGAGCAGCCGGATGTCGAGGCCGCCGAGCGCGGTGACCAGCGGGACGAGGGCCAGCAGCACCGCGTTGGCGGTGTGCGCGGCGATCAGCACCGGGCGGTGCGGACGGCCGCTCAGCCAGGCCCCGGCGAACAGCGTGAACACCAGCAGCGGCAGGAACTGCGCCGCGTTCAGGAGGCCGACCTCGGTCGGGCCGGCGTCCAGGGCGACCACGGCCACCAGCGGGATCAGCAGAGTGATGCCCTTGCCCGCCAGATTGGCCAGCGCCTGGCCGAGCCAGAACCGGCCGAAGTCCGGCGAGATGACCAACGCCTGGGTGCGGCGCGGAAGTTCGGAGGGCATGACGATCCCATCGGGCGAGTCCGGTGACGGAGGTGAAGGGGGTGAAGGGGTGGGTGCAGGTCAGCAGAACGGGGCGAAGCTCTCGCCGACCACCGCCTTGGCGACCGCCCCGGAGGCCCCGGTGAGCTTGGCCAGCTCGGCCGCGTTGTGCGCCCGGAACGTCGCGTCGTGCGCGGCCAGCGGGCTGTCCCCGGCCAGGTCGAGCAGCCAGAGCGGCCGCAGCTCGGCGCCGCGCAGGGCCTTGGCGTCGGCCGCCTCGATCCCGGCGTGCACCCAGCGGCAGCCGGCCTCCGCCGCGGCCCGGATCGGCGCGTAGTAGACGGTGTTGAAGTACTCGCAGGCGTCCTGGAGCCGCTCGTAGTCGAAGCCGGCCGCCCGCAGGTAGGTGGTGTCGCCCCAGACGTAGTAGAGGCAGAAGCCGACCGGCGGTTCGCCCTCCCGGCCGCAGAACGCCACCCGGGCGGCGTCGCCCATCGCGGCCGCCTGCCGGCGGAACGACTCGGTGAGCACCTCCGGATCGGCGCCGTGCCCGTACCGGGCCTGGGTGCCGACCAGCAGCTCGGCCGCCACCCGGGCGGACTCGCCCAGGGTGGACTCGGTGATCCGGTAGCCCGCCTCCTCGAAGCGCTTGACGTCCCGTCGGACCATGTCGATCCGGCGCTTGGACGGCAGGCCGGTCAGCCACTCCGTCCAACCGCCCTCGGGGATCGGGATCCAGGCGTCCGCCGCCAGCAGCAGCGGCGGTCCGGCGGCCCCTGCGGCCCGCAGCGCCAGCACGTCCTCGGTGGTCAGGAAGAGGCCGAAGGCCGGCACCGGCCGGTCCCCGGCGGCGGAGGGCAGCAGGTCCGATCCGGCCAGCTCCGACCGGAGCTTCTGGACCTGCTCGAACAGCGCCGCGGCGGCCCGCTCCCGCCCGAGGCCGGGGGAGGCCAGCAGGTGGGTCTGGTAGCCGCGGCGCTGGCCGAGCAGCAGGCCGGCCGCCCCGCCGCCGGAGAGTCCGAGCGGCTCGAGGTGGGACTCCCACTGGTAGAAGGAGTTGGGCTCGTGCTCGACGGCGGTGACCGGCACCGCCGCGGTGCCCTCCTCCCCCACGGCCACGTGCAGCCTGCCGGTGGTGGTGGTCCCGCCGATGTCGGTCGCACAGAACCGGAGCCAGTCCGCGGAGGAGTAGAGCCGGTCGGCGGCCAGGGTGTTCCAGTCGTCAGCGGGGAGTCCGCCCCGGAAGTCGGCGAAGGCCGAGGTGAGTGTCATACCGGTGGGGTCCTGTCTCTGAGAGCGGCCGGTGGCCCAGCCGTGCGTGACGGCGGGTCAGCCGCGCCGGGCAGCCAACTCGGCCTGCTGCACCTCGGCGCCCTTGCGGGTGCGCAGCACCACCCGCGGGGTGTCGCCGTCCGGGACGACCTGCACGGTGCGCTCCTCGGTCCAGCCCGCGAAGCGGAACTCCAGGCCGTCCAGGTGCACCAGCCGGAACTCCGGCTTGCCCGCCAGGGTCAGCACGAGGTGCTCGCCGTCCCGCTCGACGGCGGCCGCCAGCTGCTCCTGCGGGCGCAGGAACTCGCCTTCCTCCTCCTCCCAGTTGGCGAACGAGGCGGGCAGCTCGAAGCTGACCAGCGCGGCCTCGGACTCGGCCTCGGTGAGCGGCTTGCGACCCCGGTCGAAGACGATGTCGACCGGGTCGACCGCGTCCCGCACCGCGTCCGGGAAGAGCGCGAACAGCTCCTTGCTCGGCAGGGTGTCGATCACCAGGTGGACCCGGGTCTCGGTGCCGGAGTTCTCCACCTTGTGGGTGCGGCTGAAGTCGCCGAACCAGAAGGTGCCCGGCTGCCACTGCTGCAGCTCGCCCGCGATGTACATCCGGGCCTCGGAGTGGGTGATGATCGGGACGTGCACCCGGGCGGTGCCCCAGGCGACGCCGTACTTGTTGTCGTAGTGCTCGGCTGAGGCCGCCCCGGGGCCGAGCGCCATCAGCCGGGCGCTGCGGATCTCCGCCGGGATGGTCTCCAACACCTCGGCCAGGTAAGGGGCCTGGGCCAGCCAGTCGGTCGGGGCGAAGTCCACCAGCCCGGGGCCGCCCGGGTCGGTGCGGTCCGGGTCGCCGCCGGGGCTGCGCAGCGGCAGCACCCGCCAGTCGATCGGCGCCTCGCCGATCACGCCGTCGGCGCCGTAGGTGCGCTGCAGGCTCCAGGCCTGCCGACGCAGCTCCGCGACGTCGGCGGCCAGTCGGTCGACGTCGAATTCGAGCCCCAGCCGCGCCGCGGCCGGCAGACCTGCCACCACGTGCGGCTGGTCCTCTGTCACGTCGGTCATCTCGTGCTCTCTCCTCTTGCCGGACTCGGTGTACGGACGGTTCGGGCAGTCGAGCTGACGGACGGTCAGCCCCAGCCCGGGTCCCCGGGAAGGAGGGCGACGGTGCCCGCCGAGACGACGGCCAGGGCTGCGAGCCGCAGCAGGAAGTGACGGAATGGGCGCATGTTCTGCCTCGCTTTCGCCGGGTTGGGGAACGCTTGGAACATCAGCTTGGGCGAACCCCGGGCCGATCCGGGAGTCCTTCGGGGTCGCATGAACCTGAACTGCAGCAAGGTGAGGGGAGACCTCGGACACCACGCCCCGGACTACCTCAAGTCGGTAGCTTCTGCACGATTCGTCCACGGAGTATGAAAGCCGTGTTAAGGCTTCCCTTGGAGGTGACACAACTCCGGCCCTCTGGCAGATAGTTGCAACAACAAGCAGCTCGCCCACCCGCATGCGAACTGCCTCGACCAGCAGCCGAGTCGCCCCCCACCACACGAGGTTGACATCGTGATCTTGCCGATTGCCGGACCCGCCCGACTCCTGCCCTCGCTCAGCTCCGCCAGCGTGGTCGTCTACCGGCTGGCCCTGGAGACCGGCACCCTCACCCTCTCCGCGGCCGCCGAGGCCGCCGGGGTCACGGAGTCCGAGGCCGGCGCCCTGGTGGATGAGCTGGTGGCCATGCACCTGCTCCAGCCCCAGGCCGGCGGCTGGGCCGCGGTGAACCCCTCCACGGCCCTCACCAACCTGCTCGCGCCGGTCGAAATGGCCATCCTGCTACAGAAGTTGGACGTCACCCGGGTCCGCGAGGAGCTCACCGCGCTGCTCCCGGTGTACGAGGAGCACAGCACGGCACCCGAGCTGCCGACCACCTCGATCGAGGTGCTGGAGGACCTGGACGCGGTGCGCACCGCACTGGACGCCGCGAGCGCCCAGTGCCACCAGGAGATCCTGACCGCCCAACCCGGCGGCGGGCGCCAACGCGAGATGCTGGCCGAGGCCACCCCGCGCGCGCTCGCGATGCTCCAGCGCGGCCTGCGGATGCGGACGATCTACCAGCACACCGCCGCCTTCTCCGGGCCGACCAGGGACTACGTCCACGAGGTCACCCGCAAGGGCGCGGAGGTGCGGATCTTCGGGGAGGACTTCACCCGGATGATCATCTTCGACCGGAAGACGGCCTTCGTCGGCGACCGGGAGCACCCGGAACGGGCGCTGCTGATCCGCGAACCCACCCTGGTCCGGCTGCTCGCCGACGACTTCGAACGGGTCTGGCGCTGGAGCAATCCCTTCCTCACCCCGCACCGCCCGCCCCGGCCGGCCGACTCCGGCCTGAGCAGCGCCAAGCGCACCGTGCTCCGGCTGATGGCCGACGGCCTCAAGGACGAGGTGATCGCCCGCTCGCTCGGCATGTCGGTGCGCACCTGCCGCAAGCACATCGCCGAGATCATGCAGGAGCTCGACGCCACCAGCCGCTTCCAGGCCGGCTACCGCGCGCTCCAGCGCGGCCTGATCGACGACGGCCCGCTGAACGTCTCCCCGGACGGCTACCTGCTCCCCGACCCGTGCCGCCCGGTGCGCTACGAGAGCATCCCGGCCTGACGACCGCCGCCGCCCCGAGCGCCACCTCGGGCAAGGGCGCCTCGGCAGTCACCGGCTCCGCAGCTTCCCGGTCACATGCCGGAGCGCCGCCCCGGGGAGTCCCCTCCTCCCCCCGGAGCAGCGCGGCTCGGTGACGCCGCGTCAGTCGGCGAGCGGGAGGTAGACCCGGTTGCCGGCGGCGGCGAACTCCTCGGACTTGGCCTGCATGCCGGCCAGGGCCTCGGCGTCGAAGTCGGTGGCCACGGCGCTGGAGCCGTCGCCGTGCTCGGCGCGGATCTTCTGGGAGATCTTCATCGAGCAGAACTTCGGGCCGCACATGGAGCAGAAGTGCGCGGTCTTGGCCGGCTCGGCGGGCAGCGTCTCGTCGTGGAAGGCGCGGGCCGTCTCCGGGTCGAGGGCCAGGTCGAACTGGTCCTGCCAGCGGAACTCGAAGCGGGCGTCGGAGAGGGCGTCGTCCCAGGCCGAGGCGCCGGGGTGGCCCTTGGCCAGGTCGGCGGCGTGGGCGGCGATCTTGTAGGTGATCACGCCGGTCTTGACGTCGTCCCGGTTGGGCAGGCCCAGGTGCTCCTTGGGCGTGACGTAGCAGAGCATCGCGGTGCCCCACCAGGCGATCATCGCCGCGCCGATGCCCGAGGTGATGTGGTCGTACCCGGGGGCCACGTCCGTGGTGAGCGGGCCGAGGGTGTAGAACGGCGCCTCGTCGCAGATCTCCTTCTGGAGATCCATGTTCTCCTTGATCTTGTTCATCGCGACGTGGCCGGGGCCCTCGATCATCACCTGGACGTCCCGCTCACGGGCGATCCGGCCCAGCTCGCCGAGGGTCTGCAGCTCGGCGAACTGCGCCTCGTCGTTGGCGTCCGCGGTGGAGCCCGGCCGCAGGCCGTCACCCAGCGAGAAGGTGACGTCGTAGCGGGCCAGGATGTCGCAGAGCTCCTCGAAGTTGGTGTAGAGGAAGTTCTCCTTGTGGTGCGCCAGGCACCAGGCCGCCATGATCGAGCCGCCGCGCGAGACGATGCCGGTCTTCCGACGGGCCGTCAGGGGGACGTAGCGGAGCAGCACGCCGGCGTGCACCGTCATGTAGTCCACGCCCTGCTCGCACTGCTCGATGATGGTGTCCCGGTAGACCTCCCAGCTCAGCTCCTCGGCCTTGCCGTCCACCTTCTCCAGCGCCTGGTACAGCGGCACGGTGCCGATCGGCACCGGCGAGTTGCGCAGGATCCACTCGCGGGTGGTGTGGATGTTCCGCCCGGTGGAGAGGTCCATCACGGTGTCGGCGCCCCAGCGGGTGGCCCAGGTCATCTTCTCCACCTCCTCCTCGATCGAGGAGGTGACGGCGGAGTTGCCGATGTTGGCGTTGATCTTCACCAGGAAGTTGGTGCCGATGATCGACGGCTCCACCTCGGGGTGGTTCACGTTCAGCGGGATGACCGCGCGACCGCGGGCCACCTCGGAGCGGACGTACTCCGGGTCCATGCCCTCGCGCAGGGCCACGAACTCCATCTCCGGGGTGACGATCCCCCGCTTGGCGTAGGCGAGTTGGGTGACGGCGCCGTCGCGCCCGCGCAGCGGGCGGCGCGGGCGGCCGGGGAAGACCGCGTCCAGGTTGCGCAGGTTCCCGCCGCGCGGGGAGGTGTGCTTGATGCCGTCGTCCTCGGGGCGGGCCTCGCGGCCCTCGTACTCCTCGACGTCGCCGCGCTGGCGGATCCAGGAGTCGCGCAGCGCGGGCAGGCCCCGGCGCACGTCCGGCTGGTAGGCGGGGTCGGTGTACGGGCCCGAAGTGTCGTACAGCGGAACGGACTTGCCGTTGGTGAGGACGACCTCCTTGAACGGCACCCGCAGGTCGGGCCGGGAACCGTCACGGTAGGCCTTGCGCCAAGCCGGGGTCGGGTAGCCGGTGGTGGCGCTGCTGACGCCGCTCTCCACCTGGGCCGGGGCAGACTTCTGCTGTGCATCGAACGTGGTCATGAGACCTCTAACTCCCTACGCCGGCATTACCCGGTCAGGTTCCTGCGGTCGACGCAGCGGTCGGTACGCGGCTCGCACGTACCTTTCAGCGCCCTCTCAGCCCGGTGCTCCGAGCTCCCGTGTCCACAGGCGGTTTGCCTGCGACAAGACGTCCATCACCGTAGCGGTCAGGCTGCGGATGGTCCAGAGCAGACCTGACGGTCTGTTCGGCATGCGGACAGGTCAGGGCGGTCGCCCCGGTTCGCCGCCCGTCCTCCGTCACATCACCCCCCTCCGCACCACCCGCCTCAGGGCGGCGATAGGATCCGCGTCCTGCGAGGCCTGCCGCGCCCATGCGTGCTCGAAACAACGCCTCCGCACGGAACTATGGGGGATACCTCACCATGCGCTCCCACCGCATACTCGCGGCCTCGGCCGCCGCCATGCTGGTCCTCGGCCTCGGCGCCGGGACCGCTTCCGCCACCGCGGAGAGCAAGGACGCCTGCTACAACGGCGTCCACAGCCAGGAGCTGGACACCAAGGTCACCACGCCCCCGACCACCCTGACCAAGGGCGGCGCCGCGGTCGAGTCGACCGTGACCTTCCGCAACAACACCGGCCGCGAGGTCCAGGACTTCGACACGTCCTTCTACATCGGCTTCGCGGACGGCATGTGGCCGGCCGGTTCGTTCACCGTCCAGACCAAGGTGCCCGGTGAGGACTGGAAGACCCGCTCCTTCGGCACCGGCAACTCCGAGCACATCATCGACACCGGCAAGTACCAGCTCGCCAAGGACCAGAGCCTGACCGTCCAGTTCCGCCTGGCCGCCACCGCCACCGCGCCGGCCGGCGAGTACGGCGGCTCGGAGAGCGGCGGCGCCGGCACGATCGACGACGACACCGGCAAGTACCTGCCGGCGGAGGGCCACGCGACGGCCGCCCCGGAGGGCAAGGGCACCTGCACCCAGTTCGTGGGCTACGGCGACTTCAACTTCACCGTGGCCGACGCCAAGCCCGCGACCCCGACCGCGACCGCGAGCACCCCCGCGACCGCGAAGGCGACCCCGAGCGCCTCCGCCTCGGCGAGCAAGAAGGCCGTCGTCAACACCCGGCCGACCCAGAAGCCGACCGCGACCCCCTCCGCGACCAAGAAGGGCCCGGAGCTGGCCGCGACCGGCGGCGGCTCGTCGAGCATGCCGCTGGCGATCGGCGGCGGCGCCGCCGTGCTGCTCGGCGCCGGCGTCCTGGTGATGCTGCGCCGCCGCAGCGGCAAGCGCGCCTGACCCCCGGTCACACGGCGAACGGCCCGGCTCCCCGTGAG
>NZ_JBVJLD010000056.1:4512-32128 GCF_055584905.1 Kitasatospora sp. NPDC088742 | reverse complement strand
GGGCCGTTCCGCGTCCTACGGGCCGTCAGCTCTTGGCGGCCTTCTTCACCAGGATCACCACACCGGCCGCGACGCCGACCACCACCAGTGCCTTGAACAGGAAGGCGAGCAGCGAGGTCACCGCGCCGACCACGAACCAGATCAGGTTCCAGGCCAGGATGACCGCGATGATCGGGACGACGATGTTGCGCACCCACGAGGGCAGCGACTTCCAGAGCTCAGCCATGTCCGTTCCTTCTCTCCCCTCGGGCCGGTGACGGCTGGTCCGTCGCGTCCCGTTTGCTTCGATACCTAGAACGTACCCGGCCGGAGCACGGCTTCCGAGGGGTTGCGGCCCGGAGAGAACCCGGAGATGCCCCCTAGGTCCGGAGGGGGCGCTCCCCTACCTGGGGAGGGGTCAGACCGGCCAGGTCTCGCGGCGCCAGGCGGCGTCCCAGAACATCCACTCGTACCGCGAGGTGGTCACGAAGTGCTCCACCACCCGGGCCCGCTCGGCCGGGGCGAGCTGCTCGCCCAGACGGTCCGTCAGCTCCAGCACCCGGCGGACCACGGACTGGAAGGCCTCGTCCCCGTAGGTGGCGATCCACTTGGCGTAGAGCGGGTCGGGGGAGGAGGAGGCGAGCAGCTGCTCGCCGACCCTGGCGTAGATCCAGTAGCAGGGCAGCACCGCGCCGACCGCCTCGGCGAAGGAGCCGCCGTAGACGGTGGCCAGCAGGTAGCTGGTGTAGGCCCGGGTGGTCGGCAGGACCGGCTCGGCGGCGGCCTCCCCGGCGAGCTCGCCGAAGGCGGTGAGGAAGCCGGCGTGCATCTCCTGCTCGGCGGCAATGGCGCCGACCGCGTCGGCGGCGAAGGCCCGCACGCCCTCCTCGTCGGGGGCCTTGGCGGCGCAGACGGCCAGCGCCCGGGCGTAGTCCCGCAGGTAGTGCGAGTCCTGGACCACGAAGTGCCGGAACGCCTCGCGCGGCAGAGTGCCGTCGGTCAGGCCGGAGATGAACGGGTGGGCCAGGATCTCCGCGTGGATCGGCTCGATCGCCGACCAGAGGTCCTCGGTGAAGGTCATCGTTGCTCCAGGATGGACGGGGTCGGGCCTCGGCCGACCCTACCGGGAGCGTTCCGGACGGCCCGTCAGTCCTCCGGCGGGGAGAACACCACCAGGACCCGGAGCTCCTCGGTGACGTGGTGGAAGCGGTGCGGCGTCCCGGCCGGCACGTAGACCACACTGCCCCGGCCGACGGTGGTGGTCTCGCCGCCGACGGTCAGTTCGGCCCGGCCGCTGATCACCTGGTAGAGCTCGTCCTGGGGGTGCGCGTTCTGGGTGTCGGTCTCGCCGGGGGAGAGCGCGTAGAGGCCGGCGGACATGTGACGTTCCTTCAGGAACCGCAGGTAGGCGCCGCCGCCCTCGGAGCGTTCGGCGTCGAGCCGGTCCAGCCGGAAGACCTTCACGGGGCCACCCTCCTGTCGTGTTGGCCACATTGAACAACATGCGCCCGGGGAGCTTCCGCCCGGCCCGGCGGCCTGCCACCCTCATGGCCATGAAGAACTTCGTCATCAAGACGCTGATCAACGCGGCCGCCATCTGGGTGGCCGCCTGGATCCTGTCACCGAAAATCACGCTGACCGGCGATGACTGGCAGGGCAAGACCGTCACGGTGATCCTGGTCGCCCTGGTCTTCGGGGTGGTGAACTTCCTGATCAAGCCGCTGGTCAAGCTGTTCTCGCTGCCGCTGTTCATCCTCACCCTGGGGCTGATCACCTTCGTGATCAACGCCCTGATGCTCTGGCTGACCTCCTGGGCCTCGGACAAGCTCGGCCTGGACTTCCACGTGGACGGCTTCTGGGCGGCCCTGCTCGGCTCGCTGATCATCAGCCTGGTGTCCTGGGGCCTCAACCTGGCCTTCGGCGACGACGACTGACGCGGGGTCACTCCCCCGCACACGGAAGGGCCCACCGCCGGCGAGGCGGTGGGCCCTTCGTGCTGCCGGGCCGGCCCGGCCCCGGCCTCAGCCGAGGTTCTCGCAGCCCTTGGCCAGGATGGCGGCCAGCTCCTCGTCCAGCTCGCTGCCGGTCGGCTCCTCGCCCATCGGCACCAGCCGGTCGGTCCGGGCCAGGAAGGCGATCAGCGGCGGGGCCGAGGCGACCAGCCGGGCGTCCCCGTCCGGGGAGTGCAGCACGATGCAGACCTCGGAGAGCTCCTCGCCAACGGGGTGGATGTGCACGTCCCCCTCGCCAGTGGGGCGGCTGATGCCGTCCAGCAGCAGCTCGCGGGCGAAGTACCAGGTGACCGGGGCGTCGCCGGGGAGGTGGAAGGTGAACCGGACGGCGAAGGGGTCCACCGGGTCGTAGTCGAGGTCGACCACGATGCGGAAGGAGAGCTCGTGCGAGACCACGAGGTTCATCACCACGTGGCCCTGGACTGTGCTGTGCATGCGCCAGTACCTCTCGTTCTGCCCGGTGCCGGTGGCTGAGGGGACCGCCGGTGGCCGGGCATGCGATTCGATGTCGTGGTCCTCAAGGTCCCCTTCCGGCACCATCGTGGCGCTTTGGGGACGAATTGGACAAGACGCGCTTTTTCAAATGGTGAGCGGACACACCCGACGGGTCAGTGGACGAACGAGGGGGACATCGCCCCGACCAGTGAGCGGAGCCGCTCGGCCTTCGCGGACAGCTCCCCGGCGCGGGCCGCCGGGAGGGAGATCGCCATGGTGGCGACGGCCGAGCCGACGGTGATCGGGACGGCGGCGCAGACCGTGCCGAGCGCGTACTGCTGACGCTCCAGCACCGGCCTGCTCGGCTCGGCCGCGGCCAGGCGGCGGAGCAGCAGGGTGCGGTCGGTGACGGTGGACGGGGTGAGCCCGACCGGCGGATGGCGGCTGAAGTGGTCCTGGCGGTCCTCCTCGCCGAGCTGGGAGAGCAGGCACTGGCCGACCGCGTGGGCGTTGGCGGTGACCTTGAAGTCGGCCCACTCGGCGACCGCGGGCCGGGCCTGGGCCTCCACCACGTCGACCACCCGGACCTCGCCGTCCTCGTAGACGGCGTAGTAGACGGCGGTGTCCAGCTCCAGGCCGATCTGCTCCATCCGGCCGCGCAGGTCGGCCCGTTCGGCCTGCCGGCCGCCGTCCCGGCCGATGCCGTCCACCGAGGCGCCGTAGAAGAACCGGCCGTCGACCCGGCACAGGTAGCGCTCGTGGGTCAGGGTGCGGAGCAGGTGGTACGTGGTGCCCAGCGGCAGTCCGGCGGCCCGGGCCAGCTGCTTGGTGGTGGCGCCCTCGCGGTACTCGCCGACGGCCTCCAGCAGCCGCAGCGCCCGCTGGACGGAGGCGATCAGGGTCGGCTCCCGGGTGCCCCCGGTCGGCGACCCGGCGTCCCGTATGCTCCGTGCGGCTTCCGCGATCTGATCGACTGTCATGCCCTGCCCCCTGCCCGGTTTCAGTGCAGTTGTGCCCGAATGGCGCTCATTGCAGCACAGGGCGCCCATGCCTGCAATCATTCCGGTGAGCAATGTCGGCTTTTGACCTTCGAATCAAAGGGTCGCTCGGCGGAATGTGACTCTCCGGTAGGAGCATCTCCGGCGCCCGCCTTGCTATCGAAGATCCAAATGCCCTCACTGCCCACTGCGGACCCGAAGCGCCCGGGCACGCCAAATCCACCGTTCGGCGGAACCGGCCGGTCCCGTTCGTCCGTCTGTACGAGTTTCGCGGGCGGGCCGGGGCGGGAGACTCAGGCACAACGCCCCCCTCCCGGAGGTGGTCATGACCGGCCCCGTCCGTCCCGTGGTGAAGCGAACCGCGCGGGCGATCCTGCTGGAGCTGGACCCGGACGACCCGCACCGTCCCGCCTCGATCGTGCTGATCAAGCGGACCAGGCCCGGCTCCCGGCCGTACTGGATCACGCCGGGCGGCGGGGTGGAGCCCACCGACCGCAGCGTGGTGGCCGCCCTGCACCGGGAGGTGGACGAGGAGCTCGGCGGCAAGGTCGAGGGCGTGGTGCCCGCCTTCGTGGACACCGTCGCCCACTCCCACCACGAGGACGGCACCCCGGCCCACCCGCACGGGGTCAAGGTCCAGCACTTCTTCGTCTGCCGCCTCACCGCCATGGACCCGGCCCGCCGGCACGGCCCCGAGGTGGACGAGCCCCGGGGCGAGTACGAGATCGTCCGGCTGCCCTTCACCCGCGAGGGCGTCACCTCGGTGAACGTCGTCCCGCCCAGCCTGCGCGCCTACCTGGCCGCCAACGTGGAGGGCGTCCGCGCCATGCTCGCGCCGGACCTGGGCACCGCCGAGCGGCACTGACCCGGCGGCCACCTCAGGCCTCCTCGCCCAGGTCGTGGAAGACCCGGCCCCGCGCCACCCCGGCCCGGGCCAGCGCCCGAGCGCCCCGGCGGACCATGGCCGCCGGGCCGCTCAGGTACGCGTCCCGGCCGGCCCAGCTGCCGTAGCGGGAGACGGCGTCCGGCAGCTCCCCGGCCAGCAGCCCGACGGCCTGCTCCTCGGAGACGACCGGATGGACCGTCAGCCACGGGTTCCCGGCGGCCAGTTCGCGCAGCCGGTCCAGCTCGTACAGCGCGTCCTGCCGCCGGGCTCCGTAGAAGACGTCCACCGAGCGCCCGCCCCCGCCGTGCCCGGCCAGCTCCTCCACCAGCGCCGTCACCGGGGCGATCCCGGTGCCGCCGCCCAGGCAGACCAGATCGGCCCCGCCCCGCTGGTCCAGCACCATCGAGCCGGCCGCCGGCCCGAGCCGCAGCACGTCGCCCGGCGCCGCCCGGTGCACCAGCGCGTTGCTGACCCAGCCCGCCTGCACCGCCTTGACGTGCAGGGTCAGCAGTCCGTCCGGCCGGGGCGCGGTGGCGAAGGAGAACGGCCGCCAGACCCGGGGCCACCAGGGCGTCTCCAGAGTGGTGTACTGCCCGGCCCGGTACGGGTAGGCCTGGTCCGGACGGAGCGTCAGCACCGCCACGTCCGGCGTGCGCATCCGGTGCTCCACCACCTCGGCCTGCCACCACGGCGGGGAGGTCCGGGCCGCCTCCTCGGCCGCCTCCGACATCACGGTGGCGACCAGCCCGTAGACCCGGCGCCAGGCCAGCTCGGTCTCCGCGTCCCACTTCGGGCCGCAGTACTTGGCCAGCGCGGCGACCAGACACTCCCCGACCGGGGCGTAGTGGCCGGTCAGGGTGCCGTACTTGCGGTGCCCCCGGCCGAGGCCGGTCAGGTAGGTGGTCAGGCCCGGCAGGTCGTCCGCGCTC
This sequence comes from Kitasatospora sp. NPDC088742, assembly GCF_055584905.1. Lineage (NCBI taxonomy): Bacteria > Bacillati > Actinomycetota > Actinomycetes > Kitasatosporales > Streptomycetaceae > Kitasatospora > Kitasatospora sp. NPDC088742. Next base: position 26,889 of record NZ_JBVJLD010000056.1, on the reverse strand, counting down.
CGGGCGGCCATCAGCAGCGAGCGGAACAGCCGGTCCCGCTGGACGTCCATGGCGGCCGGGAAGAGCGCCCGCACCTCGGGGTGGTGCAGGAAGATCAGCGCGTAGAAGTGCGCGGTGGCCCGGTCCGCGAGCGGCTCCACCACGGCCAGGCTGGCCCGGATCAGCTCGACGTCCCGGGCGGTGGGCGGATCGCCCGCACCGGCCGGGGGCGCGGCGGCGGACGCCGGGGCCTGCGGCCCGTCCGCCAGGGTGTCCATCGCCCAGGCCCGGCTCCAGTGGTCGCCCGGCCCGGCCCAGTTGAGGCCGGGCGCCTGCGGGAACAGCGGCTCCACCACGAGGGCCGGAACGGCCGGGGGGTGGTCCGGCATCGGCGGGATCACCGGCTCCACCGGAGCGGCCTCCACCGCCACCGGGGCCACCTCCACCCGGGTCGCATCCACCGGGCTCGCATCCACCGGGGCGGCCTCCACCACCCCTGCGGGTGGCTCCGGCTCCGCCTCCGGCATGCCCGGTACGGCGGCCACCGCCACCGAGCCGCGCCCCGCCCGGACCCTCAACGGGGCTGTCTTCACCGCGATTTGACGAGTGCCCAAGAGAATCGTTTCGCTTCCGGTCGTGCCAGTTGCTGAGGCTCAGCAGCGTGGCACGACCGTGAAGCTCATCCGACAAATCTGCGGAAGCCCGGACACGAGGCCCCCGAAGCGCTAACCTCCCGCACTCACAGCCGCAGTCACAGCCGGCGCAGCAGCGTCCCCGGCTGCTCCACGCAGTCCGCGACGAACCGCAGGAAGCCGCCCGCCGTACCGCCGTCGCAGACCCGGTGGTCGAAGGTGAAGGAGAGCTGGGTGACCTGGCGGACCGCCAACTCCCCTCCGTGGACCCAGGGTTTGGGCGTGATCCGGCCGACGCCGAGCATCGCCGCCTCCGGGTGGTTGAGGATCGGCGTGGAGCCGTCCACCCCGAAGACCCCGTAGTTGTTGAGGGTGAAGGTGCCCCCGGTCAGCTCGCCCGGTGTGATCCGGCCCTCCCGGGCCGCCTCGGTCAACCGTGCGAGCTCCGCACCGAGTTGCTCCGTCCCGAGCGCGTGCGCGTCCTTCACCACCGGCACCACCAGACCGCGCTCGCTCTGGGCGGCGAAGCCCAGGTGCACGGCGGTGTGCCGGACGATGCCGGAACCGTCGGGCGTCACGCTGGAGTTGAGCTCGGGGAAGCGGGCCAGCGCGGCGGTGGAGATCCGGGCCAGCAGGGCCAGCACGCTGATCTTCGGCCCGGCCGCCCGGTTGAGCTCGGCCCGCAGCTCCATCAGCGCGGTGGCGTCGGCGTCCACCCAGCAGGTGGCGGCGGGGATCTCCCGGTGACTGCGGGTCAGCTTCTCGGCCACCGCCTTGCGCAGCCCGCGCAGCGGGACCACGCCCTCGGGGGCCGGTGCGGCCACCGGGGCCGGAGCGCTCAACACCCGCTCCACGTCCCGCCGCAGGATCAGCCCGTCCGGGCCGGAGCCGGCCACCGTCCGCAGGTCGAGGTCGTGCTCCCGGGCCATCCGCCGCACCAGCGGCGAGATCACCGCCACCACGGCCGGCGCCGCGGGCACCACCGGAGCGGGAGCCGCAACAGGGGCGGCAGCACTCCGCGCCCCCGCGCCGACCCGGGCCCGCCGCGCACCGGCCGGCCGCTCGGCCACCCCGTACCCGACCAACGGCCGTTCCACCGGCGGGTCCTGGTCCGCCAGCGGCTGCGGGCCCTCGCCCGGCGCCACCGCGACCGTCACCAGCGGGGACCCGACCGGGATCTCCTCGCCCTCGGCCCCGAACCGGGCCGTCACCACCCCGCCGTACGGGCAGGGCACCTCGACCACCGCCTTGGCGGTCTCCACCTCCACCACCGGCTGGTCCACGGCGATCACCTCGCCGACCTCCACCAGCCAGCGGACCACCTCGGCCCCGGTCAGCCCCTCGCCCAGGTCGGGGAGGGTGAACTCGCGCACCACCGGCATCATCTGGTCAGTCCTCCCACTGGAGGCGGGCCACCGCGTCCAGGATCCGGTCCACCCCGGGCAGGTGGTGGTGCTCGAGCATCGGCGGCGGGTACGGGATGTCGAAGCCGGTGACCCGCAGCACCGGGGCCGCCAGGTGGTGGAAGCACTTCTCGGTCAGCCGGGCCGCGATCTCCGCGCCGGCCCCGCCGAAGCCGGAGGCCTCGTGCACCACGACCGCCCGCCCGATCGAACGGACCACCTGACAGGCCGTCGCCTCGTCGAAGGGCACCAGCGAACGCAGGTCCAGCACCGCCAGGTCCCAGCCCTCGGCCTTGGCCGCCTCGGCCGCCTCCAGGCAGACCGGCAGCGAGGGCCCGTACGTCACCAGCACCGCCGAGGTGCCCGGGCGGCGCAGCACGGCCCGTCCGATCGGCTCCACCGAAGTCGCGAGGTCCAGCTGGTCCTTGCCCCAGTAGAGCCGCTTGGGCTCCAGGAAGACCACCGGGTCGTCGGAGGCGATGGACTCGCGGAGCAGCCCGTAGGCGTCCTGCACGGTGGCCGGGGTGACCACGTGCAGGCCGGGGGTGTGGGCGTAGTACGCCTCGGAGGAGTCGCTGTGGTGCTCGACCCCGCCGATGCCGCCGCCGTAGGGGATCCGGATGGTGATCGGCAGCGGGAGCTTCCCGGCGGTGCGGTTGCGCATCTTGGCGACGTGCGAGAACAGCTGCTCCATCGCCGGGTAGGCGAAGGCGTCGAACTGCATCTCGACCACGGGCCGCAGCCCGTACATCGCCATGCCGACGGCGGTGCCGAGGATGCCGGCCTCGGCCAGCGGGGTGTCCAGGCAGCGGTCGGGGCCGAACTCGGCGGTCAGGCCGTCGGTGATCCGGAAGACGCCGCCGAGCTGCCCGACGTCCTCTCCCAGCACGTGCACCGTCGGGTCCTCGCGCATGGCGTCCTTGAGCGCCGAGTTGAGGGCCTGGGCCATCGTGCTGGTCCGGGTGGTGGTGGCGGTGGTCATCGAGAGTGCTCCTCGGCGGCCAGCTCGGCGGCCAACTGCTCGGCCTGCTCCCGCAGTTGCTGGGTGGGCTCGGCGTAGACGTGGGCGAACAGCGACATCGGGTCCAGCTGCGCGTCGGCGTGGAACTCGCTGCGCATCCGGGTGGCCAGCGCCTCGGCGGCCTCGGTGGCGTCCTGCGCCAGGGCGGCGTCCATCAGCCCGGCCTCGCGGAGTTGACGCTCGATCAGCAGGATCGGGTCGTGGTCGCGCCAGGCGGCGATCTCCTCCTCCTCCCGGTACCGGGTGGCGTCGTCGGCGTTGGTGTGCGCCTCGATCCGGTAGGTGACCGCCTCGACCAGGGTCGGGCCGCCGCCGGAGCGGGCCCGCTCGACCGCCTCGGTGAGCACGGTGTGCATGGCCAGCGCGTCGTTGCCGTCCACCAGCCGGCCGGGCATCCCGTAGCCGACGGCCTTGTGGGCCAGGCTGGGCGCGGCGGACTGCCGGGTGAGCGGGACGGAGATGGCGTAGCCGTTGTTCTGGACCAGGAAGACCACCGGGGCGTTCAGCACGGCGGCGAAGTTCAGCGCCTCGTGGAAGTCGCCCTCGCTGGTGCCGCCGTCGCCGAGCATGGCCAGCGCGACGGTGGACTCCCCGCGCAGCCGGGCCGCGTGGGCCAGGCCGACCGCGTGCGGGGCCTGGGTGGCGAGCGGGGTGGAGAGCGGGGCGGTGCGGGTGGCCCGGGGGTCGTAGCCGGTGTGCGCGTTGCCCCGCAGCAGGGTGAGCGCCTCCAGCGGGTCGACGCCCCGGCTGACCACGGCCAGGGTGTCCCGGTAGCTGGGGAAGAGCCAGTCGTCCTGACGGAGCGCCAGCGCGGCGGCCACCTGGCAGGCCTCCTGGCCGGTCGAGGCCGGGTAGACGGCGAGGCGGCCCTGCTTGGTCAGGGTGGTGGCCTGCTGGTTGTAGCGGCGGCCCGCGACCAAGCGGCGGTAGAGCTCGGTGAGCAGCAGCGGCTCGGCCTTCTCGGCGGCCGGGGTGCCGAGCATCCGGTACGGCTCGTGGTCCGGCAGCAGCGGCGCCGGGTCGGTCCGCGGGCCGGAGGCTCCGGGAAGCCAGCCGGGCACGTCGCCGGCGAGGTGTCGGTGGTCGAGAACGGTCATCTCGGGCACCTCCTGAGGGTGGGGGGGAGGGTGCGGCAGGGGCGGGGTCATGCCGGTGGTGCACGAGGGGTGGCAGGGCTGGTCGCCGGAGCGCCTCCTCCCTACCGATTGTTCGGTTGTCTGTTCAATCTGGCCACAGCTGTGCCGTAGTGGTGGACAATCGGCCCGAACAGCAGTCTGCTGGGGACAGCATGTCCACAGCGGGAGGGTCGGGGGCCGTGTCCACTGAACAGACGTCCAGACTGGACCGGGTCGACCGGTCGATCCTCCGGCTGCTCCAGCAGGACGGACGGGCCTCGATACGCTCGGTGGCCGAGCGGGTGCACGTCTCCCGGGCCAACGCCTACGCCCGGATCTCCCGGATGGTCGAGGACGGCATCATCCGCGGCTTCACCGCCCGGATCGATCACGAGCGGGCCGGGCAGGGCGCCTCCGCCTACATCACGCTCAAGATCGTGCAGAACTCCTGGCGGACCGTCCGGGAGCAGCTGCTCGCCCTCCCCGGAGTGGCCCACATCGCCCTGGTGGGCGGCGAGTTCGACGTGCTGCTGCTGGTGCACACCGCCGACAACCAGGCCCTGCGGGAGCTGGTCCTCGGCCAGATCCAGAACATCCCGCAGGTACTCGCCACCCAGACCCTGCTGGTCTTCGAAGAGACCGACCAGGTACCGCCCGTCTAGGGACGTGGCTACGCCTCCGGGGGCGCGAGGAACTGCGCGAATCGGAAGGCGGCCCAGCGTGAGGTCGGGGCGTGCGAGCCGGTCGCACGTGTTGCCGTTCCCCTGCGCGCAGTTCCTCGCGCCCCCGGTGTGACCACTTCCGTCAGTAGCCGGTGGTGCCGTCGAGGCGCTCGCGGAGCAGGTCGGCGTGGCCGTTGTGGCGGGCGTACTCGGCCAGCGTGTGGATCAGGATCCGGCGCAGCGAGATCGGCTTCCCGGAGGCCCGGTGGGTGCCGGTGACCTCCAGCGAGGCGGCCTCGGCGGTGAGCCGGCGGGAGACCGCGACCTCGGCGCGCCAGGCCTCGACGGCCTCGGCCACGCTGCCGTCCAGGCGCTCGAAGTCCTGGTCCGGGTCCTCGTCGGAGTAGTACAGCAGCGGCAGCTCCTCACCCGCGAACTGGATCCGGAACCACCAGCGCTCGACCCCGGTGAGGTGGCGGAGCAGCCCGTGCAGGCTCAGGCCGGAAGGCTCGACGGCGGTGGTGGAGAGCTGGGCGTCGGTCAGGCCGGCGCACTTGAGCAGGAAGGTCTCCCGGTGCCAGTCCAGGAAGGCGGTGAGCAGCTCGTGCTCGGAGCCGGTGAGCGGAAGCGGCTCGCGCGGGTCGTCGGTGAGCGGCGGGGCCAGGTGTGCGGGCATCTCGGTCATGCGGGCAGCCTGCCACCCCCCACCGTCAGGCGCGCATCCCGTCGAAGGCCAGGTGCACCAGCGCCTCGGCCACCCCGTCGGTGTGCTTGCCGCCAGGGCGGTACCACTCCACGATCGAGTTGATCATCCCGAACAGCAGCCGGGTGGCCAGCCTGGGCTCCACGTCCGAGCGCAGCTCCCCGGCGGCCACCGCCTCCCGGACCAGCTCGGCCACCTGGTGGTCGAAGTCGCGCCGCCGCTCCAGCGCCCACTGCTCGGTCGCGGTGTTCCCCCGGACCCTCAGCAGCAGCGTGACGTACGGGAGTTCGGAGATCAGCACCTCCGCGGTGCGGCGCACCACGTGCTCCAGCCGGTCCACCGCGCGGCCGGTCAGCGCCTCGGGCTCGGCCAGGGTGCCGAACAGCGCGTCCAGCGCGCGGCCGACGGCGAGCTTCAGCAGCTCCTCCTTGCCGCGCACGTGGTGGTAGATCGAGGACTTGGAGATCCCGGCGGCCCGGGACAGGTCCTCCATCGAGGTGCCGTCGTACCCGCGCTCGTTGAAGACCCCGACCGTGACGGCGAGCAGCGAGTCGACGGTGTAGGCGGTGCGGGTGGAGTTCTCGGCCATGTGAACGAGTATCACCCGCGCGCCCCCGGGTCACTCCACCGCCCCATTGACCCGACCGATCGTTCGGTTACCCTGAGGGGTGACCAGTCCGCCCCAAAGGGAGCGCATCATGACCGCAGCGGCCAGCCACCCCGTCGTCGCCGAGCTGATCGAACGTCACCAGGCCACCCTGACCAGTGCGGTGGAGGCCACCAGGTCCCGCGACTACTGGTCGCCGTACCCGGAGTTCCCCAAGGCGTACGGCGAGACCGGCCAGGCCGACGGGCAGGCCGCCTTCGAGGCGGTGCTCGGCACCGCGCTGACCCTGGAGGGCCAGCCCGGCGACGGCACGACCGTCGGCGGCGAGACCTCCCCGTACGGCACCGAGCTGGGCGTGAGCTACCCGAAGGCCGAGGCCGAGGCGCTGATCGGCGCGATGGAGCTGGCCCGTCCGGCCTGGGCGGCGGCCGGGCCCGAGGCCCGCGCGGCGGTCAGCCTGGAGATCCTGGCCCGGATCAACGCGCGCTCGCACGAGTTCGCCCACGCCGTGATGCACACCACCGGCCAGGCGTACGGGATGGCCTTCCAGGCCGGCGGCCCGCACGCGCAGGACCGCGGTCTGGAGGCGGTGGCCTACGCGTACGCCGAGCAGACCAGGCTGCCCGCCCAGGCCCAGTGGACCAAGCCGCAGGGCAAGCGGGACCCGCTCTCGATGGTCAAGGACTTCGTGCCGGTGCCGCGCGGCCTCGCGCTGCTGGTCGGCTGCAACACCTTCCCGACCTGGAACGGCTACCCGGGCCTGTTCGCCTCGCTGGCCACCGGGAACCCGGTGCTGGTCAAGCCGCACCCCCGGGCCACCCTGCCGCTCGCGCTCACCGTCCAGGTCGCCCGCGAGGTGCTGGCCGAGGCCGGCTTCGACCCGAACCTGGTCACCCTGGCCGCCGAGGACGAGGGCGGCACACTGGCCGCCACCCTGGCGGTCCGCCCCGAGATCAAGCTGATCGACTACACCGGCTCCACCCAGTTCGGCGACTGGCTGGAGGAGAACGCCAAGCAGGCGCTGGTCTACACCGAGAAGGCCGGGGTCAACTCGGTGGTCGTCGAGTCCACCGACAACTACCGCGGCATGCTGGCCAACCTGGCCTTCGCGCTCTCGCTCTACAGCGGCCAGATGTGCACCACCCCGCAGAACGTGCTGATCCCGCGCACCGGCGTGCGCACCGACGAGGGCGGCAAGTCCTACGACGAGGTGGCCGCCGACCTGGCCCACGCGATCGAGAAGCTGCTCGGCGACGACGTCCGGGCCGCCGCCATCCTGGGAGCCGTGGTCAACCCCGGGGTGCTCGGCCGCAGCGTCCGGGCGGCCGGTGGCGAGTACGGCGAACTCGCCCTGGCGCCGCGGGCGGTGAGCTCCGAGGAGTTCCCCGGCGCGACCATCCGCACCCCCGCGCTGGTCAAGGTGGACGCGGACAAGCCGGACGACCAGGCGGCCTTCGCCGGCGAGTGCTTCGGCCCGGTCTCCTTCCTGGTCGCGGTGGAGTCCGCCGAGGCCGCGGTGGAGCTGCTGGCCCGCACCGTGCGCGAGCAGGGCGCGATGACCGCCTCCGCGTACACCGTGGACGCCGAGGTGGAGGCCGCCCTGGTCGCCGCCGCGCTGGACTCCGGCGTCTCGCTCTCGCTCAACCTCACCGGCGGGGTCTACCCGAACCAGACCGCCGCCTTCTCCGACCTGCACGGCACCGGGGCCAACCCGGCGGCCAACGCGGCGTACTGCGACGGCGCCTTCGTGGCCTCCCGCTTCCGCACCGTCGAGGTCCGCCGCCACAACTGACGGACGGTCACCGCTTCGGACGCCCCCGGCGGGGATTGAACACCCAGACCCTCAGCAGCAGGAAGCGCACGAGGGTGGCCAGCGCGTTGGCCGCGACCAGGGTGGCCAGCTCCGCCGGGTGCGAGGCGTCCGAGGGCAGCAGGGCGATCGCACCGCTGCTCAGCGCGAGCCCGATCAGGAAGGCGGCACCGCCCTCGACCTGGTGCCTCAGGGCGTCCCGGCTCCCCGTGACGCCGAACGTGAAGCGCCGGTTGAGCGCGGTGTTGCCGACCGCCGTGACCGCCAGTGCCAGCGCGTTGGCCAGGAAGGCCGGGGCCAGCTGGCGGGCCGTCAGGTAGAGCAGCACGTAGGCCAGGGTGCTCAGCGTGCCGACCACCGCGAAGCTGGCCAGCTGCCAGCCCAGCCCCGGCGGCAGCTCCGCCTGCCGCACCCGGCTGGGCAGTTGGTCGATCCGGCCGGCCCCGCTCAGCGAACGGCGCGCCACCCGGGCCATGCCCCGCAGGTCGTCCAGCGCGGTGCGGACGATGTCCACCCGGCTGTCCGGGTCGTCCACCCAGTCCACCGGCACCTCGTGGATCCGCAGCCCGGAGCGCTCGGCCAGCAGCAGCAGCTCGGTGTCGAAGAACCAGGCGTCGTCCTCCACCGACCCCAGCATCCGCTGGACCACCTCGGTCCTGGCCGCCTTGAACCCGCACTGGGCGTCCGAGAACTTGGCCGCCATGGTGGCCCGCAGCAGCACGTTGTAGGTGCGCGAGATGAACTCCCGCTTCGCACCCCGCACCACCGCCGAACCCCGGTGCAGCCGGCTGCCGATGGCCAGGTCGCTGTGCCCGGAGAGCAGCGGAGCGACCAGCGGGAGGAAGGCCTCCAGGCCGGTGGAGAGGTCCACGTCCATGTAGGCCACCACGTCGGCCTCGCTGGCGCCCCAGACCTGACGGAGCGCCCGGCCCCGGCCCTTGAGGTCCAGGTGGACCGCGCGCACCCCGGGCAGCTCGGCGGCCAGCCCGGTGGCCACCTGCCAGGTGCCGTCGGTGCTGGCGTTGTCCGCCACGGTGATCAGGAACGGGTAGGGGAAGGTCTCGGCCAGGTAGGCGTGCAGCGTACGGACGCACGTCTCCACCGTGTGCTGCTCGTTGTGGACCGGGACGACCACCTCGACCAGCTTGGTCCGGCTCGGGGTGGCGCTGGCGGGAGCGGGGCCGACCGCGGTCGTGCCCCGAGCTGCGGGCTCAGTCATGTCAGTGAGATTCACAGGGACTGATGGGCCCGCGATGATGGAAGGCTGAGAGGAAGCTTAGAAGGCCCGGGCGGTGCCCGGGCCCCTGCTCGAACGCTGGTCCGATCAACGGGAGATGGGCATGTCCGAGAAGCAGCTGGCATCCGATGTGGTGGTGGTCGGCGCGGGCCCGACCGGGCTCCTGCTGGCCGGGGACCTGGCCGTCGCCGGGCTGCGGGTGACGGTCTTGGAGAAGCGGACCACCGAGTCCAACCTCACCAGGGCCTTCGCCGTGCACGCCCGCACCCTGGAGCAGCTCGACGCCCGCGGCCTGGCCGACGACCTGATCGCCACCGGCACCACCCTGGACCACCTTCGGCTGTTCGGCGGCCTGGAGGCCCGGCTGGACCGGCTGCACACCCGGTTCCCCTTCGTCCTGATCACCCCGCAGTACAACGTCGAACGGCTGCTCCAGGAAAGGGCGGTGAAGGCAGGCGCGGTGATCGTCCGCGGCGCCGAGGTCTCCGACCTGCGGCAGGACGGACAGCGGGTCGAGCTGGACACCCGGGACGGCCGGACGTACACCGCCGCCTACGCGGTCGGCACCGACGGGGTCCGCTCCGCCGTCCGCGACCTGCTGGGCATCCCCTTCCCCGGCCAGTCCGTGGTCAACTCCGTGCTGCTCGCCGACGTCCGGCTGGAGCGGCCCCCGGCCGACACCCTCAACGTCGGCACCGGGGAGCACGGCTTCGCCTTCCTGGTCCCGTTCGGTGACGGCTGGCACCGGGTGATCGCCTGGTCACGCGACCACCAACTCCCGGACGACGCACCGGTGGAGCTCGACGAGATCGCCGCCATCACCCGCGAGGCCTTCGGCGAGGACCACGGCATGCACGACGCCCGCTGGCTCTCGCGCTTCCACAGCGACGAACGCCAGGCCCCCAACTACCGCTCCGGGCGCGTCCTGCTGGCCGGCGACGCCGCCCACTGCCACTCCCCGGCCGGCGGGATGGGCATGAACACCGGCCTCCAGGACGCCGCCAACCTCGGCTGGAAGCTGGCCGGAGCCGTCCGGGGCTGGGCACCTGACGCCCTGTTGGACAGCTACCAGACCGAACGCTGGCCGGTCGGCCGCGCCGCGGTGCTCAGCTCCGGCGCCCTGGTCCGGGTCGCCCTCGGCGGGTCGGCCCCGGCCCGGCTGCTGCGCGGCGCGGTCGGCGTCCTCGGGGAGCGCCTCGGCCCGGTCGGCGAGGCCGGGGTCAAGCGGATCTCCGGCATCGGCATCGACTACCCCGCCCCCGGCGGTACCCACCACCTGACGGGCCGTCGCATCCCCGACCTCCGCCTCGCCGTCGACAGCCCCGGCTCCCCCTCCCGCCTCTACGAGGCGCTGCGCGGCGGCAAGGCCGTCCTGGTCTCCAACGACGACCTCAGCACCGTCCTCGAACCCTGGACCGACCGCGCCGTGACCGCCGCCCCCGACTCCCCCCACGGCAAACTCCGCGACACCGTCCTCCTGGTCCGCCCCGACGGCCACGCCGCCTGGGCCGCGGTCGACCCCAGCCGCGCCGAGATCCGCCGCGCGCTCGCCGCCCTGCTGGGCCCGGAGGGCTGACGGCCCTGCGGCCCGGAGGGCCGTCAGGGGCGCGAGGAACTGCGCGCAGGGGAACGGCAGCACGTGCAACTGGCTGACGGAGCCTCGGTTGCAGGTGAGCCGCCTTCCGATTCGCGCAGTTCCCCGCGCCCCTCAACGCGCAGCCAATTTCCCTTCGAGGCCGTCGAGGACGACGTCCAGGCCGTAGGTGAACTTGTCCTCGCGGATGGCGACCGGGTCCGGCGCGACGGTGCCGTACGCGGCGGTCAGGTGCTCGTGACCGGCGGCGGCCGCCGCCGCGGCCGGCATCCGCTTGCCGATGAACTCGGCCTCCGTCTCGCCCGAGCGGGCGATCGTCGCGAGCCAGGCGGCCTCGGTGGTGGTCATGCCGATGACGTAGGAGAAGACCACGTCGATCGCGCGTGAGGGCTCCTCGAAGCCGACCCCGGTGACCAGGGCGGCCAGCTTCTCCGAATAGGCCATCAGATTGGGCCCCAGGTAGGCGAGCCCCGCCTGCCCGAGCTGCGAGGCCAGCCACGGGTGCCGGAGCGAGGCGTCCCGGAACGACCGCGCCGCGGCCGTCACGTCGGCCCGCCAGTCCAGCCCGCCCGGCGCCGGCACCGCCATCTCGGCCGCCACCTCGTCCACCGCGAGCTCCATCAGCTCGTCCTTGGTGGCCACGTGCCGGTAGAGCGAGGTGGCCCCGGCGTTCAGGCGGGCGCCGAGCTTGCGCATGCTGAGCGCCTCCACGCCCTCCGCGTCCAGCATGGCGATCGCCTCCCGGACGATCCCCGCCCGGCTCAGGCCCGGCTGGTCGGGTTCGCGCTGCTCCCGGGCCCAGACCGATGCGACGGGTGCGGCCTTGGCTGCCATGCGTCCTCCTCCGTGCGTACGCCGTTCGCTCCAGCGTACACAGCTCGCCTCTTGCGAACACTGTACGCAGCTGCGTACAGTGTTCCCATCGAAGGAACAGTGTGCGCAACCGAGAGGGCAGAGTGATGGAATCCCGCAATCCCCACCGCTGGTGGATCCTGGTCGTGCTCTGCCTGAGCACCCTGGTCCTGGTGGTCGACAGCATGGCGCTGACCGTGGCCGTCCCGGCGATGACCGCCGACATCGGGGCGAGCGCCCAGGACATCCAGTGGATCCTGGACTCCTACGTGCTGGTCTTCGCGGGTCTGCTGCTCACCTCGGGCAGCCTGGGCGACCGCTTCGGCCGCCGCAAGGTGATGATCATCGGCCTGCTGCTCTTCGGCCTGGCCTCGCTCGCGGCGACGGTCTGCACCAGCCCCGGCGAGGTGATCGCGGCCCGGGTCGCGATGGGCGTCGGCGGCGCGCTGATCATGCCGTCCACCCTCTCCATCCTGATCACCGTCTTCGAGGAGGACGAGCGCGGCAAGGCGATGGCGGCCTGGGGCTCGGTCTCGATGCTCGGCCTGGTCGGCAGCCCGGTGCTGGGCGGCTTCCTGATCGACCACTTCTCCTGGCACTCGATCTTCTTCGTGAACGTCCCCGTGGTGGCCGTCGCGATCACCGCCGCCCTGCTGCTGATGCCCGAGTCCAAGGGCGCCTGGCGCAAGCCCGACCCGGTCGGTGCGGTGCTCTCGGCGGTCGGCATGACGGCGCTGATCTGGTGGATCATCGAGATCCCGCAGCACGGCGCGTTCGAGGGCCGCGGCCTGGTCACCCTGCTGGTCGCGGTCGCCACCCTGGTCGGCTTCGTGGTCTGGGAGAACGTCCACCCGGAGCCGATGGTCCCGCTGGTGCTGTTCCGGCAGCGCAACTTCAGCGGCGGCTCGCTCTCCCTGACGCTGGTTCAGATCGGCAACGGCGGCCTGCTGCTGGTGCTCACCCAGTACCTGCAGTTCGTGCTGGGGTACTCGCCGGTCAAGGCCGGGCTGGCCTTCGTCCCACTGGCGGTGGCCGCGCTGATCGGCAACGGGGCCGGCGCCGGGCTGGCCGCCAGGCTCGGCAACCGTCCGCTGGTGGTGACCGGCCTGCTGGTGATGGCCTCCTCCTTCGCCCTCTTCACCACCGTGGACGCGGACAGCGGCTTCACCGTCCCGGCCGTGGCGCTCGGCCTGCTCGGCCTCGGCGCCGGGGTGGCGATGCCCGCCGCGGTCTCGGCCCTGATGGGCACCATCCCCGAGGAGCAGGCCGGCGTCGGCTCCGCGCTGAACGACACCATCCAGCAGGCCGGCACCGCGCTCGGCATCGCCATCCTCGGCTCGCTGCTGACCAGCCGGTTCGCCGCCGAGATGCCCGCCGGGTCCTCGGAGCTCGCCAAGGGATCGATCTCCGGGGCCCTCGCCGTCGCCGGCGGCGACGCCGGCCTGGTCCGGACCGCCCGGGAGGCGTTCACCGCCTCGATGTCCACCACCCTCACCATCAGCGCGGTCGGCGTCCTGGCCGCAGCCCTGCTGGCCGGGCTGGTGATGCGCGACAGGAAGAGGGCCCCGGCCCCGGCCACCGAGGCCGAGCTCGTCGCCTGAACAGAGCGTCCCGCAGCGGAGGCCGACCCCACCCCCGGGGCCGGCCTCCGGCCGCTCCAAGGAAATTCACAGCTTTTCAGGTGATATGTCTGAATCTGACGGTGGAACACATTCCCTCCGGTACCCCCGAGGAGAGGCAGGCTCCGACCGTGCTGATCGAGTTCACCGAGATAGAACCGGACCGGGACTGCGGCTGCGGCGGCTGCTCGGCCCGCAGGCTGGCCAGGCTGCACGCCGCCCCGGTCGCCGAGGGCGGCCACCGCTCCGCCCACGGGGCGCGCCGCGCCGCGCTGCTGTTCGCGGCCGTCGGCTCCGTGCTCGGCGGCGGCTCCGTCGCCACCGCCACCGCCGCGCCCGCCCCCTCCCCCGCCGGGACGGAGAGCGGCTCCACGCCGCAGGGCTCCGTCGCCCCGCTGCGCGGCGCGGCGGCCGCCGAGACCCGCGGCCTGCGCGCGGTCCGCGCCACCACCCGGGCCGAGATCATGGCCCGGGCCCAGGGCTGGGTCGACCAGCAGGTGCCGTACAGCATGGGCAGCTACTGGTCCGACGGCTACCGGCAGGACTGCTCCGGCTTCGTCTCGATGGCCTGGGGCCTCGGCAGCAGCCAGACCACCTGGACCCTCCCCGACTACGCGACCCGAATAGCGCGGGCCGACCTCCAGCCGGGCGACATCCTGGTCTACAACAACGCGGCCGACCCGGCGGGCGGCTCGCACACCGTCGTCTTCGGCGGCTGGGCGGACTCGGCCCGCTCCAAGTACCTGGCCTACGAGCAGACCAGGCCCGCCACCCGGAAGCGGACCACCCCGTACGCGTACTGGAACAACTCCGCCTCCTACCTGGCCTACCGCTACCTGGGCCTGGACGGCCCGGCCCCCGCCCCGGCACCCGCGCCCGATGCCTTCCCGGGGTCGGACGCCTTCGGTCCGGGGCAGCGGAACGAGTACGTGAAGCGCCTCGGCGAGATGCTGGTGCAGCGCGGCGGCACCCGGTTCTACGCCGAGGGCCCCGACCCGAGCTGGGGCGAGGCCGACCGGCGGGCCACCGAGGCCTTCCAACTCGCCCAGGGCTGGCGCGGCTCCGAGGCCGACGGCTACCCCGGCAAGGACACCTGGGAGCTGTTGGTCCGTCACCAGGGCAGGGACATCCCGCCCGCCGTCAACCAACCGGCCCCGCCGCCGGCGACTCCGGCCCCGGTCCCGTCCTCACCGCCGTACCCGGGCGCGGAGCGGTTCGGCCCCGGGCAGTCCAACGAGTACGTCCGGCAGCTCGGCGAACAGCTCGTCAGGAAGGGCTACGGCCGTCACTACGCCGAGGGCCCCGGCCCGGAGTGGGGCGAGGCCGACCGGCTCAACGTCGCCGACTTCCAGCGCGCCCAGGGCTGGACGGGCAGCGAGGCCGACGGCTACCCGGGGCCGCACACCTGGAAGCTGCTGTTCGGGTCCTGAGGCCCGCGCCCGGTGTCCTCGGACGGCGGGACCGCCGTCCGAGGACACCGGGCTCCGGTCAGGCGCTGCCACCACCCGTGGCGGGCCGCTCCTTCTGCTTGTCGACGACGGCCCGCTCCAGGACGGCGGTGCGCTCGGTCACCGTGCCGGGCTTGACGTTGCCGAACTGCTTGATCTGGACGCCCCGGCTGCCCAGGTAGGCGAAGGAGCTGCGGTCGAAGACCAGCTCCAGCCGCTCACCGGTCTTCCCGTCCAGGCGGGCCAGCGCGAGGCCGCTGCGGCCGGCGGCGTCCTGGGAGTTCTGCACGACGACCACACCGGGGATCTTCGCGGCGGCCTCGTAGAGCGCGGCGGCGGTCCGGGCCGGCACCAGCTGCTCGTTGACGATCGACCTGACCTCCTCGAAGGCCTGCTGGTCCCGGTCGCGCGGGCCCTCGACGGTCGGGTAGAGCGTCTTCAACAGCGCGGCCGGGTCGGCCGGTTGGGCCTTGAGCCAGTTGTAGGACCGGTTCTGGACCTCGCCCGGGACGTCCTTGCCGTTCACCGGCTTGGAGTGCGGGTTGGAGTTGCCGAGGCCGACGCCGCCCTCGTCCTGGTAGCCCGGCTCGTCGAGCCAGCCGTCGAGCCCGTCGGGGGACTTCCAGACCTCACGGCCGTGCAGCGGCTGCACCCAGGTCTTCGACTCGTCGGTGTCGGCGTTGTACGAGGAGGCCTGGTAGGAGACCGTGCTCTTGACGTAGACGTACTGGCCGGGCTTCGGCTCCGGGGTCTTCCGGCTGCTCAGGGCGGCGGAGATCTGCTGGACGGTGGAGGCGAGTTGGACGCTGCTGCCCTCCTCGACCGCCACGACGGGCGCCTCCACCGCGGCCGGCCCCCGGCCCGGTGTGCCCGGGGTCAGCGCGCCGACGGCGACCACCGCGGCGAGCGCGGCGGCGGCGACCGGGACGGCGATCAGCAGGGCACGGCGCCCCGGGCGCCGCGCGGCCGGGGCCACGGCGGTGGACTGGGGGGTGGGTGCGGAGGTGCGGATCTCGTTCAACAGGTGCTCCTCGAACAGCAGTTGACGGTCGATCGGCATACCGGGGGCCGACGGGGCCGGCAGCAGCCGGGCGAGCTCCGTGTGGTCCGGGCCCGTGAGGTCCAGGGGCTCCGTCCGCTTCCAGAACTTGCGGGTCATCCGTAGGTCTCCTCGTGCGACTCGTAAGACCGGGCCGCGTTGGTGCGGCCGCCCCGTACTTGTCCGGGGCGCGGAAGCGGTTCCCGGTTTTTCCGCAGTTCCTTCTCGGCCAGCGCGCGCAGCCGGGTGCGGGCCCGGGAGAGCCGCGAGCGCACGGTGCCGATCGGGATGCCGAGCGCGGCGGCGGCCTCGGCGTACCCGAGGCCCGACCAGACGCAGAGCGTGAAGACCTCGCGCTCGGTGCGCCGGAGCTGCTTCAACGCGCGCTGCGCGGCCGCGAGTTGGTCGGCGTCGGCGAGCCGCCCGACGAGTTCGTCGGCGAAGTCCGGGACACTGTCGCGGGCAGGCAGCCGCCCCAGGGCAGCCCGGTGGCGGCGGCCCGCGCGGCGGGTGTTGCGCAGCACGTTGACCGAGATGCCCATCAGCCACGGGCGCGGGCCGGCCTCGTGGTCGAGCAGCCGCTCCCGCAGCCGCCAGGCCTCCAGGAAGGTCAGCGAGACGACCTCTTCGGCGAGGTCCCGGTCGCCGCTGACCCTGACCGCGTGCCGGTGGACCAGGGGGGCGTGGTCGCGGAAGAGCTCCCGGAACGCTTCCGGGTCTCCCGCGCGTATTCGGGCGTGCGATGTGTAGTCCACGAGGTGCCTTGTCCGCCCCGGGGCACCGGTTCCGGTGACCTGGGTCACACCGCTCAGGCGTGCCGGCGGATCCAGCTGTGCATGGCGATCGCGGCGGCGGCGCCCGCGTTGATCGAGCGGGTGGAGCCGAACTGGGCGATCGAGCAGACCGCCGACGCGTGCTCCCACGCCTCGGGGGTCAGGCCGGGGCCCTCCTGGCCGAAGAGCAGCACGCAGCGCTCGGGCAGCTCGAAGGTCTCGATCGGGACGGCGCCCGGCAGGTTGTCGATGCCGATCACGGCCAGGCCCTGCTCGGCGGAGTAGGCGGCCAGGGTGGCCACCGAGTCGTGGTGGCGGACGTGCTGGTACCGGTCGGTGACCATGGCGCCGCGGCGGTTCCAGCGGCGGCGGCCGACGATGTGCACCTCGCCGGCCAGGAAGGCGTTGGCGGTGCGGACCACCGAGCCGATGTTGAAGTCGTGCTGCCAGTTCTCCACCGCGACGTGGAAGCCGTGCCGCCGGGTGTCCAGGTCGGCGACGATCGCCTCCCGGGTCCAGTACCGGTACTGGTCGGTCACGTTGCGCCGGTCCCCGTGGGCGAGCAGCTCGGGGTCGTACTGCGGGCCGGCGGGCCAGGGCCCGGGGTACGGGCCGACGCCGACCTCCCGGTCGTCGGGGGCGGTGAAGGCGTCGTCGTACTGCTCGCCCGTGTGCGGGGTCCCGGTGCCGGGGGTGTCGGTGCTGCTCACGTCCCCGAGGGTACGCGGCGGGGCTTGGCGGCCTTCTCCAGGTCGGTGAGTGCGGCGAGCACCATCCGGCTGCCGGCCCGGGCCACCTCGATCCGGTCGCGCGGGGGCAGCCCGGCCAGCTCGGCGTCCCAACGGCGGTGCAGGGCCCGCAGCGCGGCGAAGTCCACCGGGTCGCCGACCAGCAGGGCACCGGCCGCGATGGCGGTGGCGTCCCGCAGCTCCTCGGCGAACCCGGCCGCGCCGGGCACCGGATCGGCGTCGGCGGGCGGCAGGTGAGCCTCCATCAGGACGGTGGAGCGGCCGAGCATCCCGACCGCGGCGCGGGCCCGGTCGATCTGTTTGCGGGTCAGTTCGGGCAGCCGGCCCTCGTGCCCGACCGGCTCGGCGTCGGCCCGGTCGATCGCCTGGAGCAGTTCGGAGCGGGCCTCCCGGGAGTCCAGCAGCGCGCTGCGCACGGCATCGCCGCCCCGGGCCGGCTCGCCGAAGACGGTGAGCACCGAGGCCCCGTACCGCCCGGCCGCCGCCAGCCACTCGGCCAGCCGCTCCGCCAGCCGGGCGGTCTGCCAGGTGGGGAAGAGCGCGTAGGCGAGCAGCGCGATGCTCCCGCCGATCAGGGTGAGCAGGATCCGGTCGGTGGCGGTGCGCACCGGGTCGCCGGGCTGCAGGCCGAGCAGGAAGACCACGTAGGAGGAGACGCAGGCGGTCATCACCGCGTAGCCCGTACGGAGCGTCAGGTAGGCGCCGCCCATGAAGCCGACCGCGAGCAGGGCGGAGAGCCACTGCCCGGGATGGAAGAGCTGCACCACGGCGGTGGAGACGGCCACCCCGACCACCGTCCCGGCCAGCCGGGCCACGCCCCGGCTGTAGGTCTGGGCGAAGTCCGGCCGCATCACCATGGCGGCGGTGAGCGGGGCCCAGTACCCGTGGTGCAGGTCGAGCACCTTGGCCGCCAGGTAGGAGAGGGTGACCACGGCGGAGAGCCGGACGGCGTGCTGGAACACCGCCGAGCGCGGCCGGAGTTGGCGCCGCACGGCCAGCAGGACGGTCGGGGCCAGCCGGAACAGCGGGGGGCGGCGCAGCCCGGGCCCGGCCGTCCCGCTGGAGACCGTCTCCTTGTCCTCGCGGTCCAGGGTGTCCACGGCCTTGCGCAGCAGCGAGCCGAGCCGCCGGGCGGAGCGGCCGGCGGCGCCGCTGAGCGCCGCGTGCTCCGGGTCGGCGGTCTTCGGGTCACGGGCCGTCAGGGCGAGCGCCGGGGAGGACTTGGGGGAGCGGTACGGCTCGCCGCTGCGGACCGCCCGGGCCAGCGCGTCCATGGTCTCGGCGGCGGCGGCCAGCAGCTCCAGCGCCCGGTCCCGCTCCGGGCCCTCGGCCGCGGCGCCCACCTTGGGGTCGGCCAGCGCCGCCAGGGTGGGGCGGATCCGCTCCGCGATGCCGCGCAGCCCGCGCAGTTCGGGCGGGCGGTGCCGGGCCTGCCAGGGCGTCAGGGTGGCGGCGTGCCGGGCGGTGATGAACGGGGCCGGGTCCACGTGGGCCACCGGGTCCTGGCGCAGCCGCCGGGCGTAGTGGGCGAGTTCGGCGTACGCGTCGGCCAGCGCGTCCCGCTGGGCCCGCCAGGAGTCGATCGGCCAGAGCGTCACCACCAGCGCCTGGCTGCCGCCGCCGAGCGCGCAGAGCAGCCCGTGGCCCAGCGCGGTGGGCACGCTGACGGGCAGTTGGACCACCACCAGCATCACCGACACGGTGGTCGCGGCCACCACCCCGGCGCTCGGCCCGATCGACCAGGCCAGCCCGGCGCCGAAGGCCCAGACCGCAAGCAGCACCGGGAAGGCCCCGGGGATGCCGACCGCCAGGTAGCCGAGGAAGGTGCTGACGCCCAGTCCGATCCCGGCCGCCACGGCCAGCGAGACCCGGGGGCGGAAGCTGCGCTGGAAGGTGGCCGTCCCGGCGATGAAGGCGCCCATCGCGGCCGAGGTGGCGGCGCCCGGCCCGAGCAGGGCCAGGGTGGGGAAGACCACCAGCGCGGCGGCCACCGCCCCGCGCAGCGCCCGGCGCGGGTTGCTGAGGCTCCGGTCCACCTTCAACCCGGCGCGCACGCTGTCGCGCAGGGCCGCAAACCAGGACATAGGGCACAGCTTAGACCGGCGTGGCTCGGTGGCCCCGGATTCTCCGCTCGCACCGGAGCAGCGCGGCGGTCGGCAGGAAGACCGCGTCCGCCGCGATCATCGTGAGGGAGAAGAACGGCAGGCCCAGCAGGACCGCGATCCCCAGGTGCTCGGCCGCCAACAGGACCAGCAGGACGTTCTTCAGACGGCGGTTCAGCAGGGTGAAGGGGAAGGCCACCTGGAGGATCACGGTGCCGTAGGTGAGCAGGAAGACCATCACCAGGGAGCCGCCGGCCAGCGCCGAGAGGGCGGGCCAGGGGGTGAAGTAGTCCAGGTGCAGCGGGTAGTGCAGGGCGGTGCCGTCCTGCCAGCGCGAGCCCTGCACCTTGTACCAGCCGGCCGTGGCGTACACCAGGACCACCTGGGCGCCGATCACCAGCAGGGCGCAGTGGTGGGCCATGGTCGCCAGCGCGTCCAGCACCGCGCGCGGCTCGCCCTCCGGGGCGTACCGCTCGACCGCCCACCAGAGGGCGGCGACCAGCCAGAGCAGGAGCAGCAGCAGCCGGGGCCAAGGCCAGGCGCCCGGACCGATCAGCAGCGGGACGCCGAGCAGCGCCCAGAGCCAGGGCGCTCCCCGCCCCGCACCCCGCCCCGGGCCGCGGCGGGCGTCCAGCGACCAGACCTCGGCGCAGCGGGTGAACACCAGGTAGAAGGCGATCAGGTGGATCACGTTGTCCCCGCCGTCGCCGACGAAGACGTTCCGGTTCTGCAGCGAGACCACGGTGGCCAGGTAGACCGCCCCGCTCGCCCTGGTCCGCCAGCCGAGCGCGAAGAGCACCGCCGCCACGATCGCCAGGTGGTAGACCAGCTCGAACCAGAGCCGCCCCGAGAACCAGGGCAGCACCGAGAAGGCGTCGTTCTCCGCCAGCAGTCCGGCCGCCAACCGGTCCGACCAGGGCGAGAGGTCGCCGTACAGCACCCGGCGGTGGGGCCACTCGCGGACCAGGAAGGCGGCCCAGACCAGGCCGAAGCCGATCCGCACCACGGCCGCCTGGTGGCGGCCCAGGGCGCGGGAGGAGAAAGCTTCCGCCGCGCGGCGCCAAGCCGGCGGGGGCGGAGGTGGCGAGGACGGCGGCGGCGAGGACGGCGGCGCGGGCGGCTGACCCTCGGTCAGCTCGGCGGGCGTGAGGTCCGTGGAGGTCACCACAGCCCCCGCAGGTCGTCCTCGTCCACCGGCCACCAGGGCAGCTCGCGCTGGTGCGGGGCAGTGTCCACCTGCTCCCGGCTCCACGGCGGCGGGGCCAGCACGGTGGTGACCACCCGCACCTGCACCTCGTACGGCCGCTTCCCCTCGGGGGACGGGCCGATCCGCTGCAGGGCGGTGCGCTTCAGGTAGAGCTCGGAGGGCTTGGCCCGGGTGCCGGGGGCGGTGCCGTCCTCCGGGTGGGCGGAGTCGTAGAAGTCCCAGGCCCGGCGGAGCTGGTTCTGGTCGAGGTGGCTGGGCGCCGGGTTGCCCCGTACGGCCGCGATGTCACGGGCCGTCAGGCCGAGCCAGTCGCCGGTGGTCTCGGTGCCGTCCGGCGCGACGGTGCGCAGCCGGGCCTCCAGCGCGACGTTCTGCTGGAGCGGGTCGGGCGCGAAGAGCTTCCAGTTCTGCTCGAACTCCGGGTAGACCACCGCGTCCAGCTGCGGCCGGTACCGGTCGGAGAAGGCGTTCGGCGGGGCCGAGTTCAGGAACAGCGCGGCCAGGAAGAGGGCGGTGCCGCCGAGCAGCGCCGCACCCGCGAGCACGAGCACGGCGGCCGCCGGGGTGGACCAGGTACGCACGGCAGCAGCTCCCTCCGGCACCGGTGTGCCGGAGGTCATCCTGCCGCAGCGCCCACCTGCGGGGAAGGAGCTACAGGACGAAGGCGTCCCGGCCGTCGCTGCTGACCATCGGGCGGCCGGCCGCCTCCCAGGCGAACATGCCGCCGTCCACGTTGACCGCCTCGCGGCCCTGCTGGACCAGGTACTGGACCACCTGCGCGGAGCGGCCGCCGACCCGGCAGAGCACGTACAGCTTCTCCCCCGGCAGCTCGTCCAGGCGGGCCACCACCTGGCCGATCGGGATGTGCTGGGCGCCGTCCACGTGCCCGGCGTCCCACTCGTCCTGTTCGCGGACGTCGAGCAGCGGGGCGTCGGCGGGTACCGAGGCGGCATCGATGGTGGGGAGCTGGGCGAACATCTCGGTCTCCTGGGTCCGTTGGCGGTCCCCGCCATTCTGCCCCGCCGCGGCCCCGGTCCCCGCCCCGGTCTCCGCCCCCGAGAGCAGCCGGTCCAGTTCGGCCTGCTTGGCGGCGGCCTGGCCGAGCAGCTGGTCGGCCAGCTCCTCCAGCAGCCGCTCCGGCTCCTGCGGGGCCAGCCGGAGCAGCTCGCCCATCGAGCTGTTCTCCAGGCGGACCTGCTCGACCGCGAGGTTGCGGATCCTGACGGTCAGCCAGTCCAGCCGCTGGAGCAGCCAGCCCTCGCGCTCCGGGGTGCCCGGGGCGGGGGCCGACTCCGGGGCGGTGGACCACTCCTCGGCCAGGTCCTCCAGGCCCTTGGCGTCGCCCTGCGCGTAGGCCTCGTTGACCCGGGCGATGAAGACGGCCCGGCGCTCCTGCTCGGCCGGGTCGGTGGTCAGGTCGGGGTGGGCGCGGCGGGCCAGCTCGCGGTAGAGCCGCTGCGCCTCCTTGCCGGGGCGGACCTTGCGCGGCTGCTCCGGCACCGCCGCGGACGGGGTCTCCGGCGGCAGCTGGTCGAAGAGGGCGTCCAGGTCCGGGAGTTCGGAGACCCGGTGGCGGGCCTCGGCGGCCCGGCGGATGTCCTCGTGCCGCCCGGTGCGGGCCGCGACGGTCTCCGCGACCAGGGCGTCCAGCTCGTCCAGCCGGACGTACAGCGGCCCGAGCAGCTGATGGTGGATCAGCGCGAAGTTGTCGATCTCCACCCGTAGCGTCTCGACGTCCACCTCCAGCGTCAGCCACGCCAACTCCGCAGCGGCTACCCGCTCCTCAAGCTCCACCGCGGCCTCCAACCGGTCGGACGACAAGGGG
>NZ_JBVJLD010000056.1:0-4414 GCF_055584905.1 Kitasatospora sp. NPDC088742 | reverse complement strand
CTCGACGTCCACCTCCAGCGTCAGCCACGCCAACTCCGCAGCGGCTACCCGCTCCTCAAGCTCCACCGCGGCCTCCAACCGGTCGGACGACAAGGGGGCTGTCTCCTTGCTGGGGCCGGGCGTCCGCCCGGCCCCAGCAAGGAGACAGCCCCCAGCAGCCTACCGACTGGGTACAGGAGGTGCTGGTGGTGCACAGGGGGCGCGCGTGAGGTGACACGCAACTGATACTTACGAATCTCCCCGATTCGCTTTCAGTCCCGCCCTCCACCGTGCTTCGCTGGAAGGTGCAGCGGGAACGACCACACAGGAGCGGCAGCCAGGCGGGAGCAGACCTCATCCATGGTGCACGAGCCCAACTCCACGCCGTCGGCCGACCAGCCGTCAGTCGCCGCCCTGGTGAGACTGGCCGCCATCCTGGTCGACCCCGACGGCCGGATCGCGCACTGGAACCGCGCCGCCGAGGAGCTGTTCGGCCACCGCGCCGAGGTCGCCCACGGCCGCACCGCCTCCGGCTTGCTGCCCGCGGTCGAACCGCGCCCCGAGACCGCCCTCCCCCGCCCGGCCGGCACCCCGCCGCGCCGCTGCGACGCGCTCGACACCCTCGACGACCTGACCCAGACCGGCCCCAGCCCGTGGGCCGGGGCGATGCCCGTGCTGGACCGCGAGGAGCGGCTGCGCGACGTGCTCTGGTGGGCCTGGCCGCTGACCGAGCCGGCCGGCCGCAGCCTGCTGGTGCTCGCCGCCGACGCCCGCCCGCTGCGCACCGGCGGCCCCCGGATCGCGCTCGGCGCCCGGCAGCTGCCGTACGCTCCCGCCCCCGGGCCGGTCGGCGGGCTGCACCGCGCCACCCCCGACTTCACCCCGGCCGGGGCCGGCGGCGCCGCCGCACTGGCCGGCCTGCTGCCCCCGCACTCCTCCGAGACCCGCCGGGCCCGCCTGCTCACCGCCCTGACCACGGCCGGGCTGCCCGCCCTCTGGATCGACCCGACCGCCCGGGTCCCGGTCCTCCCGTACGAGCCCTCCGGCGCCCGGGCCGCCTCCGGCCTGGGCCGCCGCTACCCGACCCCGCAGCAGCTCGGCACCCAGCAGCGGGCCGAGCGGCCGCGTGCGCTGCGCCGCCCGCCGGAACCGCAGCGGCCCACGGTCGCCAGCCTCCAGGTGCTCACCGGCGGGGCCGTCCCACAGCCCCGCGACCCGGCCCCCGCCGCCGGGCCCACCGCGCCCGCCGTCCCGCCCCAGGGCACCGCACCGAACGGCAACCGGGCCGCCACCGCCGCGGCCGACACCCCCTCCACCGGCCCGACCCCGGGAGGCCCCGCCATCGAGTCCGCCGCCGACCGCACCGACCCCCAGCCCGCCGACGCGCGGCAGAACGGGCACCGCCCGCGCCCGGTGCCCGCCCAGCCCGCCGCGCCCTCCCCCGCCGTCGAGGTGCTGACCACCAGTCAGGCCGGGGAGCAGCTGGCCCTGTTGAGCGAGTTCGGCAGCCGGGTCGGCACCACCCTGGACTTGGACGCCACCGCCCGCGAGCTGTGCGACGTGCTGGTCCCGAGGATCGCCGACTTCGCCTGCGTGGACCTGCGGGACGGCCTGATCTCCGACTCGGTGCTGCCGTCCACCCCGCCCTCCGACACCACCACGCTGCGCCGCGTGGCCCGCGCGTACAACGCCACCGCGGGGGAGTGGGAGCACGTGCTGGAGGAGGGCTCGCTGCTCCAGATGCCCCGCTCCACCCCGCCCGGCCTGGCGCTCCAGGAGAACCACCCGGTGCTGGTCCCGGTGATCAACCCGGACGTGGCGGTGGACTACGCGGCCTCGCTCGGCGGCCCCGAGCTGGTGCCGGTGGTGATGGACCGTTCGATGCTGGTGCTGCCGCTCTCCGCCCGCGGCACCGTGCTCGGCATCCTCAAGCTGCTCCGGCTGCCCGACCGGGCGCCCTTCGACCACAGCGACGCCGCCACCCTGCGCGAGCTCGCCGCCCGGGCCGCCCTCTCACTCGACAACGCGCGCGCCCACCGGGCCGAGCAGAAGACCGCCACCACCCTCCAGCGCTCGATGATCCCGACCAGGCCGCCGAAGATCCCCGGCGTCCAGATCGCCCACCGCTACCTGCCGGGCGATCCGAAGGCCGAGGTCGGCGGCGACTGGTTCGACGCGATCCAGCTGCCCGGCAGCCGGGTCGCCCTGGTGGTCGGCGACGTGATGGGCCACGGCCTGCTCTCGGCCGCCGCGATGGGCCGCTTCCGCACCGCGATGCAGACCCTGGCCGCCCTCGACCTGCCCCCCGGCCAGCTGCTGCGGCACCTGGACAACCTGGCCCACAAGCTCGGCGACGACCACCTGGCCACCTGCCTCTACGCGGTCTACGACCCGATCAACCGCACCTGCGAGCTGGCCAGCGCCGGCCACGTCCCGCCGGTGCTGGTGCACCCGGACGGCACCGGCGAGCTGCTGGAGATCCCGGCCGGAGCCCCGATCGGGGTCGGCGGGGTGCCCTTCGTGGCCAAGCGGATCGACGTCTCGGACGGCTCGATGCTGGTGCTCTGCACCGACGGGCTGGTCGAGGTCAGGGGCGGGGACATAGGAGCAGGCCTGGCCGCCCTCTGCGGGAACCTGATCGACCCGAAGCAGACCCCCGAGGAGGCCTGCGACGTGGTCCTGGAGCGGCTCCACTCGGAGGACCGCCAGGACGACATCGCCCTGCTGGTGGCCCGCTTCGACGGGGTCCCCCCCACCGAGGTGGCCACCTGGGAGCTCACCGTCGGTGAGGCCGAGGTCCGCCGGGCCCGCCGGCTGGTCCGCGAGCAGCTCGCCGCCTGGCAGCTGGGCGCCCTCACCGACACGGTCGAGCTACTGGTCAGCGAGCTGGTCACCAACGCCGTCCGGGTGGCCAGGGACCACGTCCAGCTCCAGCTGATCCGGGTGGACAAGCTGCTGGTCGAGGTCAGCGACGACAACCACAACCTGCCCTCGCTGGAGCCCTCCGAAGAGCTGGACGAGAACGGCCGCGGACTCAACCTGGTCAGCAAACTCGCCGAGAAGTGGGGCACCGCCCGCAAGGCGGTCGGCAAGGTCGTCTGGTTCGAAATGGCCCTCCCCCGCACCTGACCGCCTCTGGCCGGAAGGGCAGCAAGCCAGGGGCGCGGGGAACTGCGCGAGTACGGAAGGCGGACCAGCGCCAGATCGGGGCACGCGAGCCAGTTGCACGCGCTGCCGTCCCCCCGCGCGCAGTTCCTCGCCCCCCTGGGGGGCCTCCGGCCCCTAGGGGGCGACCGCCGCCCGGCGGCGGCGTGCCTCGGTGGCCACCGAGGTGGCGGCGGTGACGCCGGCCAGCACTCGCGGCCAGAAGTCCCCGAAGACCTCCATCGCGGCAGCGATCAGCACCGCGGCGACCAGCGCGGCCACGTGCTCCAGCCCCGCCAGGTTCGGCAGCACGACCGCCTCCCCGACCATCACCGCGACCACCAGCCCGCCGGTGAACCAGGCCCGGCAGCGGAACGCGATCACCACGGCCAGCGCCACCACGGCGGCCGAGGGCCCGGTGTCCCGGACGTGCGCCACCTCGGGCGGGAAGCCGAACAGGTGGTCCGGGCCGATCGCCACCCCGATCCGGGCGAACAGCGTCCCGGCCAGCGTGCAGGCGTAGGCCACCACCAGGGTCAGCCGCCGCCCGAGCACCAGCTCGGCGATCCCGAAGACCAGGAAGACCTGCGCCAGCGCGCCCCAGACCGGCAGGTCCAGCGCGGGGACGTAGAGCGAGAGCGGGGTCCGCAGCAGCGAGACGTCCAGCGGCAGCGCGGCCTTGACCACCCCGACGTGGGTGACGAAGCGCGCCCCGCCGGGCAGGTGCTGGACGATGCTGAACAGCAGCACCAGCAGGGTCGCGGTGGTGGCCAGCGGAACGGCGGCGAACTTCTTGCGGACCAGCTCGGTGCGGACGGTGGAGTACAGCTGACCCCACTCCGCGACGGCGGCCCGCCGCACGTGGCCCAGCGGCCCCGTTCGCTGTTCGTTCACTGACGTCCCCGTTCACTGCGCATTGACGGAACCGAATGCCGACTCCGTATTGTCGGCAACGCATTGCCGACAGCCACCAGACTTTCGCGGCCCACTACATCCACAGTAGGTATCCGCTAAACGGATCGCATCAGCTCACGAGCCGAATCAGGGTCATCCTCCAGGCGGATATCGACCCTTGGACATCCCCCGGTCGGCGGTCCCGCCGTGGCTTCCCTCCGCCCCCCGGCGGAGGGCTACCGCTCCCCGTCGCGTTCCGGCGCCGGCAGCGCGGCAGGACCGGCGGCAGCGGCGACGGCCGGCCGGGCGTGCCGGCGGCGGAACAGGGCGGGAAGGCTCGGTACGGTGATGAAACCCTCGGCCCGGGCACTGGCGATGCCGATGCGGGGAATCTCAC
>NZ_JBVJLD010000055.1:0-64257 GCF_055584905.1 Kitasatospora sp. NPDC088742 | reverse complement strand
CAGTTGCACTCGTGTCACACGACAGGTCTACCGGATCAGACGCGACAGCCGAGGCAAAACCCGCAGATTGATCACAACCAGATACGCACCCTAGTGACGTGCCCGGTCCCGCCGATCTTGCCGGGCGCGCGGCGCCGGGCATCCTCCCCCGGCCTCCGGCCGGGAGGTGGCCCCGGCTGACCGCACGCCCGCACCCCGTCGAGCGCCGTGCTGCCGCTGCTGTGCCTCAGGCAGGACGGCCGCCCCGCCCCCGCCGGCGTCCCCACCAGCGGCTTCCACAGCCGGGCCGGCGGCGAGGTGAAGGCCACCGCGCCGCTGTCCGGATCCCAGCTCACCAGCCGCGCGGTTGCCGACCAGAAGTGCGCCGACTCCTTCGGCGCCGGCTTCCGGATGGCCGAGTTCCACGACGGCTCCGGCTGGGGCCTGCGGGCCAACGGCACGCTGCCGCCAACACCCGCTTCCGGACCGCCATCAGCGACCAGCCCGCCAACCCCTGGAGCTGACCCCCTGCGGGACCCGGGGCGGGCGCCGCGACCGGCACCCGCCCTCACCCGCGCCCGCCCCGCCCAGTCGCTTGGCCGAACAGGCCCTCCTCGCGCGCCTTCCGGGCCAGGGCCACCGCGAACCGGACCGTGCCCAGCAGCCCGGCGAGCGCGGCGGCGATCCACACCGGGACCGCGAGGACGCTCGGCCTCCCCGTGACCATCCGCCCGCCGTCGAGCCACACCCTGGTCTCGTGCCCGTCCGGATACACCTTCCTGGTCGGCCGGTCCTCGCTGAACTCGCGGCCGTCGGCGCTCCAGTGGTACACGCAGCCGTAGATGGGGCGGCCACCGCCCTCGGGGTCCACCGTCCGCCCCGTCATCCGGCAGTTCGTCACGGTGGCCGTCACGCCGAGCGGTTCGTGCTGCCGGGCCCGGAGGTCGTGGTTGGCCTGGGCCGCAGCGAAGACCGTGCCCAGGGCGAGAGCCAGGAGCACCGCGAGTGCCAGGCAGGAGACGGCGTAGCCGGCGCCGGAGCACTCCCGGCGCAGCGGCAGCGAGGCGCTGACGGCCGCCAGCAGCGCGACCCCGCAGACCGCCGGCCACCAGCCCCGGGTACCCGGCGCGTCCTGCGAACCCGCCCACACCACCGGCGCGGCCGCAACCACCAGGACCACCACCGCCACCACCACGCCCGCGGCACAGCGCCGCTGGAACGCCGTCCACCGCACGGAAGGCCCGAACACCACCTCGCCCCCCTCTCCCCGTACACCCGTACACCCGACCGTCCGATTCTCCGGCCAGCCGCCCTCGGGGCACAGTCCTTCGCCGACTCCTCACCGAACCGGTGACAGGGCCGCGACATCGTCACAGGCCGAGGGCCGGCCCGCCCGGCGACCGGCGGTCACAGCCAGCCGCACTCCTTGGCGGGCGTAGCTCTCGGGCGGGCCCTACAGCTCTGGACGGTCCGTCACGCCCCGGAGGTGCCTGAGGAGTTGGACGGCAGCCTGCTGGTAGGAGCGGAGGAAGGCCGGGTCGGCCAACGTGGGGTCGTCCGGCAGGTCTGTGGCCGTCGAGGGGAAGCGCGGTGTCACGGCCCACCCGAACAGGCGGACCCCGGCGCGGAGCATGTCCTGGTCGACCGCCTCCAGGTAGCTGCCGTCGACCGGGAGGTCACCGCGCACCCGCCACACCACGCCCTCCAGCACAGCGGGGCTGCGCCAGTTGCGGAACAGGGGCGGCAGGCAGCGATCGCGCAGGACGGCCGCGCTCTGCTCCGGGGTCACTTCGACGGACCGCTGCTCGCCGGAGGGCCAGGTCATCCGGCAGTCGGTGTGCGGGAAGTCGTCCACCGCGCCGAGCGCGACGTGCACCGCCCCACGTCGAACTCCGGGCAGGACCAGCCGTGGTTCGGGAGCAGCACGACCAGGCACTGTCCTGGCGATCATGTGAGTGAGTAGGGTGCTGCTGCTCATGAAGGGTGGGGGCAGTTGCCGATGACTCGCGAGACGGCGATCACGCTGGTGCAGAAGGTGATGGACGTTGAGTACGACGATGACGAGATCACGTGGGTGCTGGACCGGCTCGACAGGGCTCTCGCCTGCCCGACCGGCTACGTATCCGGTCTGATCTTCTGGCCCGAGCACGGGCAGGTGGCAACCGCTGCGGAAGTGGTTGACCGGGCTCTGGCATATGAGCCGTTCGCGTTGTGAAAGGGCCTCAGGTGCGGAGCCGGATGACGAGTGCGGCAGCGTTGACCGTGCCGAGGAAGACGTAACCGCGTTTGTCGTAGCGGGTCGCGACGGCCCGGTGGTCCTTGAGCTTGTTGATGGCCCGCTCGACGGTGTTGCGCTTCTTGTAGCGGTCCTCGTCGAAGCCCGGTGGCCGTCCGCCGCGTGAGCCTTCCGCCGCTTCGTCCCCCTTTGAGGCGGGCAGTGCGGGTGGCGGTTCGTTCCGGGCGCCGGCCGCGTGCTGATGCGCACGCACGCCGGTCGAGTCGACCGAGACGTCCCAGTCGATCTCACCAGCGACGTCCGCCGCGGCCTGGACCCGTTGCGGCAGGTGCTCCCACGTTCCGTCCGCCGACCAGAGCCGGTGACGCTCGTAGACCGTCTTCCACG
The DNA here is from genome assembly GCF_055584905.1 of Kitasatospora sp. NPDC088742. Lineage (NCBI taxonomy): Bacteria > Bacillati > Actinomycetota > Actinomycetes > Kitasatosporales > Streptomycetaceae > Kitasatospora > Kitasatospora sp. NPDC088742. The sequence continues at coordinate 61,655 of NZ_JBVJLD010000055.1, read as the reverse complement.
GCCCGAACCGATCCGGCAGGTCACGCCACTGCACCCCGGTCCGCACCCGGTGGAGGATCCCGTCGATCACCTGCCGATGCTCCCGCCACCGGCCGCAACGACCGCTGCTCACCGGCAGGAACGGCCGCAACCGTTCCCACCCGGCATCCGACAAATCACCCCGCCGATCCCTCCCCGTACACAGACCAACGAGCCACAACCAAGCCAGTCACATGATCGGCCGGACAGCTCCCAGTGGCCCCGGCGATCAGCGTTCGGTGCGGCGGCGGCGCACGACCACCAGCAGGTCCACCGCCGCGAGCAGGGTGAGCACGCCGCAGACGATCGCGAAGGTGCGCAGGCTCGCCGGGCTGGGGACGTCGGCCGGGCCGTTCACCGCCGACCAGAGGGCGAAGCCCGCCGTCATCAGGGCGAAGAGCGGGGTGAAGAGGACGGAGAGCAGGAAGCGGAGCCGGAGGTCGCTCCGGGCCGTCATCGGTTCGGTGCCGCTGCGCCATGCGCGCGGGGTGTTGGTCGGTCGCATCGTCGGACACCTCCCGGGCCTACGATCGGCATGTACCCACGAGGGGAGAGGGGTAACGGCGATGGACGAGGACGAGTACCTCGGGCTGACCGGGGAACGGGCGGAGCGGCTGGCCGCCGAGCGGGGGTGGCGGGTGGTGCGGATGCTGCCGCCGGGGGCGCTGATCACCCTGGAGTGCCGGGAGGACCGGCTCAATCTCCAGGTGCGGGACGGCCTGGTGGAGCGCTGCTGGCAGGGCTGACGGGGGTCGGCGCGCCGCGGACCGGTGCGGCCCGCCAGAGGCCGGTGATCCGGCGGTCCACGGCGTCCGCCAGCGGCTCGCCGGCCGGCAGCGCGAGCAGCACCAGGGCGCCCGCGGCCCACCCGGCGAGCACGTCCGAGAACCAGTGGGTGCCCAGGTAGACGGTGGTGAGGCCGACCGAGGCGGCGACCAGCGCGACCAGCACCACCCCGGTCCGCCGCCAGCGCACCGCCAGGTAGGCCAGCACGCCCCAGGTGACCAGCGAGTTGGCGGTGTGCCCGGAGGGGAAGATGGTGCCGCCGAGGAAGAGCTCGGGGTCGTCGAGGTAGTGCGCGTAGTGCGGGCCGAGCCGCCCGGTGAGGATCTTCACGCTGCCCACCGTGAGGTTGAGCAGCAGCAGGGAGCCGGCCATCACCAGCAGCGGCCGCACCGTGCGCTGCCTGACGGACCGCCAGCACAGCCAGAGGCAGGCCGCGATGGCGGAGGGCCCGCGCTGGCCGATCACCACCCACAGGTCCAGGAAGTCCAGCAGCTGGGGCCAGCGCTTGTACGGGCGCAGCTGCTTGAGCCACCAGTCCAGGTGCACCAGCGAGGTGTCGAACAGCACCGCCAGCACGATCAGCAGGTAGGCCAGCCCGACCAGCAGGGTGAGCGCGCGGTGCCCCCGGCTCATCGGGAACGGCGGGTTGACGGGGCGTCGGATGGCTGCGGGCACAACCAGACATTACCCGGACAGAAGCGGACATTACGTCAGTTCCGAATGGCAGCTCCGGACATCGGCTCCGAACGTCGGCTCCGAGGCGGGACGGCCGCTTCCGCAGGGTGGGGGTCCCGCGGAAACGGCCGTCGTACCTGGGCCGAACGGGCGCCGTCCGACAGGTGTCGGCCGACTTGTTCAGACAGCGGTTGCAGAGGAACTTAGCAGCCCCCCAGTCTTCGTTGTCGCTCGATTAGGTCTCGATTTTCCCGGGGCCGGGCGCGCGTGCGAAGCCCTCGGGCCCCGCACGGTGTGCGGGGCCCGAGGGGTGTGCGCCATGTAGGTGGGCGCAGTATGTAAGGAGTGGTCAGGGGGTGAGCCGCTCTACCGCGGCCGGCCCTTCCAGTTCGAGCTGGCGGCGGGCGCGCTCGATCAGCGCCGGGGTGGGGGTCCGGCCCGAGGCCATCACCAGGTCCTCGGGGTCGACCGGGTGCTCGGCGCCGGTGTGCAGCAGCCGGTCGGGCGTGGGCATGGAGTCGGCGTCGTCCGCGGGGTTCATCATCGTGCTGCCTCCAGGGTCCTCAAGGGGGTGCGCACCGGCACCCGTGCCCCGAGTCTGCCCCCGGCGCCGGTGCCCCGCGAGCGGACGGTCCGTCAGTCCAGCGGGCCGCCCGCGACGTAGATCACCTGGCCGGAGACGAAGCCGGCGGCCTCGGCGGCGAGGAAGGAGATGGTGTTGGCGACGTCCTCCGGCAGGCCGACCCGGGCGACCGGGATCTGGGTGGCGGCGGCGGCCTTGAAGGCCTCGAACTCCATGCCGACCCGGGCCGCGGTGGCGGCGGTCATCTCGGTGGCGATGAAGCCGGGGGCGACGGCGTTGGCGGTGATGCCGAACTTGCCGAGCTCGATCGCCAGGGTCTTGGTGAAGCCCTGCATGCCGGCCTTGGCGGCGGAGTAGTTCGCCTGTCCGCGGTTGCCCTGGGCGGAGGAGGAGGAGAGGTTGACGATCCGGCCGAAGCCCGCGTCCACCATGTGCTTCTGGCAGGCCCGGGACATCAGGAAGGCGCCCTTGAGGTGCACGTCCAGGACGGTGTCCCAGTCCGACTCGGACATCTTGAAGAGCAGGTTGTCGCGCAGCACGCCGGCGTTGTTGACCAGGACCACCGGGGCGCCGAGCTCGGCCGCGATCCGCTCCACGGCCGCCGCCACCTGGGCCGCGTCCGAGACGTCCGCGCCCACCGCCAGGGCCCGGCCGCCGGCCGCGGTGATCCGCCCGGCGGTCTCCTTCCCGGCCTCCTCGGTCAGGTCGACCACCGCGACCGCGTAGCCGTCGGCGGCGAGCCGCTCGGCCGTGGCCGCGCCGATCCCGCGCGCGGCTCCGGTGACCACCGCGACGCGGGGGGTGCTCTGCTCGGTCATGTTCGTACTCGTCTCTCTCTCGGGGGTGACGGGTGAACGCCATCGGCGCCGCCGAACGTTCGGGCGGGTGCTGCGGGCGCAAGATTACCGACCGGTAGGAATGCTGACCAGAGGGCAGAGCCGCAGGTGACGCAGGGTGAGGATGGCTCATGTTCCGGGCTGCGGAGGCCGGGTCGACGTGTGCGCGACACCTGGCGGAAATATGCCAACTCCGCCGAACAAACATCTACTCTCGGCCCCCGCCTGCCAGTTCTGGCCGACCGTTTGTATAGTGTGCGCCAGCAGCCACCGGCTGCACGGCTGGCGCGCTCACCCTCACAGCGGGTCGCTCACTCGCCGTTACTGCCCGCCCGGGTGTCCCACACACACCGGGTGTGACATCGGGACGGATTTCATGGTGCTGGGGGAGATCCCGACAACCCGCGTGCCCGGCCGACTGCAGCAGTCGCCCGGGCACCTCATCCGCGTGGCGCAGCAGGTGCACACCCGCCTCTGGTCCGAGCATGTCGGCCACGAGTTGACGGCGCCGCAGTTCGCCGTGCTGCTCGTGCTGGCGCTCGAACCGGGAGCGGACCAGCGCACCGTCGGCGAGCGGGCCTCGCTCGACAAGGCCACGATGGCCGAGATGGTCGCCCGGCTGGTCCGGCGCGGCCTGGTCCTGCGACGGCGCGACCCTGCGGACGGCCGGCGCAAGCTGCTGGCCCTCTCGCAGAACGGCGCCCAGGTGGTCCGCGAGGCCACCGGCGGAGTGGTCCGCGTGCAGCGGACGCTGTTCGAGCCGCTCACCCCTGAGGAGCAGCTCGAGCTGGTCCGGGTGATGGCCCGGATCGCCCGCCTGGAGCCCGCCGCCGTGGCGGCGATGACCGACGCCAGGCCCCTGCTGGACGCGCAGCGCGCCGTCGGCTACCTCATCCGGGTGGCGCAGCAGGTGCACACCAAGCTCTGGTCCGACCAGGTCGGCTCCGACCTGACGGCGCCTCAGTACGCGGTGCTGGACGCGCTGGAGACCGAGCCGGGCGCCGACCAGCGCACCGTCGGTGAGCTGGCCTCGTTGGACAAGGCGACGATGGCCGAGATGGTCAGCCGGCTGGTCCGGCGCGGCCTGGTGCTCCGCCGCCGTGACCCGCTGGACGGGCGGCGCAACCTGCTCTCGCTCTCCCCGGCCGGCCAGGAGCTGCTCCACCGCTCCTCGGCGGGGGTGCGCGCGGTGCAGGAACTGCTGCTCGCGCCGCTGGAGGAGCACGAGCACGCGCCCGCCATGGCGCTGCTCGCCAAGGCGGCCCGGCTGTAACGGTCCATCAGGCTCCACGGACCTGGCAGGAACGATTTTGCCAAGAAATGTCCCTGCCGTCCGGAACGCCTGACCCACCGGCCACCACCCTTTCCGCAGAGGGTGGTGGCCGGCGGGTTTCCCGGGCCGGTCAGTCCTTCACGGGCCGTCAGTTCCAGTCGAACTGCTGCGGGTCCGGGCCGAGGCGCTTGCCGGTCTCCACCGAGGCGACCGCGGCCAGGTCCTCGGCGTCCAGCTCGAAGCCGGCCACGTCGAGGTTCTCCCGGATGCGGGAGGGGGTGACCGACTTCGGGATCGCGATGATCCCGCTCTGCAGGTGCCAGCGGAGCACCACCTGGGCGACGGTGCGGCCGTGCTTCTCGGCGACCTTCACCAGGGCCGGCTCGGTGAGCAGGTCCTTGCCCTGGCCCAGCGGGCTCCAGGCCTCCGTGGCGATGCCGTGCTCGGCGTGGTAGGCGCGCAGCTCGTGCTGCGGGAAGTGCGGGTGCAGCTCGACCTGGTTGAGCACCGGCACCAGGGCGCTGCGCTCGCGCAGCTTGTCCAGCTGCTCGGGGCCGAAGTTGGAGACGCCGACCGAGCGGGCCCGGCCGTCGGCGGCCAGCTTCTCGAAGACCGTCCAGATGTTGAGGAAGCTGTCCCCGTGCATCGGGCGCGGCCAGTGGATCAGGTAGAGGTCCACGTGGTCCAGGCCGAGCTTGCCGAGCGAATCCTCGAACGCGCGCTCCACCCGGGCCCGGCCCTGCTCGCCGGACCAGTCGAGGGTGCCCGAGTTCCACAGCTTGGTGGTGACGTACAGCTCCTCGCGCGGCACGTCCGCGGCGGCCACGGCCTTGCCGGTGCCCGCCTCGTTCTCGTAGATCGCCGCGGTGTCGATGGAGCGGTAGCCCGCCTCGATCGCGGTGGTGACGGCGGCGGTGGCCTGGTCGTCCTCGACCTGCCAGACGCCGAAGCCGAGCTGCGGGATGGAGCTGCCGTCGTTGAGGGTGATGCTGGGGATGGTGCTCACGGGAAGGGGTGCCCTCCAGGTCGTACGGTGTTTGCCGTCAAGGATTCAACTGGTGGTCCAGGCCACTTGTTCCCGTCTAGGCCGAATTCGTCCGAAAATTCCTTCGCACGGACCACAGCGGCCCCACCAGCCCCGCCCCGGCGGCCGTCCCGGCGCGGAAAAAGCGGTTGCGGCCCGCGCCCGGACCCCGGCACGCTCGATGGCCATGAGCTCGTGACGGAGCATCACCTCCCTTGCCGGAGGCCCGCCTCCCCCCGCCGCCCCCGGTGACCCGGGCCCGGCCATCCTCCCCCGCCCGCACCACCGCATCGGAGCGTCATGCCGCTCACCACCCTCCCGATGGCCGACCCGGGCCGTCCGGACCTGCACTCACCGCTGGCGTTCCTGCGCTGGCTGCAACGCAGCCAGCGCCGGGGCAGCTGGCTCGCCACCCTCTGGGGCACCGTGGAGATGGCCGCGATGGCCGCCCTCCCGGCCGCGCTCGGCCTCGGCATCCAGGCGGTGGTGGACGGCGACACCGGCGCACTGTGGTGGGCGGGGGCGCTCGCCGTGCTGCTCACCACGCTCCAGGCCGTCGGCAGCGTCCTGCTGCACCGTCAGGCGGTGTGGAACTGGATCACCGCCGCCGCCCAGGTCCGCCAGCTGGTGGCCCGTCAGGCCAGCGCGCTGGGCGCCGGGCTGTCCCGCCGGATCGCCACCGGCGAGATCGTCGCCGTCAGCAGCGGCGACGTGGAGAAGATCGGCTGGTACGTCGAACTGGTCGCCAGGGTCCGGGCCGCGGTGCTGGTCTGGTTGGGCGTCAGCCTGGTGGTGCTGGTCCAGCAGCCGGTGCTCGGCACCGTCGTGCTGCTCGGCGTCCCGGTCCTCGCTCTCTCGGTGCTGCCGCTGCTCGGCCCCTTCGAGCGCCGCTACGACGAACAGCGCCGGCTCGGCGGCAAGGCCACCGAGCTGGCCGCCGACACCGTCGCGGGCCTGCGGGTGCTGCGCGGCATCGGCGGCGAGGAGCTCTTCCTCTCCCGCTACCGGGAGGCCTCCCAGCGGGTGCGCGGCGCCGCCGTGCGCGCCGCCAGGGTCTGGTCCCTGATGCAGGCCCAGCAGGTGCTGCTGCCGGGCCTGTTCGTGGTCGGGGTCACCTGGTACGGGGTCGAGCTGGCCGCCCAGGGCCGGATCACCGTCGGCGAGCTGGTCGCCGTCTACGGCGCCACCGCCTTCCTGGCCGCCCCGCTGCGCATCCTCGGCGAGGCCGCCCACGCCTGGAGCGTGGCCCGGGTCTCCGCCGCCCGGGCCACCCGGGTGCTGGCACTGCGCCGTACCGACTCCACCCGCCCGCTCACCGCGGAGCTGCCCGCCAAGCCCGGGCTGGCCGACCTGCACGACCCGGTCACCGGCCTCACCGCCCAGGCCGGCCGGCTCACCGCCGTGGTCTGCGGCGACCCGCTCACAGCCGGCTCGCTGGCCGACCGGCTCGGCGGCCACGTGCCGCTGGCCGAGGGCGAGAGCGCACCGCCCTCCGTCCGGCTCGGCGGCGTCGAGCTGGACGCCGTACCGCTGGACGCCGCCCGGGCCGCGGTGCTGGTGCACGACAAGGAGCCGGTGCTGCTCTCCGGCACGCTGGCCGACCTGCTCGCCGTCCCCGCCTCCGGGCGGGTCGGCGCCGAGGCGGCGGTGGCCGCCGCCCAGGCCGAGGACGTCCTGGACGCCCTCGTCGACGGCTCGCCCGAGGCCGGCGGGGACCCGCTGAAGGCCGTGATCACCGAGCGGGGCCGCTCGCTCTCCGGCGGCCAGCGCCAGCGCCTGGCGCTGGCCCGGGCGTTGGTGGTCGACCCGCCGGTGCTGGTCCTGGACGAGCCCACCAGCGCCGTCGACGCCCACACCGAGACCAGGATCGCGGCCGGCCTGCGCGCCGTCCGCGAGGGCCGCACCACCGTGGTGCTGGCCACCAGCCCGCTGCTGCTCGACCAGGCCGACACCGTCGTGCTGGTCGAGGACGGCCGGGTGGCCGCCACCGGCCGCCACCGCGAACTGCTGCACACCACCCCGGCCTACCGCGCCGTGGTCACCCGCGAGGACGCCGCCGACGAGGCCCCGCGGGCCGTCGGCGCCGTGGAGGAGACGGTATGAAGCCGCCACTGATCGAGGAGCAGGGCCCGGCCGCGGTGCTGCCCGTCGCCACCCCCGCCACCGTCCGCTCCTACGTCCGCCACCTGGCGCGCCGTCACCGGGCCGGCTTCGGCGCGGTGGTGGGCCTGCACACCGTGGCCACCCTGGCCGGCCTGGTCGGCCCCTGGGTGCTCGGCTCGCTGGTCGAGGACCTGAGCGCCGGCACTGCCGGGGGCAAGGTGCTCTCCGCCGTCGGCTGGTACCTGGCCGCGCTGGTGCTGCAGGCCGCCTTCATCGGCTGGTCCCGGCTGCGCGGCGGGATGCTCGGCGAGGAGGTGCTGGCCGACCTGCGCGAGGACTTCCTGGTGCGCTCGGTGGCCCTGCCGCCGGGCGTGCTGGAGCGGGCCGGGACGGGCGACCTGGTCTCCCGCGGCACCACCGACGTGGACCGGCTGGCCAAGTCCGTCCGCGAGGCGGTGCCCGAACTGGCCGTCGCCGTCGTCTCGGTGGTGCTGGTGCTCGGCGCCCTGGTGCTCACCTCCCCGCTGCTGGCGGTCTCGGTGGCCGTCGCGCTGCCGCTGCTGCTCGCCACCTCCCGCTGGTACTTCCGGCGCGCCCCGCAGTCCTACCGCTCCGAGTCCGCCGGGTACGCGGCGGTCAACACCGTGCTCGCCGAGACGGTGGACGCCGGGCGCACCGTCGAGTCGCTGCGGCTCGGCGGCGGGCGGGTGGAGCTGACGGACCGCAAGATCCACGAGTGGCAGGCCTGGGAGCGCTACACGATGTGGCTGCGCACGGTCTGGTTCCCGACCGTCTCGGCCTCCTACGCGATCGTCATCATCGGCACCCTGGTGCTCGGCGGCTGGTTCGCGCTGCGCGGCTGGCTCACCGTCGGCCAGCTGACCGCCGGGGTGCTCTACGCCCAGGCGCTCACCCACCCCGTGGACCTCATCCTGCGCTGGTACGACGAGCTCCAGGTCGGCCAGGCCTCGCTGGCCCGGCTGGTCGGCGTCCGCGAGGTGGCCGACCCGGAGACCGACCCGACCGTCCGCCCGGCGGGCCGTCAGGTCGCCGCCGCCGACGTGCGGTTCGGCTACCGGGAGGGCGCCGACGTGCTGCACGGCATCAGCCTGGACGTCGCCCCCGGCAGCCGGGTCGCCCTGGTCGGCCCGTCCGGGGCCGGCAAGTCCACCCTCGGCCGGCTGCTCGCCGGGATCTACGCCCCGGGCCGCGGCAGCGTCACCCTGGGCGGCGCCGCGCTCTCCCGGATGCCCGCCGAACGCGTCCGCGCCGAGGTGGCCCTGGTCAACCAGGAGCACCACGTCTTCGTCGGCACCCTCCGCGACAACCTGCGGCTGGCCCGTCCGGACGCCTCCGACGCCGAGCTGCGCTCCGCCCTGGCGGCCGTCGACGCCGACGAGTGGGCCGAAGCCCTCCCCGAGGGCCTGGACACCGAGGTCGGCTCCGGCGGCCTGGCCCTGACACCCCCTCAGGCCCAGCAGCTCGCCCTGGCCCGCCTGGTCCTCGCCGACCCCCACACCCTGGTCCTCGACGAGGCCACCTCCCTCCTCGACCCGCGCGCCGCCCGCCACCTGGAACGCTCCCTCTCCCGCGTGCTGGCCGGCCGCACCGTCATCGCCATCGCCCACCGCCTCCACACCGCCCACGACGCCGACGTCATCGCCGTCGTCGAACGCGGCCGCATCAGCGAGTACGGCCCCCACGACGCCCTGGTCACCGCCGACGGCCCGTACGCGGCCCTCTGGCGCTCCTGGCGCGACGAGGGCTGACCCGCCGTCGACGGCCGACCGCTCGGCGAGGGCCGCCAACCCTCGTCCGGGCAGTCCGAACAGGTAGGCGGCCCGGACCGAGGGCTCCCGAGTGGCGAGCACCCGGTCGGTCAGCAGCTCGGCCAGGCCGTGCCGCTGCGCCTCGGTCAGCAGGGCGGCGAGCACCAGCAGGTCGCCGGGTCCCCTGACCCGGGCGGCGTGCGCGACGGCGTGCCGGACCGTCGAGGTGAAGCCGAAGGCCGTCTCCAGACGCACCAGGGTCGGGACGAGCTCCTCGGGCGGCTGGTGCTCCGCGGCGGCGGTCGCCACCGCCTCGGCCGGGGCGTGCGAGAGCCGGCGCCGGTGCAGGTGGAGCACCAGGTTCCCGACGGCTCGGTGGTCGTTCTCCCGGACGAAGAGCGCGGCAGCGGCGCCGATCTGGTCGGTCAGGCCGAGGCCGGCGAAGGCGCTGACCAGGTCGGCCGCCGCCACGACATCGCGGGCCCGGACCGCCTCGGGGAACGCGGCCAGGGCCGGTGACGAGGGCGCCGCCGCGTGCAGGGCCGTCAGCAGCGCGACGGCTTCGCCCAGCGGCCGGTGCCGGGCCGTGGCGCGGACCAGCTCGACGACCACGTCCCGGTACCGGGCGTCCGGGTGGACGGCGAGGTGGAACAGCTGCTCGACCGAGGCGCAGCGCAGGTCGTTCATCAGTTCGTCGGCCCTGGCGACCGGGGAGACCAGGTCGAGGGCGAGCCGCTGCTCCCACAGCAGTTGGCGGATCCGTTCCTCCGCAGCCAGGGTCCGGGCCCGTTCCTTGAGCAGCTCCTCGTGCAGGTGGAGGACTTCCCGGTACAGCGCGTCGCGCTCGTGGCGCAGCCGCAGGTGCTCGGAGTCGTCGGTGGTGAGGGCCTGCCGCAGCGCGCGGAGCCCGTTGTCGGAGACCGCCAGCGCCCGTTCCCGCTCGGCCAGTTGGCCGGCCAGGACTTCCTATTCTCGCTGGCTGCTGGACAACTCCGCCCGGGTTCGTTCCAGTTCGATCCGCAGGTCCTGCGAGTCGCTCCTGCTGACCGAGGCCCGCTCCAGCAGGGTCAGCAGTTCGGTGCGCACCTCCGGACCGACCGGCCGTCCGGCCGCGTCCAGTTCCTCGCAGAGGCCGGTGACGAAGGCCGGTGACGGCAGGCGCTGGCCGGCGATGTAGCGGTACACCGTCGAGTAGTCCAGGTTGTGCCGATCCCCGTACTCGCGGTAGGTGCTGCCCAGCTGCTTGTACAGGGGGCGCAACCGGGCCGCGAAGGCCGATCGGTCGGAATTCTCACGCTCGGGCACCGCACCGTCCTCGCTCTTCCAGTGAAGGGCTCGATTCTCCCGGCTCCGTCCGGGCGGGGTCGGTGTTGCGGACGGATCGTCAACACATCGGCGGGGAAAGGGCGATGACGGTTGCCGAGGCGACCGGCAACGTGTTGCGGCTGCCGCAACACCCGCGGGCGCGGCACGGTGGAACCGTCGTCCCCGCACACCCTGGAGATCCGGTGCCCCGTACCGCCCTCGTCCTGCTCGCCGCCGCCGTGGTGGTGCTGTCCGCCCTGCTGGTCGCCGCCGCGGCCGCCAAGCTGGCCCGGTGGGAGGGTGCGGGGCGTCCGGCGGCGGTGCGGGCCGGGGCGGTGGCGTTCGCGGGGACCGTGACGCTGGCGGTGGTGGTGGCCTCGTACCTGGGGGAGGTGCTGGGCTGACTGGGCCGTACGGATGGTGTCGGTGCGATCGTCGGAGTGGTGCGTCCGCCCCTGGTGGGGGTGGGCGCATGCTCGGCGGGTGACCAAGACAACGGGTGATGGCTCGGGCAAGCGCAGCGAGATCGCGGGGGTCCCCACGCGGGTGATCGCGATCGGGGCGATCGTGGTGCTGGCGGTGTGGTTCCTGCTGGCCAACCTGGACAAGGTGAAGATCCAGTTCTGGGTGTTCACGGTGTCCTGTCCGCTGTGGATCGCGCTGCTGGCGACGCTGCTCGCGGGCGGGGCGCTGGGCTGGCTGCTCAAGGGGCGGCGTTCGAAGTGAGCGCGGTGGCGGCGTTCACTCCGCTGATCGAACTCCGGGGGGTGAACAAGCACTTCGGGGCGCTGCACGTGCTCCAGGAGATCGACCTGACGGTCGGTCGCGGTGAGGTCGTGGTGGTGATCGGGCCGTCCGGCTCCGGCAAGTCGACGCTCTGCCGGGCGGTCAACCGGCTGGAGCAGATCGAGTCGGGGACGATCACCATCGACGGGGTGCCGCTGCCCGCGGAGGGCAAGGGGCTGGCGAAGCTGCGCGCCGAGGTGGGGATGGTCTTCCAGTCCTTCAACCTGTTCGCCCACAAGACGGTGCTGCAGAACGTGGTGCTGGCCCAGGTGAAGGTCAGGAAGCGCGGGCGGCAGGAGGCCGAGGCGAAGGCCCGGGCGCTGCTGGAGCGGGTCGGGCTGGCGGCGCAGGCCGACAAGTACCCGGCCCAGCTCTCCGGCGGGCAGCAGCAACGGGTGGCGATCGCACGGGCGTTGGCGATGGACCCGAAGGCGCTGCTGTTCGATGAGCCGACCTCCGCCCTCGACCCGGAGATGATCAACGAGGTGCTGGACGTGATGAAGGGTCTGGCCGACGAGGGCATGACGATGGTCGTGGTGACGCACGAGATGGGGTTCGCCCGCAGTGCGGCGCACCGCGTGGTGTTCATGGCGGACGGGCGGATCCTGGAGGACCGCGCGCCGGAGGAGTTCTTCGCCGATCCGGAGACGGACCGGGCCAAGGACTTCCTCTCCAAGATCCTGAAGCACTGAGGGGCGGTCAGCGATGAGACGGCTCACGGTCGTTGCGGCGCTGCTGCTGCTCACCGCAGCGGCGGCGGCCGGCTGCGGCAAGCCCGGTACGCCGCCCCCCAAGGGCCCGCAGCCCAGCTCCCTGCCGAGCTACCAGGTGAACAGCGCGGACGCGGTCCAGGGCTCGCCGACCCTGGACGCCGCCCGCGGCCGGGGCCGGCTGGTGGTCGGCGCCAAGGAGGACCAGCCGTACCTGGGGCAGAAGAACCCCGCCACCGGCCAGTACTCGGGCTTCGACATCGAGATCGCCAAGATGGTCGCCGCCGACCTCGGCTTCGCCCCGGAGCAGATCCAGTTCCGCACCATCGCCTCGGCCAACCGCGAGACGGCGCTGCAGAACGGCCAGGTGGACTACTACGTCGGCACCTACACCATCAACGACAACCGCAAGAAGCTGGTCGGCTTCGCCGGGCCGTACTACATCGCGGGCCAGGGCCTGTTGGTGCGTCAGCAGGAGAAGGACATCAACGGGCCGCAGGACCTGGCCGGCAAGAAGGTCTGCTCGGCGGCGGGCTCGACCCCGTACCAGCGGATCCAGAAGGACTACCCGAAGGCCACCCTGGTCGGCTACGACACCTACTCGGCCTGCGTGGACAACCTGATCACCGCTCAGGTGGACGTGGTGACCACCGACGACACCATCCTGATGGGCTACGCGGCCAAGGTCCCGGACGAGCTGAAGCTGGTCGGGCAGCCGTTCTCCAAGGAGCCGTACGGCATCGGCACCCCGCGGGGCGACACCGCGCTGCGCGCCGCGATCAACGACGCGCTCCTGCACCACGAGCAGAACGGCGACTGGAAGAAGGCGTACGACGCCACCCTCGGCCTCTCCGGGGTGCCGGCACCGGCGCCCCCGCCCATCGACCGGTACTGAAAGGCGGCCGGGATGAAGGTCCTGACGGACAACTGGTCCACGTACTGGGAGGGATTCCTCGGCACCCTGGAGCTGACCGCGGTCAGCGCGGTGCTGGCGCTGGTGCTCGGGGTGCTGATGGCGGCCTGCCGGGTCTCGCCGGTGAAGCCGCTGCGCACGCTGGGCACGGCCTGGGTGACGGTGCTGCGGAACACGCCGCTGACCCTGCTGTTCTTCGCCGTGCTGCTCGGGCTGCCGCGGTTCGGGATCTCGCTGCCGTTCTTCACCTTCGCGGTGGTGGCGCTCGGCTGCTACACCTCCGCGTTCGTCTGCGAGGCGCTGCGCTCGGGCATCAACACGGTGCCCACCGGGCAGGGCGAGGCGGCCCGCAGCCTGGGCATGACCTTCGGTCAGACCCTGGGCCTGGTGGTGCTGCCGCAGGCGTTCCGCTCGGTGGTGGCGCCGGTCGGCAGCGTGATGATCGCGCTGGCCAAGAACACCGCGATCGCCGGTTCGTTCTCGGTGGTGGAGCTGCTCGGCACCTACCGGACCATCAACGAGCTGGGCTACAGCATCCTCTGGACCTTCGTCTGGATCGCGGTGGGGTACCTGGTGATCACCTTGGCGATCAGTGCGGTCTTCAACCTGATGGAGCGACGGCTGGCGGTGTCCCGATGAGCTCGGCGCTCTACGACGTCCCCGGGCCGAAGGCGGTCGCCCGGCACCGGCTGTACGGGGTGATCACCACCGCGCTGCTGGCGGCCGTGGTCGCCTGGGTGGTCTGGAAGATGTTCGACACCGACCAGTTCACCTACCAGAAGTGGATGCCCTTCGAGTACGAGGGCGTCCAGGAGCTGCTGCTGCGCGGCCTCGGCAACACCCTCAAGGCCTTCGCGCTGACCGCCCTGTTCGCCCTCCCCTTCGGCGCGCTGTTCGCCGCCGGGCGGCTCTCCGACCACCGGCCGGTGCGCTGGGTCTGCACGGTGGTGGTGGAGTTCTTCCGGGCCATGCCGCTGCTGGTGATGATCTTCTTCATCTTCGTGGCCATGCAGGTGCAGCCGCTCTGGGCGCTGGTGGCCGGGCTCACCCTCTACAACGGCTCGGTGCTGGCCGAGGTGTTCCGGGCCGGGGTGCTGGCGGTGCCCAAGGGGCAGCGCGAGGCGGCCTACGCGCTCGGCATGCGCAAGACCCAGGTCATGGCGTACGTGCTGGTGCCGCAGGCCAACCGGGCGATGCTGCCGAGCATCATCAGCCAGCTGGTGGTGGCGCTCAAGGACACCTCGCTGGGCTTCCTGATCACCTACGAGGAGTTCCTGCACGCGGGCAAGCTGATCGCCACCAACCTCGACTACGACCTCCCCTTCATCCCGGTGGTGCTGGTGATCGCCCCGGTCTACATCGGGATGTGTCTGCTGCTCTCCTGGCTGGCCCGCTGGGTCGAGCAGCGCGGCCGGCGCAGCCCCCGGATCAAGGGCGGGGCCCCGATGGCGAAGGCGGGCGTGGCGATGGGGCTGCCTCCCGAGGCGCGGTGACACCCCGGGTGACACTCCGTCAGGGGGACGGCTGCCGCGCGTCGGCGCCGAGCACTTCGGCGGCCTTGGCCAGTACGGCGCCCTGGTGCTCCCTGGCCAGGGCGAGGTCCTGGCGGTGGGAGTCGATCGCGGCCCGCTGGAGCTCGCTCTCCACGGTGAGCAGCACGGTCGGGAGCCGGGTGCCGAGCTTGCAGCCGACGTCGGCCCGGGCGGTGGCGCGCTCCAGCTCGGTGGGCTCGGCCGCGTTCCACCGGGGGTCGTCGTTGGCCCGCCAGATGTCCTGGTAGGCGTAGCCGGCCCGCTGCATGCAGGCGCTCCACTCGGCGGTCGCGGCCACGGCGCGGGGGTCCTTCCCGGCCCGGGTGAAGCTGTCGGTGGGGATCCGGTTGAGCTCGATGCTCCCCTGGCTGAACTGCCCCACCCCGAGCGTGCGCCGGGCTTCGCCGAGGCAGCCGCCCGCGGGCACCGGCACCCCGTTCAGCTCGGCGGCGCCACCTTTGCCGCCGTAGGCCGTGACGACCTCGGGCGTGGGCTCCGCCGCCGCCTCCGGTGCCGCCTCGGCGGCCGGCCGGGCGGCCGGGTGGTAGCCGAGGCGCTCGGCCTCGCCCGGGTCGATCAGTCCGTACCGCTGGGCGTTGACGGGCCCGCCGGGGTCGGGAGCCGGGCCGCCCGGCTGCCAGTCGAGGCCGAAGCGCCGCAGGCAGTCCCGGGCCAGCCGCTGTTCGGCCCGGGCCACGGTGCGCTGCTGATCCGGCGTCATCACGTAGGCGTCGAAGGGCAGCACGATGTCCGCCCCGGACCGGACCTCCCGGACCGGCGACGGGGACTCCGGGGCGGGCCCGGCCGAGCCCGTCGGCGCGCAGGCGGCCAGGGCCGCCAGCAGCACGGTGAGCGAAGCGGTTCTGCGCATGTCCGTCCTTGTCCCGTCGGGCCGTTCCGGAGCGGGGCACCTTGCCCGTGCCCCGCTCCGGAACGCGCTGCTCAGAAGTTGTAGACGGTTCCGCAGGTGCCGCCGAAGATGTGCGAGTTCATCCGGTCGTTGGCGTTGGTGCCGTCGGAGAGCGTGACGTAGGCGAAGTTGGACACCTCGCCACCGGCCGCGACGGTGAAGCAGGCGCCCCGGAAGCCGGAGTTGTAGTAGACCCGGACGTTCTGGGCGAGGTCCCAGTTGTCCAGGCTGCTGACGTTGCTGGCCACGTAGTCGCCCTGGTAGAGCGGGACGCCGTTGGTGTACCTGACCTGGCCCCAGTTGGACTGCTGGTGGAAGTTGTCGAACTTCGCGCCCTGGTAGTTGGCGTCGCTGTAGAGACAGGCGTTCTCCGGGGTACAGGGCGCGGACGCGGCGGCCGTGCCGACGCCGGTGCCGACGGCGGCCACGGCGAACAGCCCTGCCACGGCGAGGTTCCTCAGACGCATGGTGATCCGTTCTCGATGGGATGTGGAGGCCGCTCCGGCCTCCGCCCACAGACTCTCCCGGGGACGGTTCGCATTCCTTGTAAAAAAGCGAACCCACCGGGACGCAAGTGACTCAGAAGGAGCTGACGGGGTATCGGAGACAAACCCAAAATCTGCTTATGATTTGGGGATGTTCGACTCCCGGCATCTGCGCACCTTCCACCAGATGGTCGTCACCGGCTCCTACTCGGCGGCGGCCCGTGAGCTCGGCTACACCCAGCCCGCCATCACCCAGCAGATGAAGGCGCTGGAGCGCGAGGTCGGGGTCCCGCTGTTCACCCGGGCCGGGCGCGGGCTGCGGCTCACCGAGGCAGGGGAGACCCTGGCCCGGCACGCCGAGGAGATCCTGGCCGGCCTGCGCACCGCCCAGCAGCAGCTCGGCGCGCTCGCCCGGCTGCGCGCCGGCCGGGTCCGGGTCTGCGCCTTCCCCAGCGCCAACGCCACCCTGATACCCGCCGCGATGGCCCGCCTCCAGGCCGAGCACCCCGGCATCCGGGTCGAGCTGCTGGAGGCCGAACCGCCCGAGTCGATCCAGCGGCTGCTGCGCGGGGAGTGCGACATCACGCTGGCCTTCAGCTACCCCGGCGCGGACACCGAAGTCCCGCCCGAGGTGGTGGTCACACCGCTGATGGAGGACCAGCTCACCGTGCTGCTCCCGATCGGCCACCCGCTGGCGCGCCGTCAGGCCGTCCGGATCTCCGACCTCGCCGAGGAGCGCTGGATCGCCGGCTGCCCGCGCTGCCGGGCCAACCTGCTCCAGGTCTGCTCCGACCAGGGCTTCGCCCCCGACGTGGTCTTCACCACCGACGACAACCTCGCCGTGCAGAGCCTGGTCGCCGCCGGGGTCGGCATCGCGCTGATGCCCGCGCTGGTGCTCTCCTTCATGTGCCACGCCAAGGTCACCGGCCGGCTGGCCGAGCCGCACGTGCGCCGCCAGGTCTCCGCGTACGTGCTCCGCGACCACCTGCGGGTGCCCGCCACCGGACTGGTCCTGGAGGAGCTGACCCGGGCCGCCGCCGCCCGGGTCGGCTGCTGACCACCCCGGACGGCCACCCCGGACGGCCACCCCGAACGGAGCGTCCTGAGGCCCCGTCATCCATAAGCAGGAGCTGGCGGAAGGTCAACGAATCCTCCTTGGACGCGTGCGCGCGCGGGTCGCACGCTCGGTGGCATGACAACCACCACAGCGCCGCTGGACGCCTGTACCGAGCGGATGCACGGCCTGGTCGACGAGCTGCGCCGGGTGGTCGGCCGGGCCCTGCCGCCGGAGCTGACGGTCCGGCTGGTCGCCGCCGCCCTCGCCCCGCACCTCGGCAGCCCGGACCTGCTCACCCCCGCCCAGCAGGAGGGCGACCCGGAGCGGTACCGCCAGCACCTGCTGCACGCCGAGCCGGACGGCAGCCTCTCGATGGCCGCGCTGGTCTGGCTGCCCGGCCAGCACACCTCGATCCACGACCACGTCTCCTGGTGCGCCACCGGTGTCCACCAGGGCGAGGAGAGCGAGCGCCGCTACCTGCTGGTCCCCGACGGCCTCACCGGACGGCTGGTCGCCACCGAGGACGTGGTGAACCGTCAGGGCGAGGTCTGCGGCTTCACCCCGCCCGGCGACATCCACCGGGTGGCCAACACCGGCCCCGGCACCGCGATATCGCTGCACGTCTACGGTGCCGACCTGGCCCGCCTCGGCAGCAGCGTCCGCCGCGTCTACCAGCACCCGGTCGAGGGCTGACCCACCATGGCACTGACGCTCCGCGCCGTCGCGCACCCCACCCTCCCCGGCCCGGTCCGCCGGCACGGCCCCGGGCTCGCCCTGGCCGTCACCGGGGTGGCCGCCGCCTGGGCCGTGCACCGCGCCGTCCCGGCCGTGCCGATGCTCACCGCCGCCGTGGTGCTCGGGGTGACGGCCGGTCAGCTGCCCGCGCTGCGCCCGCTGGTCGGCGGCGCCGCCAAGCCCGGTCTCGGGCTGGCCTCCAAGCGGCTGATGCGCGCCGGGATCGTGCTGCTCGGCCTCAAGCTCGGGCTGCGGGACGTGCTCGGTCTCGGCTGGCCCAGCGTGCTGATGGTGGTCACGGTGGTGGCCGCCACCTTCTTCGGCACCGTCTGGCTCGGCCGCAGGCTCGGCCTGCCGGGCGACCAGCCGCTGCTGATCGCCACCGGCTACTCGATCTGCGGGGCCTCGGCGATCGGCGCGGTCGGCCAGGCCGCCGGCAGCGACGAGGAGGACATGGCCACCTCCGCCGCCCTGGTCACCCTGTGCGGCACGCTGGCCATCGCGGTGCTGCCGCTGCTGCGCACCCCGCTCGGGCTGGACGCGGGGGAGTTCGGCCGCTGGGTCGGCGCGGGTGTGCACGACGTCGGCCAGGTGGTGGCCACCGCGCAGACCGCCGGGGCCGAGGCGCTGCGCGAGGCGGTGCTGGTCAAGCTGATGCGGGTGGCCATGCTGGCCCCGCTGGTGGCCGGGGTCGGGATCGTGCTGGCCCGCCGCCGGGGTGCCGGTGCGACGGCGGGGCCCAAGCCGCCGGTGCTGCCGTTGTTCGTGGTCGGCTTCCTGGCGATGGTCGCGGCCAACAGCACCGGCCTGGTCCCGGCCGCCGCCCTCTCGCTGGCCGCCCACGCCCAGGAACTCCTGCTCGCCACCGCCCTGTTCGCCCTCGGCAGCGCCGTCAAGCTCTCCTCGCTGACCCGCACCGGCGCCCGGGTCGCGCTGCTCGGCCTGGCCTCCTGGGTGCTGATCGCGGGCGTCGCCTACGGCGGCGTGCTGCTCACGTCCTGAATCGGTAACTCTTCTCCCCGGCGGTCGACTTGGCGCCCCCTGAGCGGGCATCCTCGCTGCGGACGGGGGTGGGGGCGATGGAGTTCCACAGGGCGGGACGGCTGCGGCGCGGAGCCGCGAAGGTGCTGGCGGCCGCGGCGGCGATGCTGCTGGCCGACGGCTACTGGGTGGTGCGCAGCGGGTTCGGCGCCGCCGGGCAGTACGCCCTCGCAGGGGCGGCACTGCTCGCGGTGGTCTTCGCGGTGTCACAACTCGTCGACGCGGCAGAGCCGTTCCGGCTGCGGGTGGACGAGTACGGGATCGCGCTGCACGACCGTGAGCTGAGCTGGAGCGAGATCACCGCCGTCGCGCTGGAGTACCCGGAGGCGGTGGAGGGCTACGAGCGCGACGAGCGGAGCTACCCCGATCCGCTGCTGGTGATCTGGCCGGTGCCCGGGGTGGTGTTGGCCGGGGAGGCGGCCGGGGAGCGCGGCGGCCGTCCCGGGTACCAGATCGCCAGGTGCACCGAACTCACGCCCGGAGTGGGGGAGTTGAGCGCCGCGCTGCTGTGCTGGGGCGGTCCGCGCTTCGTCACCGCCCCCGCCGGGATCGGCGCCGAACCGGCCGGCGGGCTCCCCGCCGGCTACCACGGCCCCGAGGAGTGGCAGGAGTACCTCGTCGCCGACCACTCGGACCGCCGCGCGGCGATCGCCGGCGCGGTGACGGTGACCGGGCTGCTGTACGGCACGGCGGTCGGCCTCGGGCTCGCCGGGGTCGAGTCCTTCCACGCCTTCGCCCGGGCCCCGCTGTTCCCCTTCGGTCTGCTGGCGCCCTACCTCGTGGTGGCAGGCCTCTCCCGGGTCCGCCGCTACCGCCGCTGGGCCCGCGACCCGAAGCGGCTGCGGATCGGCAGCAGGGGGATCGCGCTGCGGCCGCGCGGCGGGCGGGAGGTGCTGCTGGACTGGGCCGAGCTGACGGCGGTGCGGATCGTGCCCCGGCCGGACCGCACCGACGGCGCGGCCTGGCTGACGGTCTGGGCGGTGCCCGGCACCCGGTACGGGTCCTCCGGCGACTTCCGGCGGGACGGCCTCTGGGCCAAGGCGCTGCTCCCGGTGGCCGGTCTGCCGGTGCGTCAGCTGACGCCGGAGCAGGCGCTGCGCCGGTATTCCGGCGGACGCTACCGCGAGAGCGGCTAGAGTCGGTGCCGCACAGCCGCAGACGAACGACCGAAGGGCCCCAGCGAGATGACCGTGCTCCCGGACCGGGACGGATTCGACACCCCTGTCACGATCGACCGCCGCGAGGGCCCGTACGGCGAGGTCGCGCTGCGGCGGCGCGGCGCGCACTACGAGATCATCGCCAACGGCTGCTTCCTGATGGACACCGCCGACGGCCGCTCCGAGCGCCTGCTGATCCGGGCGGCGCTGGACCAACTGGCCGGGGTCGAGCGGCCCAGTGTGCTGATCGGCGGCCTGGGCGTCGGCTTCTCGCTGGCGTACGCGGCGGCCGAGCCGCGCTGGGGGCGGATCGCGGTGGCCGAGCGGGAGGACGCCGTCATCGACTGGCACCGCACCGGCCCGCTCGCGGAGTTCTCCGAGCACGCCCTGGACGACCCCCGGGTCGCGGTCCTGCACGGTGACCTGGTCGCCTATCTGGCGGGCGAGGGCGAGGGCTTCGACGCGCTCTGCCTCGACATCGACAACGGACCGGACTGGACCGTCACCGAGGAGAACTCCGGCCTCTACGGCCCGGCCGGCCTCGCCGCAGCGCAGCGCAGGCTCAACCCGGGTGGTGTGCTGGCGGTGTGGAGCGCACAGCCGTCCGCGGCCTTCGAGGAGGCGCTGCGGACGGCCGGCTTCGCGGACGTGCGCACCGAGGAGATCCCGGTGTCGCGCGGCGTGCCCGATGTGGTGCACCTGGCACGCCGCGCCGGCTGACGCCGCCTCAGGTCTACTTCAGGCCGCTGTCCACCGCGGTCATCAGCTCACCGTTGGTGGTGTCGCCGTCGAAGGACCAGATCATCGCGCCCGCCAGGCCCTGGGACTTGATCCAGGCGGTCTTGCGGGCGATCTCGGCCGGGTCGTCGTAGGTGTAGAACACCGTGCCGTTGTAGATGTAGGAGTGGCCGGCCACCGGGTCGCGGTAGATGGTGTAACCACCGCTGGTGGCCATGGTCTTGAGCTTCTTGTAGTCCTCGAAGCCGTTCTCGTACGAGCCCGGGGCCGGCCCGGTCGCGCTCTGGAACAGGCCGTTGGTGGTGCCGCGCGGCACGCCCGTCCAGCCGCGTCCGTAGAACGGGATGCCGAGGGTCAGCTTGCTCTTCGGGGCGCCCCTGGTGAGGTAGGCGTTGATGGCGATCTCGGAGCTGAACTGACGGGCCACCGGGTTCGGGTCACCGGCGGCCAGCTTGATGCCGGACTGCTGGTTGGTCTGCGTCTCCCAGGCGCCGTGGTAGTCGTAGCCCTGGATGGTGGCGAAGTCGAAGGCGCCGAACAGGCCGGGCACGTCGATGCCGAGGTCCACCTTGGCCGGGTCGGCCGGGAGGAACGCGCTCAGGGTGTACTTCTTGCCGGTGGTGGCGGTCAGCGCGTCCAGCTGACGGCGGAACTCCTGGGCCAGCAGGGTGTAGTTGGCCTTGTCCGCCGGGCGCAGGATGTTGCCGAGGTGCCCCTCGGAGTTCGGCCACTCCCAGTCGAGGTCGATGCCGTCGAAGATCCCGGCCGCCGAGCCCGCGCCGCCGCGGCCGTCGATGGTCGGCAGGTTGCCCTTGATGTACATGTCGATGCAGGAGCTGACCAGCGCCTTGCGGGAGGCGTCGGTGAGCGAGGCGTCGGAGAACCACTTGCTGTACGACCAACCCCCGATCGAGATCTGCATCTTGAGGTTGGGGTACTTGGCCTTGAGCTGCTTCAGCTGGTTGAAGTTGCCGGCCAGCTTCTGGTCCCAGGTGTCGGTGGTCCCGGCCACCGAGGCGCCCGCGTCCCAGCCCTTGCCGAAGTCGGCCCAGGCGTCACCGGCACCGTCACCGGCGTTCGGGTCCGAGTCGTTGCCCGCCGCCTTGTTGGTGATGAAGCACTGCTTGCTGGACGGGTTGATGTTGGCGAAGGCGTAGTTGAGGTGGGTCAGCTTCGCCGCCGTGCCGGAGGTGTCCAGCTGCTTCACGCTGTAGCCGCGGGCGTAGATGGACCACTGGGTGAAGTAGCCGATCTTCAGCGCGTTGGGGTTGACCACCTCCTTGGTGGTCCGGGTGGCCACCGGGTCGGAGGCGACCGAGGAGTTGCCCGCCGCGTCGCGCGCCTTCACGGTGAAGCTGTAGTCGGTCTCCGGGGTGAGACCGCTGATCACCGCGTTGGTGGTGGTGACGGTGGCGGCCAGCGCCGGGCCGTTGTAGACGTCGTACGCGACCACGCCGACGTTGTCCGTGCTGGCGCCCCAACTCAGCGCCACCGAACGGGAGTCCGGGATGGCGGACGGGGCGCCGGGCTTGCTCGGCGGCTGGGTGTCCGGCTGCGGCGGGGGCACCACCACCTGGACCGGTCCGGCCGGGGCCGAGCGGTTGCCCGCCGCGTCGAAGGCCACCACCGTGAGGTTGTACGTCCCGGCGGGCAGGCCGGAGACGGTGCTGCCGGTCCCGGTGACGGTGGCCAGCTTGGCCGAGCCGTTGAAGAGGTCGTAGCCGGTGACCCCGACGTTGTCGGTGCTGGCGCTCCAGGAGGCGGTGATCGAGCCGCTGCCGGGCGTCGCCTGGAGGTTGCCCGGGACGCTCGGCGGGACGGTGTCGGAGCCGGTGCCGTCGCACGGCTTGCCGTTCAACTTGCAGTTGAGCAGCGGGGCGTAGGCACCGGAGTAGGCGATGTTGAAGCCCAGGCCGTACGAGCCGCCGGGGGCGATCGAGGTCTGCCAGCTCGGCGGCTTGACCGTGACGTGCGAGGCGGCGGTGGTGTAGGTCGCGTTCCAGAGCGAGGCGACGGTGTTGTTGGCGGGCAGGTCGAACTCGAGCACCCAGTTGTTCAAGGCGGTGGTCTCGTTGTTCTTGACGGTGTAGCTGCCCTCGTAGCCGGAGCCCCAGTCGCTGCCCTTGGCGAAGGTCGCGGTGGGGGCGGCGGCCTGGGCGGTGCTGGGCAGCGCCACGGCCAGCAGCGGGGCGATCAACGCCCCCGCCGCGAGCAGGGGCAGGCTGAACCGACGTCTGCGCATGGCTGAGCTCCTGTCCAGGGAGCGCCGCCCGGTGCACGGACGGTCTGGCTCCCTACCTGTGGGGAGGTGACGGTTCCAGGTGCGGGTACTGCTGGGCCGCCGGGCCGTCGGGTTGCCACGGAGATCCTGTGTCATGCGAGCGTAGGGACGGACACCCAGGCTGGCAATAGGTCTGGACCAGGGTCGTGCACCTGCCAGTGGAACGTCAGGTCCGCGGCCCTCGGCCCGAGCGGGGACGGCGAACGGCCGCCGGTCACGGGGCGGGTGCCTCGTGGCCGGCGGCCGTGGGGGTGTGTCGCGGGCTGACCGACCGTCAGCCGAAGGGGTTGTTCGCGGGCGGTGCGGGCTGGGCCGGGGCCGCGGGGGCGGCCTGGGCGGCGGGGGCCGGGGCGCCGAAGGGGTTGAAGTCCGGCGGGGGCACGTGGACGAAGCGGCCCTTCACGTCCTCCTGCTCCTCGGCGGCCGGGGCGGCCGCCTTGGGCTTGGGCGGGGCGAAGGGGTTGAAGTCCGCAGGGGGCACGTGCACGAAACGGCCCTTGACGCTCTCGTCGTCGACGGGCGCCGCCGGGGCGGGCGGTGCCACCGGCGCCGGCGGAGAGGTCGGCCGCGGCGGGGCCGCCGGGGCGGCCGGCTGAGCGGTCGTCACGGTGCCGAAGGGGTCCACCGGCTGGGTGGTGGTCACCGTGCCGAACGGGTCGACGGCGGCCGGTGCCGGGGTCGGAGCGGCGACCGGGGCGGGGGCCGGGGTGGCCGCCTTCGGGGCCGGGGCGCCGAAGGGGTTGAAGTCCGCCGGGGGCACGTGGACGAAGCGGCCCTTGACGTCCTCGTCCGAGGCCGAGGCCGAGGCCGGGGCTGCGGTCGGGGTGGCGGGCTTCGGCGGGGCGAAGGGGTTGAAGTCCGGCGGCGGGACGTGGACGAAGCGGCCCTTGACGTCCTCGTCCGAGGCCGGGGCTGCGGTCGGGGTGGCGGGCTTCGGCGGGGCGAAGGGGTTGAAGTCCGGCGGGGGCACGTGGACGAAGCGGCCCTTGGCGTCCTCGTCGACGGAGGCCAGCGCGGTGGCAGCGGGCTGCTGGGCCGGCACCACCGGCGGAGCCGCCGGGGCGGGCGGCGCAGGGGGAGCGGCGGGCGGCGGAGCCACCGGCTGCGGCGGGACGGCTGACTGCACGTCACCCTGGTAGGCCGGCTGGTAGGCGGGCGGCTCGGGCTGGTACTGCGGCTGGGCCTGCGGAGTGACGGCCTGGGGAGCGACGGCCTGCGGCGGCAGGGCGGCGCGGGTGCCGTCCCAGCCGAGCTGGATCCCGCCCAGCACCTCGGCGAAGGCGCCCGCGTAGAGCTCGAAGTCCTCTGGGTGGGCGGTGCCGAGCTGCACCGTCAGCACCGAGACGCCGTCCGGCAGCGGGAGGAAGGCCTCGACCACCGAGATCACCGTGTTGTCCTGCGCGTCCGGCTCGTCGGCCGCCTGGCCGACCGGCAGCAGCAGCTGCGGCACCGAGGCGATCCGGGTCTCCACCAGCACGGCCGCGGGGCCGGCCGGGACCAGCACCGTCCACACCTCGGCCTGCGGCCGCGAGTCCGCCAACTCGGCCGACAGCTCGGTGATCTGACGCCCCGAACGCGACAGCGACACCACCAGCGAGGCCCGGCTCGGACGGCCGTCCACCTCCAGGGCGGCCAGGCCCGCGAAGATCACTCCGGCGGCGGCCGCGGGCTGCGCCAGCAGACCCGTCAGCACCGACCACTCCAGGCGGTGCAGCGCGGTGCCGCCCGCGTACAACTCCTCGGCCACCTCGGCCAGATGACCGGCCCGGTCGGCCCGGCCCCCGCGCACCACCAGCGGGTGGAACACCGGCGGCACCACGAACCGGACCTCGACGCCCGCACCGGTCGCCAGCTCCTCCGGCTCCGCCACGGGGCGGTCCGAGGCGAACCGTGCCACGGCGGCGGGGAACTCCGGCCGCAGGAACGCGTCCGCGGCGTCCGCCACCACCGGCAGCCCGACCTGAGCGGCCGTCACCGCCTCGGCGGGCAGCCCGCGCAGCTCCTTCGCCCCGTACCGGCCGAACAGCTCCGAGGTCGGGGCGTCCGCCTCCGCGAACGCCGTGACGGTGGAGGCCTCCACCACCGCGCCCAGCCCACGGACGGTCATCCGCCCCGGGCCGGTCCGGGAGAGCCGCAGGCCGAACAGTGCCGAGGCCGCCGGGTGCGTGGACGGCCCACCGCTCAGCGAGCTCACCGGATAGTGCGTGGCCACCCGGCCCAACAGGCTGTCGGCCAGTACGTCGATCGTGGCGCCGATCCGCTCCGCGCCCGCGAAGCCGTCCAGAGTCATGGTGGTGGGCCCCCTCGCTCCCCGGTGGAAATTCCGTTCACTTTCTATCAGAACCGGCAGACGAGGTGGTGTTCGGCCTGTGTGGGACGACCCGGGCCCGCCGCAGGTGGTCAGCGGCGGCGTTCCAACAGGGCCGCGGTCAGGGCGCCGAGGGTGGCGGCGGCCAGTGACCAGGTGGGTGGGGCCGGGGTGGTGGAGTGCCAGAAGGCGACGGCGGTGGCGGTGAACCAGCCGGTGCAGGCGCCGAGGGCGGTCAGGGCGAGCCGGTCGGTGAGGGAGGGCCGGGCGGTGCGCCCGGTCTCGCGGGACCAGCGCAGGACGGAGCCGGGCAGCACGGTGGCCAGGGCGCCGAGCAGGGCGATCACCGGCCCGTGGAACGGCCCCGGCAGCGGCGGCCGGTACTCGAGTGCCTGCACGGCGGCCAGCACCATCAACACCCCGCCCAGCACCGAGGTCTGGAGCAGCGTCAGCTGCTGCTGCCGCTGCTGGAGGCGCTGCTGCACCAGCGCGGTCGCGTTCCGCACCACGGTGTCCGCCCGGTCGCCGACCAGCCGGAAGTCCTCCGCGTCGTGGTCGGTCTGCCGCAGCAGCCACCCCCGCAGCGCGGTGTCCTCCGCGAAGAGCCCGCCGAGCGGTGCGCCGGCCACCGGAGGGACCGCCGAGTCGGCGTTCTCGGCGGCGAGTTCGGCCTGCCGTCGGAACCGCTCCAGCCTCGTGCGCTGGGTGAGCAGCGTGTCGGCGGCCTGCTGGAGCTCGCCGAGCGCCCTCTCCAGGGCGAGGAGCTGGGCGGCCCGGCCGGCGGTCCCGGCCCGGGCCGGTTCGGCGCAGAGGCCGACCACCCGGTCGGTGAGCCGGTCGACCAGGTCGCGGTGGGCCCGGAAGGAGGACTGCCGTTCGGTGAACACCAGGTACTGGTCATGGAGTTTGGCGCTCTGGAGCAGGTAGCGGTGGAGCGCGGTGGGCCGCAGTGCGGCGGCCTCGGTGGCCCCATGGCTCCAGATCCAGGAGTCCAGCAGCCCCTCCTCCTGGCGGGCGGCGAGCACGGCCAACCGCCGCGACCGCCCTTCGGGGCCGTCCGTGGGTGGCGAGAACACCACGAACTCACCGACAGCACCCGGAAGTTGGAGCGCCGTGGCGATCGGGAGCACCACGCTGGTCAGAGTGGAGAAGCCGACCCGCATCGCGGCCTCGCCGAGCAGCCTCCCGGGAGGTGCGGCGTCGGCCACCACCCGGTGCAGCGTGGCGGTGCCGAGCACGCCGCCCACCGCCGCGGTGCCGCCGTGCCGGGCCACGGCCGCCTGCCAGTCGCGCTCGGACCGTGACCAGGGGTCGCCCGGGGCGGTGGCCAGCAGCACGATGACGCCGACCACGTCGTGCTGGAGGTAGCAGAGCGCCTGCTGCGCGGAACCCGCCGTCCCGGGCCGCTTGCGCCCGGCCAGTACCCGGAACGGACCGGGGCGGTCGGCCTCCTCCGGCAGCCGTTCCGGGATCTCCAGCGGAAGGTCCAGCAGCGGCTGCGTCATCCCGTGGTCACGGCAGGCCCGCCACCAGGTGCGCAGCAGCTCGCCGGCCCCGTCGTCCAACCCGTCGCGGCTGACGAACAGATGGAGGATCAGATCGTGGTCAGTCAGCGTCACCGGGCTCCCCGGACCGCCGGTCGGGATCGGTCGGGAGCGACCCGAGGTCGATCCGGTCGTTGAGCAGCTCGGACGGGGACCAGTGGGGCTCCAGGTCGCCCGGTTCGTCCACGCCCCTGGCATCGTTCTCGACGTAGTCGAAACCGTCGTGGTACTGGTCTGACATCCTCGTCCCCCCGGACGCGCTCGACTGCCCCGTACGGAACCAGGTTAGCGAGGCGGCAGGGCCGCCGTGAAGGACTACGCCGGGGCCGCCAGGCGGGCCAGGGCCTCGGGGAGGTCGGGGACGGCGAGCAGGGTGGTGAGCTGGCGGACCAGCTGGGCGGTGGGGCCGGTGGTGGACTCGGTGGCGAGGTAACCGGCCAGGTCGAGGGCGAGGGAGGGTTCGCGGGCGGCGCAGACCACCAGGGCGGCGGTGAACTCCTGGACCAGCTGGAGCTGGAGCTCCTGCGGCGGGACGGTGGCCTCGTCGGCCAGCCAGTCCAGCGATGTGATCTCGACGTTGGCGATCCAGGCGCGGACGGTGCGCCGCAGGTTGGCGCTGGGTTCGCCGACGGCGAGGTGGGACAGGATCTGCTCGGCGGCCGCCCGCCGTACCTGGTCGATGACCGCCGTCCCGGCCGGGCTGGAGGTCACCGAGCCGCCGCGCAGCAGCGCGGTGAAGCCCGGTCCGTGGCTCTGCACGAAGTCGAGGTAACGGCCCATCACCCGGGAGAGCCGCTCGGAGAGCGGGCCCTCCCTGGGCTCCTCGAAGCGGCCGGCCAGCTCCTGGCCCGCGCGCCGCAGGGACTCCTCGTAGAGCGCCTGCTTGCCGGGGAAGTAGTGGTACACCAGCGGCCGGGAGGCACCGGCCGCGGCCGCGATGTCGTCGATCGACACGTCCTCCGGCGCGCGCCGGCTGAACAGGTCGAGCGCCACCGCGATCAGCTGCTCGCGGCGCTCGTCCACGCTCAGCCGTCGGCGGGGAGCCCGCCCGTCCCGATCCGCCACCGGCGGCGTACGCGAAGCCATGGGCGTCACCCTAGTGCCTCCCCCGGCAGGGTTCGCCCCGTCGCGCCGCCCGGCACGCACTCTCGCCGCACCGGCCAAAGGCCCGAGTAGCTCCGCTACGAGGGCCTTTTCCCGGCACGCCGAGAGCACGCACCGAACGACGCTCCTGATGGGGCGAACCCTGCCGGGGGAGGCACTTGCCCCGACGCGTCAGCTCCGATGGGCCAGGTAGCGCCGGTAGGCCTCCAGGCCGTCGGGCACGAACTCCCACTCCGTCAACCGCTGGTCCAGCTCGGCCTCGCTGAGCCAGCCGTGCCAGTCGATCTCCTCGACCTGCGGCTGCACGGGGCCGTCCCAGCGGGCCTCCCAGACGTCGCACCACCAGGACAGCCCGGGCTCGGAGAACAGGAACCTGAACAGCCGGTGCGGCACCACCCCAGAGACGCCGAGCTCCTCCTCGGCCTCCCGGACGGCGGCCTCGGCGTAGCTCTCGCCGGTGCCGACCACGCCGCCGACGAAGGCGTCGTACGTCCCGGGGCCGTAGCCCTTGGTGGCGGCCCGGCGGTGGACGAAGATCCGGTCCTGCGGGTCGCGGACCAGGACGAACGAGCAACGGTGCGTCAGGCCCCGCCGGTAGACCTCGCTGCGCGGGGCGGTGCCGATCACCTCGTCGTGCTCGTCGACCACGTCCAGGATCTCGTCCTCGGGGTTCGTCATGGGCCCCACGCTACCGACACCGACCTGACGGGGTGTCGGGGGAGAGCAGACGAGGGGGCGGCCCACATCGGCAGGCGGCTGACGATCGGACTATCGTTCAGAAGCGGACTGTACGGCGGAGCGAGGGCGGCACGTGGTGGTGGAGATCTGGGGCGAGGTGGCCGAGGGCTTCGAACCGGTCCGGGAGGCGTTCGCGCGCAACTTCCGCGACTACGGCGAGCTCGGCGCGGCCTTCGCGCTCTACCACGACGGCCACAAGGTGGTGGACCTCTGGGGCGGTGACGCCCGGCCCGAGGTCGGCGGCCGCCCGGCCCCGGCGGTGGCCTGGACGGCGGACACCGCGCAGGTGCTCCGCTCGGTGACCAAGGGCCTGACGGCCGCCG
Organism: Kitasatospora sp. NPDC088742; assembly: GCF_055584905.1. Classification (NCBI taxonomy): domain Bacteria; kingdom Bacillati; phylum Actinomycetota; class Actinomycetes; order Kitasatosporales; family Streptomycetaceae; genus Kitasatospora; species Kitasatospora sp. NPDC088742. Next base: position 32,921 of record NZ_JBVJLD010000055.1, on the reverse strand, counting down.
CCGCGCTCCACCTGGTGGGGCAGGGCCGGCTCGACCTGGACGCGCCGGTCGCCTCGTACTGGCCGGAGTTCAAGGCGGAGGGCAAGGACCGGGTGCCGGTCCGCTGGCTGCTCTCGCACCAGACCGGCATCCCCGCGCTGGACGTCCCGCTGCGGGTCGAGGACGTGATCGCCTGGGAGCCGGCCGTCGCGGCGGTGGCCGCGCAGGCCCCGTTCTGGGAGCCGGGCCGGGCGCACGGCTACCACCCCTACACCTTCGGCTGGCTGGTCGGCGAGGTGGTCCGACGGGCCGACGGGCGCTCGATCGGCCGCTACTTCGCCGAGGAGATCGCCCAGCCGCTCGGCCTGGACCTGTGGATCGGCCTCCCGGCCGGAGCCGGCCCCCGGGTCGGCCGGCTGGTCGACCTGCCCGGCCCGGCCGAGGCGGCCCAGAGCGCGTCCGGCGGGCTCAAGCTGCGCCCCAAGGCCTCGGTGACGGCGGCCTACCAGGACCGCACCTCGCTGACGTCCCGTTCGTTCGCCTCGGTCCGCTCCGCGGTGGACCTGAACGACCCGGCGATCCAGGCCGTCGAGATCCCCGGAGCAGGCGCGATCGGCACGGCCCGTTCGGTGGCCCGGCTGTTCGCGGCGCTGATCGGTGCGGCCGACCGGCACGGCGGCGCCCCGGGCGAGCGGCTGCCCGCGCTCTTCGGGCCGGAGCTGCTGGCCGAGGCGATGGGCCCGGCGGTCAGCGGCCCGGACAAGGTGCTGATCGTCAACACCACGTTCGGCCACGGCTTCTTCCGCCACGGCCCCAGCTCCCCGATGGCCTCCCCGGCCTCCTTCGGCCACCCGGGCCGCGGCGGCTCCCTCGGCTTCGCCGACCCGGACCTGGGCATCGGCTTCGCCTACGTCACCAACGGCATGATGCCTGGCGTCACGGGGGACATCCGCTCCCGCACCCTGATCGCCGCCGTCCGCCAGGTCCTGGCGGACCGTCAGCCCGCCTGACACGCCGCACGACCGGTTTGACCAGCCGTCAGGCGTTGCCGCGGCGCCGCACCAGGTCGACCACGGCGATCACCAGGGCCAGCCCCACGATCGCGGCCGAAGTGAGGATGCCCGCCCGGAAGGCGGCCTGCCAGCCGTCGCCGACCCGGGCGAAGAACACCGAGCTGACGATCGCGATCCCGGCCGCCGAGCTGACGCGCTGTCCGGTCTGGAGCATGCCGCTGGCGGTGCCGGCCTGGGCCACCGGCACGTCCTGGAGGGTGAGCGTGGAGTTGGGGCTGATCACTGCGCCCGAGCCGACCCCCGCCACGAACAGCGGCAGCGCCGTCGCCCAGCCCGCCGCCGAACCGGTGGCCAGCGAGGCCGCCAGCCAGGTGCCGGTGAGGCCGAGCGCGACCAGCACCAGACCACCGGTGATCATGCGGCGGCCGAAGCGGTAGACGTTCCGCCCGGCCACCACCGAGCTCGCCGCGGTGCCCACCGCGAAGGGGGTGATGGCCAGTCCGGCGGCCAGTGCCGAGTACCCGAGCCCGTTCTGCAGGTAGAGCGTGAAGATGAAGAAGATGCTGGTGAACCCGGCGAAGTAGACCGCCCCGAGCAGTGCGCCCAGCGAGTACGAGCCGAAGCGGAACATCCCGAGGTCGACCAGCGGCGTCCGTCCGGCCCGCCCGTAGCGGTGCTCCCACCCCAGGAAGGCCGCCAGCAGCAGCGCGCCCAGCCCGAGCAGCAGCCACTTCGCCGAGCCCTGCCAGCTCCGCTGCTCGATCAGCGGCAGCAGCAGGGCGAACACCGCACCGCCCAGCAGCAGCACGCCCACCGGGTCGAGCCCGGTCCGCCTGCCCCGCTCGCCGCGCGGCAGCAGCCGGCGGGCCAGCGGGTAGGCCACCAGGCCGATCGGCAGGTTGACGAAGAACACCCAGCGCCAGCCGTGCTCGGTGCCCAGCGCCTGGATCAGCAACCCGCCGAGCACCGGCCCGACGGCGGTGGCGATCCCGATGGTGGAGCCGAGCAGCCCGAAGGCCTTGCCGCGCTCGGCTCCCCGGAACAGCTGCTGGATCAGGCCGGAGATCTGCGGGGTGAGCAGCCCGGCCGCGACGCCCTGGACCAGCCGGGCGGCGATCAGCATGGTCTCGTCGCCGGCCAGGCCGCAGAGCACGGAGGCGGCGGTGAAGAGCGTCAGCCCGGCCAGGAAGAAGGTGCGCCGCCCGTACGTGTCACCGAGCCGTCCGGCCGGGACGAGGGTGAGGCCGAAGGCGAGCACGTAGCCGGAGAGCACCCAGGAGAGGCCGGCCTCGGAGGTGTGCAGGCCGCTCTGGATGGAGGGCAGCGCGACGTTGACGATCGACACGTCCAGGAAGGACATGAAGCCGACCAGCAGGCAGACCCAGAGGGCCTTCCACCGCCTCGGGTCGAGACCGTCGGCCTGGCCCGGGGCCGGGGAGGGCCCGGGCCGGACGACGGGGGTGCTGGTGGCGGCCTTGCTGGTCAACGTGGCGTCATCCTTCAGGGGGAATGGTTCGGTAGGGCAAGTAATAGTTTACGCCCGAACTCTTCCGTCCCGCCCGTCCGGCCGCCGGGGTCAGGCCTGGCCGGTCTCGAAGCGGCTGACCTTCCCGTCCGTGACGGTGAAGCGCCAGGCGGTCCGCATCGCCCCCCAGGTGTCGTTGCGGTAGTCGGCGACCAGCGAGCGGCCGCCGTCGCTCTCGCTCTCCACGTCGAGGTGGCCGTTGGAGGAGAAGACCTCCCGCTCGGTCCAGTCGTGGAGATCGCGCTCGCTGCCGTCGTCGGACATGGTGGCGCCCGGGGCCAGGGCGGCCTGGAACGCGGCCCGGTCGTTGGCGTTGAGCGCGGTCAGCAGGGCGCGCACGGCGGGGTCGGCGAGCTGCGAGATCGGGACGGACATCGGGGCCTCCTCGGTACGGCGGAGAGTGGTCGCGTCCAGCGAACACGTCCGGGGCTCCGGGGCCGGTGACCTTGGGCCGTCCGTGGCGTGCCGCCGCCGACCACCCGTCAGACGACCGAAAACCGCTGGTCCGCGCCGTGCCGCGGTGGTTAGCCTTCGCCGCATGAGTTGGCTTCCCGAGGACTTCGTCCACCCGCTGCACGAGCCCCTGGCCGAGGGCTTCCACCTGCGCCCGATCAGGGCCACCGACACCGAGATCGACTACCCGGCCGTGATGGGCTCCCGCGAGCGGCTGTTCGAGATCTTCGGCCCGGCCTGGGGCTGGCCCGCGGCCACCATCACCGAGGAGGCGGACCGGACCGACCTGGCCCGCCACGAGCGTGAGGCCGAGGCCCACCTGTCCTTCAACTACGCCCTGCTGAACGAGGCCGAGACCGAACTGCTCGGCTGCGTCTACATCGACCCGCCGGAGCGCACCGGCGCGGACGCCGAGATCTCCTGGTGGGTGGTGGACGCGCGGGTCGGCACCGAGCTGGAGGCCGCGCTGGACGCCTTCGTACCGCGCTGGATCGGCGAGCGCTGGCCGTTCGAGCGGCCGCGGTTCATCGGACGGGACCTCAGCTGGGCGGAGTGGATCGCCCTCCCGAAGCCGGAGTAGTCCGCCGCACCCGGGCCCGTCCCTCCGCTCGGAGGGACGGGCCCGCGCCGTGCTCAGCCGGCGTTCTGCGGCGGGAGGGCGGCCACGGCCGGGTGGTCGTGTCCGACGGGGCCGTGCTTGGCGGCCCCGCCGGGGGAGCCGATCCCGTCGGTGAACTCCACGTTGATCGCGGTGAAGTGCTTCCACTCCTCCGGGGTGTCGTCCTCGTAGAAGATCGCCTCGACCGGGCAGACGGGCTCACAGGCCCCGCAGTCGGTGCACTCGTCCGTGTTGATGTAGAGCATCCGGTCGCCCTCGTAGATGCAGTCCAGCGGGCATTCGTCGATGCAGGCCCGGTCCTTGACGTCGACACAGGGCAGGGCGATCACATAGGTCATCGGGCGGCCGTCCTCACGGTTCGTTCCTGGTGGGTGTTCTGACGCGCTGTCCGGACGCAGGCCGACCGTATGACCTCAAGTAAACTTGAGCACAAACAGGAGGCGGCACAGACAGGAGGCGGCCCCGGATGACGAGCCATCAGCCCGGCCAGGCCCGGGCCACCCCGGACGACTGGCTGGCGATCGGCGAGGTGAGCGCCCGCACCGGCGCGGCGGTCTCCGCCCTGCGCTTCTACGAGGAGCTCGGCCTGATCGCCTCCGAGCGCGACGGCCGCAACCAGCGCCGCTACCCCCGCCACATGCTGCGCCGGATCGCCCTGATCTCGGTGGCGAAGCGGATCGGCATCCCGCTCCAGGACCTTCGGGACGCGTTCGCCGACGTGCCGCTGGACCGGCCGCCGAGCCACCAGGAGTGGCAGCGTGCCTCGCGCGGCTGGAAGCTCCGGCTGGAGGAGCGGCGGCAGACCATCGAGCGGCTGGAGGCCGAACTCACCGGCTGCATCGGCTGTGGCTGCCTGTCGATGAGGGCCTGCGCCCTGCTGAACCCCGGCGACGAGCTCGCCGAGGACGGCGCGGGCGCCCGCCGGCTCTGACGGGTGGTCATCCCGGCCCGGCCCGATCCGCCCCCGTGTCGGCCCGGACTCCTGGCGTTCGGTGTGCTTGTATCCCTTATTCGGGGAATGTCCACCCATCGAAGGGAGCCCTGGATGGGGCCGGCCGAACTGCTAGTCCTGACCTTCCCTCAGGAGACCATCACCGTCGAGGCGGTGAAGGCCCTGCGCCTGCTCCGGGCGGCGGGCGAGGTCCGGGTGATCGACACCCTGGTGGTCACCCGGCAGCCCGACGGCGAGGCGACCTACGGGGAGCTGGAGGACTTCGAGCACCTGCGCGGCGTGGTCGATCCGGACCGCGAGGAGCTCCAGCTGATCGGGCCCGAGGACGCCCAGGAGGCCGCCGAACTGCTGGAGCCCGGCACGGTGGCGCTGCTGGTGCTGATCGAGCACGTCTGGGCGGCGGCCGCCGCCGGTGCGCTGCGGGAGCTGGGCGGCCGGATCGCCACCGGCGTCCGCATCCCGCAGGAGAACATCGAACAGGCCGTCAGGGCCGCCGAGGCGCGCCGCGTCGCGGCCGGACAGTAGGAGGAGGACTCGTGTTCCGACCCATGCGCCCGATCCGGCCGGTCCGGGTCGTCCGACCCGTCGGCGCTCCGCTGGTCCGCGGCCTGGTGGTCGGCGGCGCCGCGTACGCCGCCGGCCGCAGCGCGGCCCGCTCCGCCCAGAACGAGCAGGACCAGAACGCCGCCATCGCCGACCTCCAGGCCCAGCAGGTCGCCGGCGCCCAGCCCCCGTACCAGCCCCAGTCCGCGTACCAGCCGCCGCCGGTACCCGCCGCGCCCGCCCAGCCGGACGTCGCGACCAAGCTCGCCGACCTGGCGCAGATGGTCCAGCAGGGCCTGCTCACCCCGGAGGAGTTCGCCGCCGCCAAGGCCAAGCTCCTCTCCGGCTGAGCCGAGCCTGCCCGCCTGCCCGCCTGCCCTCCCGCCGGCTGACCCGCCGTCGGGAAGGCGGCCAGGAGTCACCCGATCGGCCGATGGCCGTACCCGGTGGCCGTATCCGATGACCGGTTGGGCCGGTTGGTACGGCAGCGATCGGTAGGCCGGTGCGTGACTGCTGTGGACACCACCCGGCGACCGCAGGCAGAAGAAGGCGGAATGCTCCAAATCTCAGTCGAGGACTCCGAGATCGACCCGGGCGAGGCCCATCGGTGGCACCTGGTCTCCCTGACCGGTGACGGGGGGCCCGCTCCCCGCCGGATGACTGGTTACAACCAGGCGAAACATTTCACCGTGGCGCAGCACGCCCAGAGCATCGACGAACCGATCCGGTCCTACGTCGCGGCCAGCTTCGAGCTCCCCGGACGGGTGGACCTGGATGCGCTGGAACGAGCGTTCCTCCACCTGGTGCGGAGGCACGAGGTTCTCCGGGCGGTCTACCAGCCGCTCGGCGGGGACCTGGGGTGCGAGGTCCTGACGTCCGACGAGGTGGCCCTCAAGCACGACTACGTCGGCCCGCTGGAGACTTCCGCCGAGGTCACCGGTCACCTCCACGAGGCGTTCCGGGAGGTGGACACGCTCGCCTGGCCGCTGATCACGATGGGTGCGGTCGTGCGGCCGGAGTCGACCACGGTCTGGTTCTCGTGCGACCACCTCGTCACCGACGGCCTCTCCAGCGCGATCGCCGTCAACGACATCACCACCGCCTACCGGGGCCTCGCCCAGGAGCAGGAACCCGGCAGCTACCTGGAGTTCAGCCGCACCCAGCGCCGCGCCAACCGGGCGATGAAAGCGGACGACGCGCGGCTGGACTACTGGCGGGCGTTCCGCGATCGCAACGACGGCCTGTTCCCCCGCTTCCCGCTCGACCTGGGGGTCCGGCCCGGCCGGCTGTACGCGCCGCTGGCCAGTACCGAACGGCTGCTGACCGCCCGTCAGACCGAGGAGTTCGGCGCCGCCTGCCGGGCCCGTGGCGGGCGGCTGTCCATGGGACTGCTGGCAGGTTCCGCGCTCGCCCTGCGGCAGCTGGGCGGACCGGCGGAGTACCGGGGGCTGGTGCCGGTCAACGAGCGCGGCCGGGGCTGCTACGCCGAGTCCATGGGATGGTTCATCAACACCCTGCCGATCGAGTTCCCGGTCGGGGAGCCGGCCGGCTTCGCCGACGCGCTGACCGCCGCCCAGGACGCGTACGGGCAGGCGCAGGCCCACGCCGGAGTTCACTTCGTGAAGGCGTGGCGGCTGCTCGCCCCGGCCGAGTACGCGCGACTGCACTACTGGCCGCACGCGGTGAACTTCTTCTCCTACATCGACTGGCGCCGTCTGCCCGGTGCCGACCTGCACGCCGCCCAGCGGGCCCGGATGCACGTCTGGGTCTCCGGCTGCAACGGGCTCCTGCACTGGCTGCACCGCACCGACGACGGCTTGTTCGTCAACACCATCCACGTCGACACCCCAGCGGCCCGGGACACCAACCGGGCCCTGCTGGACGGATTGGTGGGCGTGCTGACCGAGGCCGCCTAGTGCCGTGCCCGCCGGAGTCCTACGGGTGCGGCCCGAGCATCATCAGCTTCTGCGGGTCCCGCACCGGCTCGAACCCGGCCCGGGCGTAGACCTCGTGGGCGTCCAGGGTGGAGAGCAGCAGCCGCTTCAGCCGGTACGGGGCGAGCAGCTCCACCACCGACTCGGCGATCCAGGTGCCGATGCCGCGCCCCCGGGCGGGCCGCGCCACGTACACGTCGCAGAGCCAGCCGAAGGTGGCACGGTCCGTCACCACCCGGGCGAACGCCAGCTGTTCGGCGGGCCCGGGGGTGTCCGGGGCGGCCGCGTAGACGCCGACGACCACCGAGTTCTCGATGCTGCGGGCGATGGTCCCGCGCTCGCGGCCGAGGGCCCAGAAGGCGTCGGTGGAGAGCCAGTGGTGGACCAGGTCGAGGTCGATCCTGGCGGGGTCGGTGTCGAGGACGAGGCCGTCCTCCCGGGTCAGCTGCACGGGTCCTCCTCGTGGGGTCTCAGGCGGCCAGGCCGGGGAGCACCTCGGCGCGTGGCAGCCGGGCCACCGCCGCTCCGGGCAGGATCAGCTTGCCGCGCCGCCGCCCGCTGCCGATGAGCACGTGCGGCAGGTCCACCACCGCCTCGTCCACCAGCAGCGGCCACTGCTCCGGCAGCCCGATCACGGTGATCCCGCCGTACTCCATCCCGGTCCGGGCCACGGCCTCCTCCATCGGCGCGAACGAGGCCTTCCGCGCCCCGAGGTGCTTGCGCACGACCCCGTTCACGTCCAACCGCCGGTCGGCCCGCACCAGACAGGCCGCATAGGTGACTTCACCCCCGCGCTTGGCGGCCACCACGACGCAGTTCGCCGACAGCTCCAGCGGCACCCGGTACGCCTCGCAGAACACCGCCGTGTCCGCCTTCTCCGGGTCGGTGCCCACGTAGAGCACCGACTCCGCCGCGTCCCACCCTTTCAGGGCCTCCACCACCGGCGGGGCCAGCTCCTCCCACGCCTCGGGCGCAGGCAGGACGGACCCGAAGTCCCCGAAGGGTGCACGCAGTTCGCTCATCTCCCGGACTGTAGCGCAGCCAGGTCCGTCCGGGCCCGGAGCCGGACGGCCGCGACGATCGGGGAGCGGGTGAAGGCCTCGGCGACCAGGGCGAGTTGGGAGCACTCGGCGCGGAGGTCGGGAGAGGTGGCGGGCGGGGTGTGGCCGGGGGTGCCCGGGTAGGGGTAGCGACGGCCGGCGGCCGCCGCCTCCAGCGCCGCCGCCAGCACCGCGGCCTCGACGGTCGCGTCGGTGCGCCGCCGGTCGAGGCGGGCGGCGAGGCTGGCGGCCGCGGCCCAGCCGGGCACCCGGTCGTCCAGGTGGGTGCGGAGCGCGAGTTGGCCGTCGCGGATCTCGATCACCCGCCGGTAGAGCGCGAACTCCGGGTCCCCGCCCGGACCGGGGCCGCCCCGGGCGGAGGGCGGCTCCAGCGCGATCTCCGGGCGGACGGCGTACAGCGCGGCCCAGAGCGGGCCGATCCGGCGCAGGTCGCGCCGGGCCCGCAGCCGCCGCGCCCACCCGGCGATCCGGCCGCCCCAGGCGGTCACCGTCATGCCGCCGATCACCATCACCAGCGTGGCCAGGCCGATCGAGGCGGAGTGCAGGTTGACCCCACTGGTCTGACGGCCCGTCCGGAACCCCTGGACCAGCGGGAAGAGGCTCATCGCGGACCAGTACAGCCCGCAGGCCCCGGCGGCCACCACCAGCCGCAGCCCGGTGCGCAGCAGCCCCGGGCCGAGCCGCCGGGCCGAGCGGTGGACCAGCAGGGTGAACAGCCCGACGCACCAGAGGCTGTGCGCGGTGAACAGCGCGTTGTAGGCGGTCAGTTCGGCCCGTCCGCCGGCCTCGACGGTGATCCTCCCGGCCACCGGCGTCACCTCGGCGGCCCGGTAGAGGAACGCGACGACGGCCATCACCGCCACTGAACAGCGGGCCTGACGCCGCATCGGCGCACGGCCGCGGTCGCCGCCGCGCACCGCAAGGGCCGTCAGCGCGAGGAAGCCCTCGGCCGCGAGTTTGAGCTCGGTGCACAGCAGTGGCAGCAGGTAGCCGACCAGCGGCCGGGCAGCGATCCCCGGGCTCCGGGAGAACGGCAGCAGGGCCATCGCCAACCCGAGGCAGACCGTGAACGCGGCCAGGTGGCGGGCGCCGGGTTGCAGCGGGCCGCCGCGCCAGAGCCGGATCCGGCAGAGCACCCCGACGATCGCGACGGCCCCGGCCAGCCACTCGACGAGCTCGATCATTTCGGGTCGGTGGGACGCCGGCGCATGCCCGGGCCCCAGTCAAGGCCCCAGCCCCAGCGCGGGCGGTGGTCGGTGAGGCCCGGACCGGGGCTGCGGCTCGGACCGTGCGGAGAGTCGAAGATCCGGCCGAGCCGGACCGCCTCCTCGCTCCCCTCGCTTTCGTCGCCCGGACGCGCCGCCGCCTGGCCGGACGGGGCGCGCGGCCCCGCGGCGCGGTGCAGCACCAGCGAGGCGAACAGCTCCGCCTCCTGCTCCTGGGTGGTGTCGTACGAGCTGCGCCCCAGCACCCGGCGGACCAACTCCTCGGACAGGTGCGGCAGCAGACCGCCGACGCCCCCGCCGCCGCCCCCGCCGATGCCCCCTCCGGCGCCCCGGTCGGCCGCCGGCCGTGCGTCCTGGTGGCCGCAGAGCAGGTGCCCGACCTCGTGCAGCACGATGTGCTGCTGGTGCAGCGGGGTGGTGTCGGTCGGATAGCCGATGTACTCGGCGCGCTCCGTGCTCACCAGTACCCCGCAGGTGCCGGCCGCACCGGCGGGCAGCGGCAGGAACTCCACCGGCCGCCCCAGCTGGGTGGACAACACCGAACCGAGGGCCGGGAGTTCGAACGGGTCGGGGAGGGTCAGGGTGTCCGCGAGCTCCCGGCAGTGCCGCCAGAGCCTGCGCCGTTCGCCGTCCGTCATGCCGCCCCCAGCCGCCGTGCCGCCCGAACCCGTGGGACGGCGGGCGGGCGCGCTCCGCACGCGCGACCGTCCCGTACTCCGCCCCAGCAACCCCACGCGCTCCGGTGAGCGCGGACGCGAGCCTACTCGGCGCCCCTGGCCCGCGCCTCGCGCCGGGCGATCGCCTCGATCATGTCGCTGATGGTGCCCAGCCCCTCGGGCGAGAGCGTCACCGCCCGCAGGGCCACCTCCTGCACCCCGGCGTCCCGCAGCGCCCCCAGCAGGGCCAGCTCCTCGGCGATCCGCGCGCCCTGCTCGTCCTCGAAGAAGTAGGCCGGCGGCACCTGGAAGAACTGCGCCAGGGCCTCGAGGTGCCGCTTGGTCGGGTTGTCCCGCCGCCCGGTCCGCAGCTGCCAGAGGTAGGTGGCGGAGAAGGTCTCACCCGTCGCCTCCCGGCACGCCCGGGCGACCTCCTCGTTGCTGTGCGGCTCGCCGTTCGGCCGCCTGACGGTACGGAAGAGCTGTTCGATCCGCTCCCCGAGGACACCGGGCCCGTCTGCCGTCACTGTGCGCCTCCCCGTCCCGTCGCTCCGTCCGGCCCCCATCGTAGCCATGCGTCCCAGCACCCGGAGCGGTGGCGAGGCCGGTGACCTGTCGGTGGAGCGTCCGTCCTGCCTCGCCACCCTCGGCAGCGCCCGCTGAGGGATCGACTCCAGATCACTGATGACCAGTCAGATCCCTTTCGATCGAATATTGTTGGCCCGATGCCCGCCTCCCTGCCTACGGTGGCGGCCATGGACACTTCCCGCATCGCCGTCGTCACCGGCGCCAACCAGGGCCTCGGCCGCGCCCTGGTCGAAGGCCTCGCCGCCCGCCTCGCCGAGCACGACCTGGTCCTGCTCACCGGCCGCGACCAGGGCCGCGTCACCGCGGCGGCCCGCGAGGTCGCCGAGCTCCCCGCCACCCGGGCCCGGGTCGAGGGCCGGGTGCTCGACGTCACCGACGCCGACGCCATCGCCCGCCTCGCCGAGGACCTGACCGCTCGTCACGGCGGCGTCGACATCGTGCTCTCCAACGCCGTCGCCCGCCTCCTGCCGGAGGACTCGCAGTCCGAGCGGGCCGATGAGTTCATCGACGTCTCCAACGCCGCCACCCACGCGGTGCTGCGCTCCTTCGGCCCGGTGCTGCGCCCGGGCGGGCGACTGCTGGTGGTGGCCAGCAGTCTGGGCACCCTGGGCCGCCTCGATCCCCGGCTGCACCCCCTCTTCGACGGCGCGGGCCTCGACGGAGTGGAGCGGGCCGTGGAGTCCTGGCGCGCGGCGGTCCACAACGGCACCGCAGCCGAGGCCGGCTGGCCGCGCTGGCTGAACGTGCCCTCCAAGGTGGCCCAGGTGGCCGCCGTCCGCGCCGTCGCCGCCGCCCGCCGGGAGGACGACCTCGCCACCGGCACCCTGGTCGCCGCCGTGTGCCCCGGCATGGTCGACACCCCGACCTCCCGCCCCTGGTTCTCCGACTACAGCCAGGCCCAGACCCCGGCCGAGGCCGCCCGCGCCGTCCTCGACGTGGTCCTCACCGAGTCCGTGGACCCGTCCCTCTACGGCGAGTTGATCCGCTTCGGCGCCCCGCTCGACTGGCACGGCGGCACCCCGCCGCTCGAACAGGACCTCATCCTCAAGCCCTGACCGCCGCCGCCCGACCAAGCTCACGCCACAGGCGCGAGTCGGGCGGAGGGGTCATGAGCAGGGTCGTCGTGGTGCACGGGGTGGGACGTCAACTCGACACCGCCGAGACGCTGTTGGCGGAGTTCGAACCGGCCCTGCGCGGCGGGGTCGGCCTGGCGCTCCGCCGCGACCCCGCCCTCGTCGGACTCGCCGACGGCGACGTGGCCTTCGCCGCGTACGGCGACCTCTACCGGCAGTCCGGCGCACGCGGCGAGCCGTACTACCGCGCGGAGGACGTCGAGCCCGGCTTCGAGACGGAGCTGCTGGAGGCCTGGTGGCGCGAGGCGGCCCGGCTGGACCCGCGCGTCCCCGGGCCGGACGGGCCCGTCGGCGGTCCGGCCGCCCGGGGCGCGGTCGGGCACCTCGCGTCGCGGGCCCTGACGGAACGGGTCCGCCAGGCCCTGCACGCCGTCACCCGCCTGCGCTACTTCCGGCCGGTCGCGGAGCACATGTTGATCTCCGACCTCAAGCAGGTCAGCCGGTACTTCACCGAGCCCGCACTGCGCACGGCGGCGCGCGCCCGGGTCGGGGAACTCCTCACCCCCGAGACCAGGGTGGTGGTCGGCCACTCGCTGGGCTCGGTGGTGGCCTATGAGGCCCTGTGCGCGGCCGTCCCGGAGCACGGGCCGCTGACCCTGGTCACCATCGGTTCACCGCTCGGGCTGTCCGGATTGGTGTTCGACCGCCTGCTCCCGGTGCCCGGGCCTGACGGCATCGGGGTCTGGCCGGCGCCCGTGAAGCGCTGGACGAACCTGGCGGACCGAGGCGATGTGGTCGCCCTGGTCAAGGAGTTGGCTCCCCGCTTCGGCCCGGAGCTCCGGGACCTGGCGGTGGACAACGGGGCCGAGATGCACAGCATGCGCGCCTACCTGACAGCGGTGGAGACCGGGACGGCGATCGCCACGGGGCTGGCCGGATGACGGTCAACCCGGCCTCCGATGGGCACAACCGCTTCCTCTTCGCCTTCGGCTCGGGCGTGTACACCTCCGACCCGACCCTGGAACCCCTGCCAGGTGTGCCCGAGGACCTGCGTCGGGTCAAGGGCCTCTTCGGCTCGCTCGGTTATACCGAGATCCTCCCTGAGCTGTCCCACGCTCCGGACGCGTACCGGGTGCGCGTCGCCCTGGAGGTCTGGCTCAGGGCGGAGGAGCGCTGCGAGCAGGACGTGCTCGTCGTCTACTACGCGGGGCACGGGCTGCGTGGTGCACAGCGCCACCGGCTCACCTGCCTGAACAGCCGTCAGGATCTGGTGTCCACCGCCCTCGCTACCCGCGACTTGGCCGAGCTGCTGGCGGACAGTCGGGTCGGGCACGTCCTGCTGCTGCTCGACACCTGCTTCGCCGAGCTCGGCGCGGCCGAGATCGCCGCCGTCACCGGCCAGCTGGTGGACGAACGCCCGCAGGACGCCGACGCTGTGTGGCTGGTGGCCTCCGCCCGCTCAAGGGAACTCGCCTACGACCACGCCTTCGCGACGGCACTGGAGGCCGCGGTACGACATGGCACGGCCGGGAAACGTCAGCGCTACCTCGACATCCCCACCGTAACCAACCAGGTGAACGACCACTTCCGGCAGCACGGTTCAGGCCAGGACGCCAGCTACCACGCGGTCTCCGGCCGAGCCGTCCCGCCGTTCCTGCCCAACCCCAGGTACCGGCCCGCCTCGTTGAACGGAGCCATGGACGTCGAGTCGGAGGGGGAGTGGACCGCGCACTTCGACCCGCGCGGACGCGGGGTGGACTACCCGAGCGATCCGGGTGACTGGTTCACCGGCCGCAGCCAGGTCCTGGCCGAGCTGGCCGAGTGGCTGTGCGCCCCCGTCCACGACCGCCGGGCCCGGGTGGTGACGGGCGACCCGGGCTCCGGCAAGTCCGCGGTCTTGGGACGGTTGCTCGCCCTGTCTCGGTCGGACCGTCCCGAAGCCCCTGAGCTCCGGCTGCCGCCGGGCGTGGTGACGGTCTCGGTGCACGCGCACGGCACCACGTTGGAGCAGCTCACCACTCGGCTGGCCGCCGCACTGGACGTCGAAGCCGACAGCCTGTCAGAGCTGCTGGCCGGTCTCGCCGCGTACGACGGTCCGCTGCGGACCGTGCTCGTCGACGCGTTGGACGAGGCGGGCACCGGCGTCGAAGGGCGGGAACCGCAGCGCATCGCCTGGGAGTTGCTCCGGCCGATGTCCGACATGCCCGGTCTGAGGCTGTTGATCGGCGCCCGTCGGACGACCGTCCCCTACCTGGGGCGCGCTGTGGAGGTCATCGACCTGGACACCGACGAGTACTTCGGCCGGGACGACATCGAGGAGTACGCGCGGCGCACCCTTGCCGGCAGGCCCGGAGAACCGGATGCGTTGGCGAGGGCGGTGGCCCGGCAGGCGCGGCGCTCCTTCCTGATCGCCAGGATGACCGTACGAGCGCTGCTGCACGGTGACTTGACCGTAGATCAGTCGCGGCCGGGCTGGGAGGAGACACTCCCGTCGGAGGTGGGGCAGGCCTTCGACGCGTACCTGGCCCGATACGGCGAGGACGAGGACCGAGTGCGCCGTCTGCTGCGACCGCTGGCCTACGCGGAGGGCTCCGGGCTTCCGTGGGACTGGCTGTGGGCTCCGCTGGCGACCGCCCTCTCAGGTGAGAAGTGCACGGACGAGGACGTGGACTGGCTGCTGCGGCACGCCGGTTCGTACGTGGTGGAGGTGTCGGTCGGTCAGGACCGGTCGGTGTTCCGGCTCTACCACGAGGCGTTGGCCGAGCACCTGCGGGACCCGCGGCGCAGCCGCGAGGACGGGCGGCGGATAACGGCGGCGCTGGTCGACTCGGTCCGGTTGAGGGGTGACGGCACGCCGGACTGGGAGCGGGCGCATCCCTACGTCCACGGTCATCTGGCGGGCCACGCCGCCGCTTCGGGCGACCTCGAAGGTCTGCTGGACGACCCGTGGTTCCTGGTGCACGCCGACCCGGACGCGCTGTTGGCGGCGACGCAGGTGGTCCGGGGCGGTGACGCTCAGCAGGTGCGGGCGATGTACCGGACCTCGGCCCATCTCTACCGCGACCTGCCCCCGCACGAGCGCGCGCAGGTGATGGCGGTGGACGCGGCCCGCTACCGGCTGGAGCGCCACCGGGCTGAACTGGGCGAGCGGTTGGAGTGGAGACCTCGGTGGGCGACCGGGGCGCAGACGAGCTCCCTGTTTCTGGCGGAGCTGAGTTCGGAGTGCGGCTACCCACTGGTCGCTGCACAGCTGCGAGGGAGGCCGGTTGTCCTCAGTGCGCTGCGGGGTGGACCGGTGCAGGTCTGGGACCCGGAGCAACGTGCGTGCGTGTTCACCCTGGAGGGACATGACGAGACCGTCTCGGCGATGGACTGCATCGAGTTGGACGGTGTCGTTCACGCAGTGACCGCCTCCCACGACGGAACGGTCCGCGTCTGGGACATCGAGCGCTCCACGGAGATCCGCAGGTTCGTGGTGGAGGCCGCAGAAGACACCGTCCGGCGACTGGAGGCGCCATACGGGGAGCCTGCGATGGCGGGTATGTGCTGCATTCGCGTGAACGGTGAGGCACTGGTCGTCGGCTGTGCGTCCAACGGATCGGCCTGGGTCCGTGATGTGGTGTCGGGCGCGATTCGACGGAGCATGCCGAGTCGGAGCAGTGCCTCCTTCCAGCCGCTCGCAGTGGTCGGCACGGAGATCGGGGGTGTGGCGCATGTCCTCGTCCAGCAGCCTGACGGTCCGGTACGGCGGTGGAACCTCGAGACCGGGGAATGGGGAGACCTTGCGGACTCCGAGGGCTGTCTCGGTGTGGCCGTGACGGTGGAAGGCCGTCGAGCGGTCGTCGCTCTCGGCTTTCGGGACGAGGTCGTGCGGTTCAGCGATCCGATCTCGTCGGCAGCGTTCTCCTCGATGGAAGTGGGGCCGGGCTGGGCCACTTCGCTGGCTTTCGCGGAGCTGGATGGCCTCGCGGTCGTGGTGGTCGGTTACGGCGACGGTTCGATGGACTTGCGGGACCGTTCGGGCGGTCGCGTGCTCGCGCGTCTCAACGGCAACACGGACTGGGTCAACTCCCTGGCGATCACGAGCGTCGAGGGCAGGCCCGCGGTGGTCAGCGCCAACAGCCGCGGAGCCGTTCGTCTCTGGAGGCTTGAGGCGCAGTCGGAGGAGGTCCGTCTGGCCGGGCACTCGAGCCGGGTGTCGGCAGTAACGTGCACGGTGCTAGACGACAACGCTGTCGCGGTGTCGGCCGGCGATGACCACACGGCGCGCGTGTGGGACGTGGCGTCCGGGCGGGAACTGCGGCGCCTTGAAGGGCACTTGGAGCGTCTGAACGGAGTTGCATGCACGACTGTCCAGGGTGACCGGGTCGCGGTGACCAGCGGGAACGACGACACCGTGCGGATGTGGAGGCTTGCCGACGGGGTCGAGATCGCCAGGGCCGCGGCAACCTACTCGTCCCCTGTGGCCTGCGGATACGTCGACGGCGATCCTGTGGCTCTTCTGGTGCGGGGTGAGCTCTTCAGTGGACGGACGGTCCTCTGGAACCTGAACGACCGGAAGACGGGCGGGACGATCGAGGCCGGAAGCGCGATGGGCACGTTGGCCTGCTCCCTCGTGGACGGACGGCAGGTGGCAGTGATCGGGGAATCGCACCTGTCGCAGGAGGATCCCTCCGAAATCGACTGGCAGCGTGTGGGGTTGTGGGATCTGCACGACCAGACCCATCTCGGGGACCTGGAGGAGGGGGCGGTACAGGTCAACAGTCTGCAGTGCGGTGATGACGGGAGCGATCCCGTCGTCGTGGCGGGCACGGCCGGTGAAGGAGCACTGGTGTGGAGTCTGCGTACCCGGCAACTGCGTCACCGGTTGGGTGACGGCTGGATGTCCGATGTGGAGCTGGGGTCGCTGGACGGAGTACCGGTAGCCGTCACCGCCGGCTACGACGACTACGTGGTACGGATCTGGAACGTCCGCAGCGGCGTGCTCCTGCAGGAGATCCCGATGCCAGTCCAGCCCGGAGCGGTGGCCTTCGCACCCGGTGGTGAGCTGGTGGTCGGGGCCGGGTACGAGGTGATCGTGCTGGAGCGGGCCGGGAGGCCGTCAGGCCCGGGTGGTCGGAGGTGACCCGGGCCTGACGGGGTCTCAGGTGGGCGCCGCGGTCTAGAAGAAGCCGAGGGCGTCGGGGGAGTAGGAGACCAGGAGGTTCTTGGTCTGCTGGTAGTGCTCCAGGAGCATCTTGTGGGTCTCGCGGCCGAAGCCGGAGTTCTTGTAGCCGCCGAACGCGGCGTGGGCCGGGTAGGCGTGGTAGCAGTTGGTCCAGACCCGGCCGGCCTGGATGGCGCGGCCGGCCCGGTAGGCGGTGGAGCCGTCGCGGGACCAGACGCCGGCGCCGAGGCCGTAGGCGGTGTCGTTGGCGAGGGCGATGCCGTCGTCGAAGTCGTCGAAGCGGGTGACGGCGACGACGGGGCCGAAGATCTCCTCCTGGAAGATCCGCATGGAGTTGTCGCCCTCGAAGACGGTGGGGGTGACGTAGTAGCCGCCCGCCAGGTCGCCGTCCAGCTCGGCGCGTTCACCACCCGTCAGCAGCTTGGCGCCCTCGGCCTGGCCGATCTCCAGGTAGGAGAGGATCTTGGCGAGCTGCTCGGCGCTGGCCTGGGCGCCGATCTGGGTCTCGGTGTCGAGGGGGTTGCCCTGGCGCATGGCGCGGACCCGCTCCAGGCCGTCGCCGAGGAAGCGGTCGTAGACCGAGGACTGGATCAGGGCCCGGCTGGGGCAGGTGCAGACCTCGCCCTGGTTGAGGGCGAAGAGCGCGAAGCCCTCCAAGGCCTTGTCGTAGAAGGCGTCCTGACGGTCCGCCACATCCGCGAAGAAGAGGTTCGGGCTCTTGCCGCCGAGTTCGAGGGTGACCGGGATGAGGTTGGGGCCGGCGTACTGGCTGATCAGGCGGCCGGTGGAGGTCTCGCCGGTGAAGGAGATCTTCCGGATCCGCGGGGAGGAGGCGAGCGGCTTGCCGGCCTCCTCGCCGAAGCCGGTGACCACGTTGACCACGCCCGGCGGCAGCAGGTCGGCGACCAGCTCCATCAGCAGCAGGACGGAGGCGGGGGTCTGCTCGGCGGGCTTGAGGACCACCGCGTTGCCGGCCGCCAGCGCGGGGGCGATCTTCCAGATGGCCATCAGGATCGGGAAGTTCCACGGGATGATCTGGCCGACCACGCCGAGCGGCTCGTGGAAGTGGTAGGCGACGGTGTCCTCGTCGATCTGGGAGAGGCCGCCCTCCTGGGCGCGCAGGGCGCCGGCGAAGTAGCGCAGGTGGTCGACGGCGAGCGGCAGGTCGGCGGCCAGCGTCTCGCGGACCGGCTTGCCGTTCTCCCAGCTCTCGGCGACGGCGAGGCGTTCGAGGTTGGCCTCGATCCGGTCGGAGACCCGCAGCAGCACCTGGGCGCGCTCGGCGGGGGAGGTGCGGCCCCAGGCGGGGGCGGCGGCGTGGGCGGCGTCGAGCGCCGCCTCGACGTCCTCGGCGGTGCCCCGGGCGACCTCGCAGAAGGTCCGTCCGGTGACGGGGGTGGGGTTCTCGAAGTAGCCGCCGCGCACCGGGGCCCGGAAGGTGCCGCCGATCCAGTGCTCGTAACGGGGGCGGAACTCGACGATGCTGCCGGGCTGGCCGGGGGGCTGATAGACCGTCATGGGCGGTATCTCTCCTCGCTGCTGAGGGTGGAGCTGCGGGACGACCACGTACGCGCGCCGATGTCGGGGTCACCGGCCGGACACGCACGGTAGTGACCCCGGGGCGAGACCCTAGCCGCGAAGGGCCCGGGCCGCCACGGTGCCTCGTGGGGAGAGAGGGGGAGGAGCGGTGGTACGTCAGCCCGACAGGTACCGACCGGTCCGGAGCTCCCAGCGGAGATAGCCGGCGGTCCACGCGCCGAGTCCGTCCGCGTACCGGTGCGCCGCGTGCCGATCGGCCGCCGACAGCTGCAACAGGCGGTAGACTTCGGGTAGTTCGGTCATCAACTCGCCGACCCGGTCGGCCATGTGCTGGGCCTCCGACATGACCACGGAGGCCGCCTCCTCGGGGGAGCAGCCGCGCTCGCGTTGCACGATCATCACCAGGTTGGCCACGTCGCCACGGGCCAACTCCTGGGCGTAGGAACGGACATCGTTGGTGAGGGAGGGTATGTCCGCGGCGAGCTGGCGGAGTTGACGCAGGACCGGATGGTGCAGCACGGCCTGCGGTACCTCGAAGCGCCCGAGCCGCTCGATCATGTCGAAGATGGTCTCCATCGCGGCGGTGCCCCGACGGAGCATCAGATAGCTTTCCCGGTCCGGCGGTCGGCTGGCTATTCGCCCGGCGGCCTCGGCGGGGTGGGAGGCGAAGTAGGACTCCCAGTTGTACGCGGCCCGGGCCCGCCAGCGGGGCGACATGCCCTCGATGCTGCGGCGCCAGAGGTCCGAGAAGGCCCGCTCCGCAGGGGTGGCGCCGACCGGTCTGGGGCTGTGGACCAGGGCGGTGAGCCGCTCGCAGATCTCGGAGACCTCTTCGGGGCGGCGGCCGAGCGCGTCGTCGAACTGGTCGTCGAAGAGGAAGTAGAAGCCCATCAGGTCGGCGGCCAGCCCGAGGTCCTCGGCCGAGCTCTCCGGGTAGGTGAGCGCCGCCAGTTCCGGCACGTCCCACCTCTCGTAGCTCAACTGGCCGGTGGAGGCGGCCAGTTCACGGTGGCGGTGCAGCCACTCGGTGTGGTGGCGGGCAGCCTGCGACTGGTACGGGCTGCGTCGGTGGGGGAAGGGGAGCTCAATTGAACTGTCGTCGGACATCGGACTCCAGGCGCTCGTACTGTGCGTAGTTCTGGCGCTCTCCACAGGCTCTGGTGTTCAGCCTTTCGCGCCGTGTACGTCTCAATGATCAACGGCGCCCGTACCGGGCGAAGGTTATCCGATCTGATCATCAGACGGCAGGGGTACCAAGGCATTTGCCCTCGGTACCCGGGCTGAATCCTGAAGGTGGGCTCCGGCCTGCGCGAACGCGCGCCACGGGGGCGGCCACGGTATTACGCTCACCACCAGGACCGAGGGACGGGTGCGAAGCGGAGGCGGGGCAGTGGTCGAGCAGCAGGGTGGGCCGAGGGACGGGCACTGGCACGGCGGTCACACGCGCCTGCACGAGCGCGAGGAGGAACTCCACACCGCCGAGCAGGCGTTGGACCGCCTCTGCGAGGACTTCGACGCCGGTGGCACCGAGATCGGCGAGCTGCTCGTCTACGCCTCCCCGGCCGGCGTCGGCAAGACCGCGGTGATGGACCAGATCCGCAGGCTGGCCAAGCTGCGCAAGACCTGCACCGTGCTCTCCGGCCGGGGCGGCGAACGGCAGACCAAGGAGCCGTTCCACGTCCTCAAGCAGCTGCTGCTCCCGGTGCTCGGCGGGCTCTCCGAGTCCGAGCGCTCCGAGGTCTTCGGCGGCTGGTACTCCATCGTCGGCCCCGCCATCGGCCTGCTGCCGCCCTCCGGCGAGGTCGAGCAGATGGACCCGCAGGGCGTCCGCGACGGACTCGACTACGTCCTCACCCAACTGGCGCCCCGGCGCGCCCCGCTGGTGATGATGGTGGACGACCTGCACTGGGCCGACCAGGAGTCGCTCACCTGGCTGGCCTCCTTCGCCGCCCGGGCCCGGCTGCTGCCCGTGCTGCTGGTCTTCGCCTACCGCAACGAGTTCGAGGAGAGCCGCGAGCTCCAGCAGCAGATCGAGAGCCAGGCCACCCGCCGGCACGCCCTGCGCCCGCTCAACCCGACCTCGGTCGGCCAGCTGGTCCGGTCCGAACTCGGCCCGGAGACCGAGGACCTGTTCTGCCACGAGGTCTGGGCCGTCACCAAGGGGAACCCGTACGACGTCGCCGTCCTGCTGCGCGAGGTCCGTGACCAGCAGCTCGACCCCTTCGAGGAGAACGTCAAGCAGCTGCGCGACCTGGCCGCCGCGGCCAAGGGCATGACGCTCCAGTACTGGCTGGACAAGCTCGGCACCGGCGTCCTGCGGTTCGCCTGGGCCTGCGCCCTGCTCGGCACCGACATCAAGCAGGACCTGGCCGCCACCATCTGCGCCCAGAGCCCGGCCGAGGCCGAGGAGTCGGTCCGTCAGCTGCGCCGCCAGCACGTGCTGACCACCGGCCCCACCGGCAGGCTCGACTTCGTCCACCCGGTGATCGGCACCTCGATCTACCAGACCATGCCGCCCAGCACCCGCACCGGGATGCACGGCATGGCCGCCACCGCCATCGAGCACTCCGGCGGCTCGCTGCTGGACGCCTCCCGCCACCTGCTGGAGACCCACCCCGAGGGCGACGACGCCATGGTGTCCAAGCTCCGCCAGGCCGCCACCGAGCACCTGGCGATCGGCGCGCCCGAGGCCGCGCTGCGCTGTCTGCAGCGTGCGCTGTACGAGCCGCCGGAGGAGGACGTCCGCGCCCAGGTGCTCTACGAGGCGGGCTGCGCCGCCCTGCTGACGGGCCCTCTGACCACCGTCCACCAGCTCCGCCAGGCCCTCGCGCTGGACCCGGGCCTCAGCCCAGCGCTGCGGGTGGACGCCACCTTCCGGCTCTCCGAGGTGCTGGCCCACGCCGGACAGCTGGTCGAGGCCGCCGAGGTCTGCCGCGCCGAGGCCGAGCACACCGCGCACGGCCCCGGCCGGATGCGGCTGGAGGCGCTGCACTTCATGTGGATCGCCTGGCAGCGCGACGAGGACGACGGCCCGGCCCGCTCCCGCCGGCTCGCCGAGCTGGGCCGCACGGTCAGCGGCCGGGGCGACTCCGACCGCGCCGTCCACACCATGCGGGCCTGGGACCTGACGCTCCGTGGGGAGCCCGCCGGGCGCGCGCTCGACCTGGTCGTCCAGGCGATGGACGGCTACGACCTGCCCGACGGCCTCGGCTGGCGGAACAACACCTGGGGCTTCGAGTTCCCCGCCATCCTCGGCCTGACGTACACCTACACCGACCAGCTCGCCACCGCCGAGCGGCTGTTCGCCGACGCCATCACCGAGTACGAGGTCGCCGGGTGGAGCGGCGGCCACCGGGGCTTCTCCTACTTCCTGATGGGCCTGGTCCGGTTCCGTCGCGGACTCCTCGCCGAGGCCGAGGACTTCCTCCGCCGCGGCCTGCGGCTCTCCGAGCGGATCGCCCCGGACATCCCGCTCCAGTGGGACACCGTCGGCGTGCTGGTCGACACCCTGCTGGCCCGTGGCCGGATCGACGAGGCCTGGGAGCTGGCCCGCAAGTACCACTTCGCGCCGCCGTACCACCCCACCGCCATGGTGCTGCCCGACGCACCGACCCTCTACGGCAAGCTGCTGCTCGCCAAGGGCGACCGTCACGGCGCCGCCCAGGTCTTCCGCATGGTCGGCGAACAGCTGGACCGGCGCGGCTGGCACAACACCGTCTGGGCCCCGTGGACCGGCCACCTCGCCAAGGCCATCGCCCCCGAACGCCCCGACGAGGCAAGGGAACTGGCCGCGGAGGCGGTGGCCCGGGCGGAGAAGTTCGGCACCGCCTCGGCGCGGGGCGCGGCCCTGCGGATGCAGGCCTCGGTCTGGGACGGCCAGTTCGCGGTCGACCGGCTGGAGGAGTCGGTCAACCTGCTCACCCAGTCCCCGGTCAGCTACGAACTCGCCTGCTCGCTGGTCGAGCTCGGCGGCGCCCTGATCCGTACCGGGCGGCTGCACGACGCCGCCGAGTACTGCTACCAGGGCATCGAACTGGCCCAGAACTGCGGCGCGGACGGGCTGGTCGCCCAGGCCCGCCGCGAGCTGGCCCGGGCCGGCCTGCGGCCCAACCGCCTGCGGACCCTCAGCAAGGACTCGCTCAGCCAGAACGAACGCAGCGTCGCCGAGCTCGCCGCCAAAGGAGTACCTCCCCAGCGGATCGCCGAGCAGCTCAACGTGGCCCTGAGCATGGTCCACCGCCGCCTGGCGGCCGTCCACCGCAAGATCGGCACCGGCCCGGAGGGCCTGGCGGAAGCCCTCGGCCTGGAACGCCCCAAGGACTGAACGCACTGGCTTTCGGCAGGGCAGCAACCCCAGGGGCGCGAGGCTCTGCTGATGTGCGGCTCCGCCGCGGGGCGCGAATCGGAAGGCGGCTCACCTGCAACTGAGGCTCCATCAGCCAGTTGCACGTGCTGCCGTTCCCCTGCACGCAGTTCCTCGCGCCCCCCAGGTAGCCTAGGTGCAAACAAACAGAGTCGCACAGGTTCGAACATCGCGAAGGAGTCCCGTCCACATGCCGCAGACCGAGGTGCGCCGCGCGTCGTTCGACAGGTCCGGCGCCGGTGCCGCCATCGAGCGATGGACCCTCCGCAGCGCCACGGTCGAGGCCACTGTCCTCTCGCTCGGGGCGACGCTGCACGGCCTGACCGCCCCCGACCGCACCGGCCGCACCGCCCAACTGCTCCTGGCCTCCGACGACCTGGCCGCCGTGCTCGGTCCGGCCCGCCACTACGGCGCGACCGTAGGCCGGTACGCCAACCGGATCGCCGACAGCCGGATCACCGTCGACGGGGTGGACCACCCCCTCGCCCCGACCGGCAACGGAGTGACCCTGCACGGCGGCCCCGACGGCTTCGCCAACCGCCTCTGGCAGGCCACCGAACTACCGGGCGCCGGCGTCCGCCTGACGCTGCACAGCCGGGACGGTGACCAGGGCTTCCCCGGCGCGCTGGACGTCACCGTGGACTACGTCCTCGACGGCCAGGACCTCACCATCGCCTATCACGCCGTCACCACCCGCCCCACCGTGGTCAACCTGACCAACCACGCCTACTTCAACCTCGCGGGTGAAGGCTCCGGCGACGTCCTCGGCCACCTGCTCACCCTGGAGGCCGACCACTACACCCCGGTGGACGAGCGCCAGATCCCGCTCGGCCCGTTCGAGCCGGTGGCCGGCACGCCGTTCGACTTCACCACGTCCCGCCCGATCGGCAAGGCGATCGGCGAGGTGGGCGGCTACGACCACGACTGGGTGCTCCGCGGCTACGACGGCGGCACCGCGCCGGTCCGGGCCGCGTTCCTGGAGGACCCGGGCAGCGGCCGCACCCTGGAGGTGCTGACCACCGAGCCGGGCATCCAGGTCTACACGGCCAACGGGTTCCACGGAGCGGTGTCCGGCCCGAGCGGGGTGCCGTACGGGCGCTACTCCGGCGTCGCGCTGGAGACCCAGCACCACCCGGACTCCCCGCACCAGCCGTCGTACCCGAGCACCGTGCTGCGCCCGGGCGAGGAGTTCCGCTCCGTCACGGTCTTCCGCCTCGGCACTTCCTGACGGCCGATCGGCGGCCGGCCGACGGCCGACTGTAGGGGCGGTACATCCGTTTCGCCGTATATTGACCGGATGGACGGCGGTACGGAGAGCAGCGGCGAGGTGCACCGGGCGCTGGCCGCGCCGGCCCGCCGCGCGCTGCTGGCGGAGCTGACGGCGGCCGGCGAGCCGCGGGAGGCGCGGCAGCTGGCCGAGGCGGTCGGGCTGCACCTGACCACCGTCCGGCAGCACCTGACCGCCCTGGTACGGGCCGGGCTGGTCGTCGTGCACACCGAACCGGCGGCCGGCCGGGGCCGCCCCAAGCTGCGCTACGCCGCCGCCCCGGAACGCGAACAGCTGGACGCCTACCGCGAGTTGGTCGACATCCTGGCCCTCGGCTACGGCCGCCTCACCCCGGCCCAGGCGGGCCGGGAGTGGGGCGCGGCAGATCCGCCGCCGGACGCCCCGTTGGCCGACCGGGTGATGGCCGCCGCCGAACGCTGGGGCTTCGAGCCCGAACTGGACGACCGTCAGGTCCTGCTCCACGGCTGCCCGTTCGCCCCCAACGCCACCCGCCACCCCGAGGTGATCTGCGCCGTCCACCAGGGCCTGCTCGACGCCCTCGCGCCCGGCATCACCCTGCGGCCGTTCACCGCCCCGGGCCTCTGCACCATCGAGCTGCCCGGGGCGGCGGACTGAACCAGTGCCGGGCACGGCGCTAGCGCGCGGCCAGCCAGAGATCGGGGCCGAACACCTCGTAGTGGACGGCGTCCGCCGGGACGCCGCGCTCCAGCAGCTGCCCGCGGGCCGCCCGCATGAACGGGAGCGGTCCGCAGAGGTAGGCCTGGACGCCGGTGGGCAGTGGGACGGTGGAGAGGTCGACCAGGCCGTCGGTCTCCTCGTACCAGCGGTGCAGCTCGGCCGCGGGCAGGGCGGCGGTGAGGGCGGTGAGCTCCGCGGCGTGGGCGTGCGCGGCGGGGGAGCGGTCACCGTGGACGGCGACCACGCGGCGCTTGGAGCCGGTGCGGACCAGGTGGTCGAGCATGCCGACCATCGGGGTGCAGCCGATCCCGGCGGAGGCGAGCAGCAGCGGGGCGTCCCCGTCCCGGAGCACCAGGTCGCCGAAGGGGTGCGAGACGGAGAGCTCGCCGCCCTCGGCCAACTGCTCGTGAAGCCAGGCGGAGACCTCGCCGTCGCGCTTCACGGTGATCCGCCACTCGTCCCGCCCGGGGGCGGCGGAGAGGCTGTACTGCCGGATCTGCCGCGCGCCGTCCGGGAGGCGGACGCCGACGCTGACGTACTGGCCGGGCAGGAAGGGGCCGACCGGGGCGCCGTCGGTGCGGCGCAGGGTGAAGGAGACCGCCTCCGCGGTCTCGGCCTGCCGCCCGGTGACGGTCATGGACTGCCAGACGTCGCCCGGCTCCAGCCCGGCCTCCTGGTACAACTTGGCTTCCAGGGCGACGAGTTCACCGGCCATCAGCCAGTAGACCTCGTCCCAGGCGGCGGCCACCTCGGGGGTGACGGCCTCGCCGAGCACCTCGACGATGGCGGCGAACAGGTGGGTGTGCACCACCTGGTACTGGGCCTCGGTGACGCCGAGCGAGGCGTGCTTGTGGGCGATCCGGGCCAGCATCGCGCCGGGCCGCACCTCGGGGTGCTCGACCAGCAGGGTGGCGTAGGCGGCGATGGAGCCGGCCAGCGCCTGCTGCTGCTCGCCGCTGGCCTGGTTGCCGCGGTTGAAGAGGTCGCGGAGCAGTTCGGGGTGGGCGGCGAAGAGCTTGGAGTAGAACAGCGGGGTGATCTCACCGATGGCCCCGCCGACGGCGGGCAGGGTGGCGCGGACGGTCTCGGTCGACTGCGGGGAGAGCACGGGTCCTCCTGGATGGGGTGACAGCTGCGTGCTCAATATAAATGGTGTTCATCATTTAAAACGTGGGCCAAAGGTCCCCATCTCCCGCCGACCCGACACCCGCCACCGTCCGGCAACGCAGAGGACACGCGGACGTAACGATCCCCGGTTCTTGCAGAAACTTGCTGCAAGACCTTTCGACGCCGCTCGCATCGCTGTTACGTTCCTCCCAGCCCGACGGCCACGAGCAACGGCGCAGTCGGCAACGGGACAGCCATTATGCGCCGTCCCCCTCCACTTCGGGCACCCCCACCTTTCCCCAAGGAGTTCTCATGCGGCGTGGCATCGCGGCCTCTGCCCTCGTTGCGGCCCTCGCGGTCACCATGGCGGCCTGTGGCAGCAGCGGCTCCGGTTCGGACGACAAGGCCGCTTCCGGCCCGGTCACCATCACCTACTGGGACACCTCCAACGCCACCAACGAGGCGCCGAACTACGAGGCCCTGGTCAAGAAGTTCGAGGCCGCCAACCCGAACATCAAGGTCAAGTTCGAGAACGTCCCGTTCGAGCAGGCACAGAACAAGCTGCAGACCGCGATGGGCGCCACCGGCGCCCCGGACGCCTTCCGCGCCGAGGTCGGCTGGACCTCCGCCTTCGCCAAGGCCGGTTACCTGGAGCCGCTGGACGGCACCCCGGCCCTCACCGACAAGGCCGCCTTCCAGCCCAGCCTGATCCAGCAGGCCACCTTCGAGGGCAAGGTCTACGGCGCCCCGCTGGTCACCGACACCCTGGGCCTGCTCTACAACAAGGACCTGTTCGCCAAGGCCGGCATCACCAAGGCGCCCGCCACCTGGGACGAGCTGAAGACCGCCGCCGCCCAGGTCAAGGAGAAGACCGGCGCCGACGGCTTCTTCCAGCGCGCGGCCGACGGCTACTACGCGATGCCCTACCTGCTGGGCGAGGGCACCGACACGGTGGACGCCAAGGGCAAGAAGATCACCGTGAACTCGCCCGAGGCGGCCAAGGCGGTCGAGACCTACAAGTCGATGTTCACCGCGCCGGGCACCGTGAAGGCCGACGTCACCACCGACTCCTACGCGCACATGATGGACGCCTTCAACAGCGGCAAGGTCGCGGCGATCATCCAGGGCCCGTGGGAGGTCACCAACATCTACAAGGGCTCCGCCTTCGCCGACAAGAAGAACCTCGGCATCGCGGCCGTCCCGGCCGGCTCGGCCGGCAAGGCCGGCGCCCCGACCGGCGGCCACAACGTCTCGGTCTACGCCGGTTCGGACAAGGCCCACAAGGAGGCCGCCGCCAAGCTGGCCGGCTTCCTGACCTCCGCCGAGAGCCAGTCCTTCCTCGCGCAGAAGAACTCCACCCTGCCGACCCGCGCCGACGCCTACACCGCCGACGTCAAGGCCGACCCGGGCATCGCCGGCTTCCAGGCGATCCTGACCGCCGCCCAGCCGCGCCCCGAACTGCCGGAGTACTCCTCGCTGTTCGCCTCCCTCGGCACCAACCTGGGCAAGGTCGTCCAGGGCCAGTCCGAGACCAAGGCCGGCCTGGACGCCACCGCCGTGGACTACGCCAAGCTGCTCCCCGGCTTCGCCAAGTAAGACCCACCGTCCGGGTCACCCACCTGACGGAGGTGACCCGGACGGTTGCTCCCCCAAGCCCCAGCTCTCCTGAGAAGGTGTCAACTCATGGCAGTCGCCGTGCAGGACGCGCCCACCGAGGACGGACGGCGAGCCCGTCCCGGCCTGGTGGCCCGCGTCAAGCTCTCGTACAGCAAGTACTGGTACGCGTACGCGATGGTCGCGCCGGTCGTCATCGTCCTCGGGGTGCTGGTCGGCTACCCGTTGGTGCAGGGCCTCTACCTGACCCTCACCGACGCCAACAGCCTCAACTCCGCCCGCACCATCGGCGTCAAGCACATCCCGGCGACCTACGAGTTCATCGGGCTGCACAACTACGCCGACGTGCTCTGGGGCCCCGGCTCCTACGACCGCTTCTGGTCGCACTTCGTCTGGACCATCGCCTGGACGGTCATCTGCGTCACCGTCACCTACGCGACCGGTCTGGCGTTGGCCATGCTGATGAACCAGCACCTGCGCGGCCGCAGCCTCTACCGGCTGATGCTGATCCTGCCGTGGGCGGTGCCCACCTTCGTGACCGTCTTCTCCTGGCGCCTGATGCTGGCCGACGGGGGAGTGATCAACGGCCTGCTCGGCAGCGTCGGACTGCCCGAACCCTCGTGGCTCTCCGACCCGTTGGCGCAGAAGGCGGCCGCCATCGGCGTCAACACCTGGGTCGGCGTGCCGTTCATGATGGTCTCGCTGCTCGGCGGCCTGCAGTCGATCCCCGGCGAGCTGTACGAGGCCGCCGAGATGGACGGCGCCACGCCCTGGCAGCGGTTCCGCCACATCACCCTGCCGGGCCTGCGCAGCGTCTCCTCCACGGTGGTGCTGCTCGGCGTGATCTGGACCTTCAACCAGTTCACCGTCATCTTCCTGCTGTTCGGCAACGGAGCGCCGGACGCGCAGATCCTGGTCACCTGGGCCTACCGGCTCGGCTTCGGCCAACAGCCGCGCGACTACGCCCAGTCGGCCACCTACGGCGTGCTGCTGCTCTCCATCCTGATCGTCTTCACCAGCTTCTACCGCCGCTGGCTGGCCCGGAACGAGGAGTCGTCCCGATGACCGCGACCCCGACCGCGACTCCGACCGCGACCCCGAAGAAGGCCCGCCGCCGCGGCGAGTCCTCCCCGCTGGTGCGGGTGCTCTCGCACGCCGCCCTGGTGCTGGCCAGCCTGATCGCGCTGTTCCCGGTGCTCTACATCGGCTTCATCTCGCTCGGCCCCGACAAGATGGACTACCTGCACCCCGGGCAGATCCTCTCCAAGGTGACCTTCTCGAACTACACCAAGGTGCTGTTCGACACCGACTTCGGCACCTGGTTCCTCAACTCGGTGATCGTGGCCGGCGGTACCACCGTCTTCGGCGTGCTGGTCGCCGCCACCACCGGCTACGCGGTCTCCCGGATGCGCTTCGCCGGACACCGCCAGCTGATGTGGACCCTGCTGGTGACCCAGATGTTCCCTATTGCGGTCCTCATTGTGCCGATGTACACCATCCTCTCCGAGCTGAAGCTGCTGGACGGCTACCTTGGCCTGATCATGGTCTACTCCGCCACCACCGTCCCCTACTGCGCCTGGCTGCTGAAGGGCTACTTCGACACCATCCCGGTCGAGATCGACGAGGCCGGGCGGGTGGACGGGCTGAGCCCCTTCGGCACCTTCTGGCGCCTGGTCATCCCGCTGGCCCGGCCGGGCCTGGCGGTCGCCGCCTTCTACTCCTTCCTCACCGCCTGGGCCGAGGTGGCCTTCGCCTCCACCTTCATGCTCAGCTCCGGCAAGTACACGCTGGCCGTGGGCCTGCAGACCTTCATCAGCCAGTACGAGAGCCAGTGGAACCTGATGGCCGCCACCTCGGTGCTGATCGCCCTCCCCGCAGCTCTGGTCTTCTACCTGGTACAGCGTCACCTCGTGACCGGTCTGACCGCCGGCGCCGCGAAGTCCTGACGGCCTGACGTACCGTCAAAACTGCCCCCGCACCTGCCTGTTGCCGCGAACCGGCCGACCCCGACCGGGCGGCCGGGCCGCCACCGAGTCCCCAAGGGATGACTGTCCATGACCCAGAACCTGGCCGACACCTCCCGGCCCGCCGCCGAGACCGTCGCCGCAGCCGCCGACTCCTCCGCCGCGAACGGTGCGGCCGGCAGAGACTGGTGGCGGGACGCGGTCATCTACCAGGTGTACCCCCGCAGCTTCGCCGACTCCAACGGCGACGGCATGGGTGACCTGCCGGGCGTGCGCAGCCGGCTCCCGTACCTGCGGGACCTCGGGGTGGACGCGGTCTGGCTCTCCCCCTTCTACGCATCCCCGCAGGCCGACGCCGGCTACGACGTGGCCGACTACCGCGCGGTGGACCCGATGTTCGGCACCCTGCTGGACGCCGACGGCCTGATCCGGGACGCCCACGAGCTGGGCCTGCGGATCATCGTGGACCTGGTCCCCAACCACTCCTCGGACCAGCACGAGTGGTTCCAGCGCGCGCTGCGCGAGGGCCCCGCCTCCCCGCTGCGCGACCGCTACCACTTCAAGCCGGGCAAGGGCGAGGACGGCGAACTGCCGCCCAACGACTGGGAGTCCATCTTCGGCGGCCCGGCCTGGACCCGCACGACCGACCCCGACGGCACCCCCGGCGACTGGTACCTGCACCTGTTCGCCCCCGAGCAGCCGGACTTCAACTGGGAGAACCCGGCGGTCGCCGACGAGTTCCGCTCCATCCTGCGGTTCTGGCTGGACATGGGCGTGGACGGCTTCCGGATCGACGTCGCGCACGGCATGGTGAAGGCCCCCGGCCTGCCCGACCTCGGTGCCCACGACCAGCTGAAGCTGCTCGGCAACGACGTGATGCCGTTCTTCGACCAGGACGGCGTGCACGCCATCTACCGCGCCTGGCGCAAGATCCTGGACGAGTACCCGGGGCAGCGGATCGGCGTCGCCGAGGCCTGGACCCCGACCGTCCAGCGCACCGCCAACTACGTCCGCCCGGACGAGCTGCACCAGGCCTTCAACTTCCAGTACCTGGGCACCTCCTGGGACGCCGCCGAGCTGCGCGAGGTGATCGACCTCTCGCTGGACTCGATGCGCCCGGTGAACGCCCCCACCACCTGGGTGCTCTCCAACCACGACGTCACCCGGCACGCCACCCGCTTCGCCAACGAGCCGGGCCTGGGCACCCAGATCCGCACCCCCGGCGACCGCGAGCTGGGCCTGCGCCGGGCCCGCGCCGCCACCCTGCTGATGCTCGCCCTGCCCGGCTCGGCCTACGTCTACCAGGGCGAGGAGCTCGGCCTGCCCGACGTCACCGACCTGCCCGACGAGGTCCGCCAGGACCCCTCCTTCTTCCGCGCCGAGGGCCAGGACGGCTTCCGTGACGGCTGCCGGGTGCCGATCCCGTGGTCCGGCACCGAGGCCCCCTACGGCTTCGGCCCGACCGCCGGCGGCCCCAGCTGGCTTCCGCAGCCCGACAGTTGGGCCGGGCTCAGCGTCGAGGTCCAGAGCGGCGACCCGACCTCCACCCTGGAGCTCTACCGCTCCGCCCTGACGATCCGTCGGTCCCACCCGGACCTGGGCGCGGGCGAGGCGGTGGAGTGGCTGGAGACCGGCGAGCACCTGCTCTCCTTCCGCCGCGGCTCCTTCCTCTGCACCGTGAACACCGGCTCCGAGCCGGTCCGGATCGCCGCCCCGGGCCGTATCCTGCTCTCCTCCACCGAGGCCGTCGCGGTGGAGGGCGAGACGGTCCTCCCGGCGGACAGCACCATCTGGTGGGCGGTCTGACATGGTTGCAATAGGCTCTGGGATCGTGACTACGGCGCGACTCTCGGACATCGCGGCGCAGGCGGGGGTCAGCGAGGCCACCGTCAGCCGCGTCCTCAACGGCAAGGCGGGTGTCTCCGCGACGACCCGTCAGACGGTGCTGGCCGCACTCGACGTGCTCGGCTACGAGCGGCCCACCCGGCTGCGCCAGCGCAGCGCCGGACTGATCGGCCTGATCACCCCGGAGCTGAGCAACCCCATCTTCCCGGCGCTGGCCCAGGTGATCGAGCAGGTGCTCAGCCGGCACGGCTTCACGCCGGTGCTCTGCACCCAGACCCCCGGCGGCTCCACCGAGGACGAGCTGGTGGAGATGCTGGTCGACCGGGGCGTGGCGGGCATCGTCTTCGTCTCCGGCCTGCACGCGGACTCCACCGCCGACCACGACCGGTACGCCAAGCTGACCGGCCGCCAGGTCCCGTTCGTGCTGATCAACGGCTACAGCGAGAAGATCGCCGCGCCGTTCATCTCGCCGGACGACCGGGCCGCGATGTGGATGGCCGTCCAGCACCTGGTCGAACTCGGCCACGAGAAGATCGGTCTGGCGGTCGGTCAGCGCCGCTACGTCCCGGTGCTGCGCAAGATCGAGGGCTTCACCGCCGCGGTCGGCGAGTACCTCGGCCTCGCCCCGGCCGAGGCCGCCGAGTACGTCCACCACACGCTGTTCAGCGTCGAGGGCGGGCACGCCGCGGCCAACGCCCTGCTGGACAAGGGCTGCACCGCGATCGTCTGCGGCAGCGACCTGATGGCACTGGGCGCGATCCGCGCCGTCCGCCAGCGCGGGATGGGTGTGCCGAAGGACGTCTCGGTGGTCGGCTTCGACGACTCGCCGCTGATCGCCTTCACCGAGCCGCCGCTCACCACCATCCGCCAGCCGGTCGAGTCGATGGCCACCGCCGCGGTCGACGCCCTGCTGGAAGAGGTCAACGGCAGCGGCAGCCAGCGGGGCGAGTTCATGTTCCAGCCCGAGCTGGTGATGCGCGGCTCCACCGGCCCGCGCCAGCACGGCCGGTAGGAGTCACGCGGCAACCGGAGGCCCGGGTGCGCTCG
The DNA here is from genome assembly GCF_055584905.1 of Kitasatospora sp. NPDC088742. Classification (NCBI taxonomy): domain Bacteria; kingdom Bacillati; phylum Actinomycetota; class Actinomycetes; order Kitasatosporales; family Streptomycetaceae; genus Kitasatospora; species Kitasatospora sp. NPDC088742. The sequence goes on along the minus strand of NZ_JBVJLD010000055.1, from coordinate 687 downwards.
TCCGAGCGCCCCGGGCCTCTGCCATGCCCGGAGCCCTGTCGGTAACTTTGGTTTCCGATCCGGGGTCTGTGAACTATGGTTGTCGCATGACGATGCCTGAGATCACGCCGGACGAACAGGTGGAACTGGCCCGGGCGCTGTACGAGGCGCTCAACCCGCTTGCCGCGGCGGTCCGTTCCCGGCAGACCGGGCTGCCGCCCGAGCGGATGTGGGACGCCGACCCGGCGGAGGTGGCGCTCTCCGTGCTCACCGCGTGGAAGGCGGTGGACCTGGAGGTGAGGCGGCTCACCGCAGCCGCGGCGGCGACGGCCGGCTCCTACGGCGCGAACTACGAGCAGCTCGGCGCGGCCTGGGGCATCACCCGCCAGGGCGCCCGGAAGAAGTGGCCGGAGGCCGTCCCCCGGCCGTCCGTCGCGGGCCCACGCGGACTCGAACTCTTCGGTGGGACGGCCGAGTTGACCCAGGGCCAGGACGGCACCTGGGGTTGGCGGGGGACGGGCGCCGACGGGGTGGTCGGCCAGGGCGCCGGTGGCCCGGGCGTGGAGGAGGCCGCGGCCCACGCCGGGGTGTTCCTGCGCGAGCACGCCCGCTCCTAGGGCCTGTTTCGAAAGTGCTGGTCACAGCCACTCGTTGATGGCTGCGACCAGCACGGTCGCTTCGTAGCGGACGGCGAGTTTGTCGAATCTC